>JAKEEQ010000558.1 GCA_022616515.1 Chloroflexota bacterium | reverse complement strand
AATCAGTGCCGAGATACCCTCCATGGTCTACAGCTTCAATGGTCAACAGGGAGACCAGATTGAAGTTGTAGTTACGTCGGTAGGTTTACTTGATCCGTTCGTGGCGCTATCCAGCAATACGGGTGCGCTGTTGAAAAGCGACGACGACGGGGGTGGTGCGCCGAATGCCCTGCTAACATCCGCCCTGCCCGGCACGGGAACCTATTTTCTCACCGTGTCACGGTCACCGGAATCAGCCGAAACAGATGTCGGTGACTTCACGCTTGTCCTGTCGGCGGATCCGGCCAATGCCTTGCCGCCGTCATCGAGTGATACGACCGACGGCGGGACGATTTCGCGGAACATCACCACCGACTCACGCCTGCAAAACATACCGCTTAACAGCAACGTTGACGGCTCGTTTACGAGTTCGGAACAGTTTAATGTGTACTGGTTTGAAGGTGAGCAGGACCAGCAAATTGTAGTGAGGCCCAACATTACTGCGGAAATTTCGCCGTTGATGGTGCTGTATCGCAGTGACCTGAGTGAAATTGTCCGGGCACAACCCGGTGAGTCGCTGGATGTCACGCTTGAAGCAGCCGACATTTATTTTCTGGCGATGGCATCCCTCTCGCAGGCAGCAACGGGTCGTTATAGCTTTGAAATTATTGACCAATCGCCTGCGCCAGAGATCGAAGTGGGGAACGATGTGCTTGTGTATGAGCAGTCGAAGTCAGGCTTCATCTCAAACACCAATCCCGTCATCCGGTATCGCTTTCAGGCAGAGGCAGGGGATAACGTTTCTATTGAGATGATCGCCTCGGATGGCGACCTTGACAGCTACCTGATCCTGCTGAATTCTGGCGGGGCGAGTCTGGCAGAAGATGATAATAGCGGCGGTGGGGCTAATGCGCGTATCAGCACTTTTAGCATTCCCACTTCAGGCGAATACTTTGTTATCGCCACACGAGTGGGGCAGGAATCGGGCCTGACATCTGGTACATTTAACATCGTCATCAACTCTGATGCGCCGCCGCGCATCCCCGATGATTCGGCTCCAACAATCCCGGAAGATTATGTGGGACTGCCGGAGATTAGCTATGGCGAAACGGTGCGCGGCACGGTCAGCAATGAGAATTTCCTCAATATCTATGTTTTCTTCGCGGAGACGGGCGATGCTATTACCGCCACTATGGAAGCGGATGACACGACGCTGGACCCACTGCTGGTTTTGCTCGATCAGAATCGAATCCCGCTGACCGAAAATGACGACATAGATCCGGGCGTGGTGCGTGACTCGCGACTTGAATTTACCATTCCGACCACCGGTTATTATGCCATTGTCGCCACACGGTTCGAGCAGGCCGAGGGCGACTCCAGCGGGTCATATTCGTTGACTCTAACTGCTGATGGAGCGCCCACCGTTGATCTAGACTCACCGCTCATTGAACGGCTGGACGCGACTCCTCTGACCCCCGGCCAGACACCCAGTTTCAACTTCCAGCCACTGCGATTGGGCGCTTTGTATACCTTCCCGGTGGCAGCCGGTAATCTCATTGACTTCTCGGTGACGGCAGATGGCGGACAACAGGCGACGCTCATCCTGGCTGATAGCAACCTTCAGACGATTGCGTCCTCCGATAACAGTGTGCTGCTGGCGATAACCGCCCCGGCAACAGATGATTATTATGTACTGGTGACGCCGCAGAGTGGTCCGTCGCAGAATGTTGACGCGAACTATTTTGTGTCATTAAATGTCGAGGTTGATGATGGGACAGGTAGCGATACCGATGTGGAAATCACGTATGGCACGACTGTCACGGCTCGCATCACAGACAATATCAACACCCGTCGCTATATTTTCAATGGCGAGGCCGGGGACATCGTTCACATTTCGATGACTGCTGAAGACACGCTTGATACTCTGCTGCGGCTGTTTGGACCGGACGGAGAACTCCTTGATGAAAATGATGACATCGAGGCCGGGGTCATCCGCGATTCTCAAATCCGCATCACGCTGCCTGCCAGCGGCGAATACACGATTGTTGCCACCCGGTATGAAGGAACAGATACCGCACCAACCACCGGCGATTTTGAACTGACGCTGGCGGTGCAAGACCCAACCACAGTTGGTGTTGACCGTGAAGCAGTAGATATTGGATATGGTGAAACTGTTGAAGGCGTCATTGATGAAGTGACATTCCTGAAATTCTATTACTTTGTGGGGCGGCAGGGTGATCAGATTGCCATCACGGTCAATACAACCGATGGTAATCTGGACGCGATTTTGTACCTGTATGCGTTTACATCAGATGACGAGCCGTTTTTCCTGACCGCCAATGATGACAGTCCAACTGGCGCGACCTACGACCCCTACATTGAATACACGTTGCCGCGCAGTGGCCCCTATCTTATTGGCGTGACGCGCTTTGCAGATGAGGATAGAGAGCCAACGTCCGGTGTATTCAATCTAACGGTAGAGTTGCTAAGCACGCCGGGTGCTCAACCGGAGGAAGAGGTAGAGGAAAGCACGCCCGAAGCAACTACGGAATAACCCTTAATGGCCGTTGCGGGACAAACTGTCGCTCAGCGCCACGGTGAGATCATCGCCCTGGTGCACGACATATGTGGATACGCCGGAGCTTTCGACCTGCTGGCGGAGTGCTCCAAAATTGACACCCTGCAAACCAAAGCTGGTGGGATCGACCATGACCGCCAGCATCATCAACCCGCGTCTTGATTGAATGTGGGCTTCGGCAAGCCATTGCACATTGGTCGATGAGGTGATGACAATCGCTGTCGAACCACGGCTGATATGCGGCCCTTCGAGTGACATCATTTGGCCCAGCGCAATCTGGTTGGTAGGGTTGGCGGTTGCCAGCACTTCGAGAATATCAACCAACTGGCGGTCACCACGATCTGGCGCAACATAATTGCGATTCGGGGAATAGGTCAAAAAGCCAACATTACGGTTGTTGTCAATAAAATACTGCGACAGTGACGCCGCTGCGGAGATCGCATACTCCATCGTTGAGGGCGGTAAGTGGGTGCTGTGGTTGCTATAAACCGATGGGCGTTCCACCAATGACTCAACCGACAAATCCAAGAAAATCCACACATCGCCCAGTGGGTCCATCTCAAATTCTTTAACAAACAATTTGCCGCGACGGGCGGTGCTCTTCCAGTGAATGCGTTTGAAACTGTCACCCGGTGCATATTCGCGGATTCCGGCGGCGTGAGGCGTCACCTGATACGACAAGCGCCGTACCGCCTGCCCACCTGTTAACGATCCGGTTGGTGTCGCAAAGTCATAAATCGGATAGGTAATTGGATAGACAATCACCGTTGAGGTGGACGCGATGTGGCGTGGAAACTGGTATAGGCCAAACGGGTCACCGCTGGTAATCGTCATCGGGCCAAGTGTAAACTGACCGCGCCGTGTACACATGGTCTGAACCTGCCAATCGTAGCTCTGATTGTAGGTCAACATCGGAACGACATGGCTGCTCTGGTGATCAGGCAGGGTGGAATGATCGCGGACTTCCAACCACAATTTCGGGACAAAAAATTGGTTGCCGACACGGAAGCGTTCTTCAAATATCTGGCCGACCTGAATGCGCCGCACATACGTCTGGCGATTGATATTCAGCCAGTTGACGGACATCCACGAATACACCAATGAGACAATTGACAGCGCAATCAGCACATAACTGGCCTTGAGGAAAAAAGCACGCCCACTGATTAGCCCGGTTGCCAACAGCAAGACAGATAAGAGGTAAACGGTATTTCGACGATAAAGCATGGGCGGCTACTGTTGTGGATGACGCTGGCCGACGGTTGATCCGGGAACGGGTGTTGTATTCAGGATGTACTGGATAATACTCCCGGCTGAAATATCCTTCATACGCGCCGATGGCCCTAGAATGATACGATGGGCCAGTGCTGGTTCCGTCAGGATTTTGACGTCATCCGGGATGACATAATCACGGCCCTGAGTGGCAGCATGAGCCTGAGACAGACGGTAAATCGCCAACGCACCACGCGGGCTTGAACCCAGGTAAATATCGGGATGACGGCGCGTAGCCGTAACGAGATTGATGATGTAGGCTTTGACATCATCATTCAGATAAATAGTGCGCACCGCTTTTTGTGCCTCAAGTAGTTCTGCTACCATCACAACCCGTGAAATGTCGTTCAGGGGATGCTCGTACTGCTGTGAATCCAGCATAATCATTTCTTCCTGTGGCGACGGATAGCCCAGATGAATGCGAATCATAAAGCGGTCGAGTTGGGCTTCGGGCAGCGGAAAGGTGCCTTCGTACTCAATTGGATTCTGCGTGGCGATAACGAGAAATGGTTCGTCAAGCGGGTAAGTTACGCCGTCGACGGTGACCTGTTTCTCTTCCATGGTTTCCAGCAGCGCTGCCTGTGTTTTGGGTGTGGCGCGGTTAATTTCATCGGTGAGGACGATTTGCGCCATGATAGGGCCGGGCCGGAACTCGAATTCACGCGTGCCCTGATTAAAGATAGACACACCCGTCACATCCGAGGGCAGCATATCCGGCGTAAATTGAATGCGGCTGAAGCTAGCACCGATGGATTTAGCCAGTGCTTTCGCCATCATAGTCTTGCCGACGCCGGGCACGTCTTCAAGCAGAATATGCCCCTGACACAGCAGGCCAATCGCCATCATGCGGATTTCTTGTCGTTTACCAATAATCACCCTGCCTACATTATCAACGAGGCGCTCTGCGACATTTTGAACGATATTCATGCGACATCCTGTGAAATGCTTATAATCACCAGCCATTATAGACAATCGCCCCCAGTTTACCATACTGAGGGCTGTGGGCGTATTCCCTACGATACTCAGGCGCGGGGGCCAATCACCGGACCACCGATGGTAATGACAGGTTGATCAAGCGGCGTAATCCACTTATTCCAGCTCGTACTCTGGTAAAACGCAAACGACCCAACGGGTGGGAAATCGTCAAAGATCTTTTCACGCATGGTTTTAGTCATGAACAGGAGTGGATTATAGATATAGCCGCTTTTGCGAATTTCGAGGTGCATATGATCGGCATTGACATCCACCACGCCAACGACGGTATCAGGATTAACCGGGGTTCCCTTCGCAAGTTGCAGAGGCTGCGCTATGTGCCCGTAAATGATGCGATAGCCTTCGACCAGAATATCCACGCGATTAGGACCAAAAGCGCGGCCAGAACCGCCGTAGTCAAACGTGCCATGCACACCAGCAAAAATCGGAATGGTTCGACCACTTTGCGCAGGATAACCGTAGTCGAGACCGCCATGCAGACCCTGACTGTAACCGTCGTAGTTATGCTGCGACCCGTAAAGGAAGGCAAAGCGGGTATTGCCGTAATAGTAGAACCACTCCATATCATCAAGGTCCATCGGTGATTTTGTGATAACGAAGGCCGTACCTGGCAATTCGGTATTGACGTCGGCCATGAAGATTTCGGTGTTGTCACTGCGTTTTTCGGCAGACCAACCCAGATCGTGCTGCCACCAGACATAACCAAGTGTATCTCGCCGTGATCCCGGAACAACTTTCACCGTCTCACCCATCCGCAGTGTGGTACTGGTTAATGTGGAAGGATCGAGTGAAGGCTGTGTTCGTACGTTCAGGGCAAGCGTGACAACCTGGAATATAGAATCCGTTGGGGTAGGATCCAAGTCAGCCGCACGAACCATATAAACCGGGCTGCCACTGACGGCTTTTTCGGCAGACCAGCCATCCCGGTGACGCCACCACACATAACCCTGATTTTCCAATCGAGACGTGGGCAGGACCTCCACACGGTCACCAAGATTCAGTTGTATACCGGGAATAAGGGTACGTGGTTCGAGGGTTGGTTTGGTTCGGACGTTGAGGGCCAGTGTGACAACCTGAAATGTGGAGGCCGGGTCCTCTTCCTCTTCGCTCGGCGGGGGGATGACAGTGATTTCGTCCGGCTTAATGCGCCCAACGGCGGCATAATGCTCGTCTTCCACAAATGTGCCAAGACGGAAATAACTGATGCCGGTTGCCCCATGTTCAAACGAATAGTATCCGGCCTGATACATGTGTGTCTCAGGAACCATCAGGTCTGTTGACGGGTCTGGATAGGCTTGCAGCATTGGCACGATGGGCAAATTGTAGACGCGCAGATTATTGAACATCGCCTCAAGATACGTTTGCGGTCCTTTGGTCGATTCGCTGAAGTGCCAGTGATAGACCATCGGGTGCAGGCTCTGGACGTGTGGTAGCCATTCATCAAAGTGGATGCTGTCGGGATGGCTGCCCCGATAATCATAATTAAGCGCAAGATGGAAGTCGCTCGCGATGCCAGCGCGGATGCGTTCAATCATGTGGCGGGCAACTTCGGGCGGACGTCCACCGAAATACTGTGGCCCGCCTTCAACATCCAGAATCATGGAGCGGACGCCGGGTACATTACAGGCTTCAACGATAATGTCCGATTCGGCGTCAGGCTGCACGCCTCTCACCACACACCATAGATGCGTTTGAAGACCATTTCTTGCGAGTTCACGTGCCCATTTAAATATATCCTGCGGACCGTTGATTTCCATGGCGGGATCGGTGTCATAGCGGCCCTGCCAATCAACACCATCATTGGTTTTAATCGCTATGCCAGTCACACTGGGGCACTTCGCTTTCACCGTTTCAGCAAGCTCTCGGATGGATTCCTCGCGCACGACACGTCCCATCCAATGAACCCATATAATTTCTTTCTCAAAGGTATTACTCATTATGCGGGTCTCCTGAGGAAGGTTAATTTTTCGTTTACTTCAGCTATTATCTTACACTTTGACGTAAGGTACAAACAAAAACAGGCATCAGGTGCAACTATCGTTGGGTGAAAAGCGGTTTTAGCCCCAACCGCCACCGCCGGGAGTCTCAATAATCAGAATGTCCCCGGCCTGAGCTTGAATGGATGCTCTGCCATCCAGCACGATCTGTTTCCCATCTCTGACCAGAATGTTGCGACCACACTGGCCGGGCTGCCCGCCCTGTAGTCCATAGGGTTGATTCATACGGCGTTCGGTGTTGAGGGTGACAGTCGCAGGCGCTAAGAACTCGTAAACCCTACGAATGCCATCACCACCAGTGAACTGCCCCTTGCCGCCAGAATTAGCCCGTAGTTCATAGCTCAATATACGCACAGGGTAGACATACTCAATGGCTTCGACAGGCGTGTTGCGGGTATTGGTCATGTGGCTCTGACGTCCGCTTAGGCCGTTACCCTGCGGTCCCGCTCCGTGACCACCCCCTATCGTTTCGTAGAAGGTGTACTGCTGCCCGTTAAACATTCCGCCAAACGTTACATTGTTCATACTGCCCTGACTGGCGGCGGGGATTTTGTCCGGCAATGCTTTAGCCAGAGCACCGAGAACGGTGTCCGCAATGCGCTGGCTGGTTTCGGTAGTGCTCACGGCGACGGCAGCCGGAAATGCGGGATTGACGATGCTGCCCGGTGGTGTGATTACCGTAACCGGCTCAAAACAGCCATGATTCATCGGCAAATCATCATCAACCAGCAGCCGCACACAATACCAGACCGCCGATTTCACGATAGCCGACACCGCATTGACGTTGCCCGCCACTTGCGGTGAACTCCCCGTGAAATCGACCGTCATGGCACTGCCTCGAACCGTAATGGTAACTTTGATGGGGATTTGATAATGGGTTTGACCATCACCTTCCAGATAATCTTCAAATGAATAGGACCCATCGGGGATGTCCCAGATAACAGTTTCCGTGACACGCCGCGAGGATTCTATGAGAGCGTTGGCATGTTCGATAACCGTCCCCAGACCATGTTGATCGACGAGTTCTATGAGCCGCTGTGCGCCTTTGCGCTGTGCTGCCAGTTGGGCTTCGAGGTCACCGAGTCGTTCGTCAGAAGACCGACTGTTAGCAGTGATAAGTTTCAGGACAGCCACATTATATTTTCCCGCTTCGATGACCTTGATTGGGGGGATAATGATGCCCTCCTGATAGATGTCTGTGCTGAGTGGCAGCGAACCGGGGGCCATGCCGCCAACATCGGCATGATGAGCGCGACTCGCGGCAAAGAACGCAACATTGCCATCCACGAAAACGGGTGTCACGGCGGTGATGTCGGGCAGGTGGGTGCCGCCGCGATACGGCTCGTTGAGCATCACCACATCGCCCGGAGAAAAATGATCAAAGGCTTCAATCAAGTATTGGACAGAGGCGGGCATACTGCCAAGATGGACCGGAATGTGGGCAGCTTGCCCGATCATTCGTGCCTGTGCATCAAAAATGGCACAACTATGGTCGAGGCGTTCGCGGATATTGGGGCTGAGCGCGGCACGTTGTAACACGGCCCCCATTTCTTCGGGAATGCTGACCAACAAATTCTTGAACACCTCAAGGCTTATGGCATCAACCATTGGCAGTCCTTTCGATGATGAGATTGAAATAGGCATCGACCGCTGCCATCCAGCCGTAGGGCACGTAGGTTGTGCAGTCAAATTGCAGCAGCAGTGCTTCACCCCTGATGACAGCACCGGGTTGAAGGTGTTGTCTATGATAGTGTCCGGGAGCGATGAGGGCATTTGCGCCGTCATTCGGGACGAGTTCATGCGGCGTCAGTGGCGGTTTATCCACCTGACCAACGGCTTGCAGGCGAAGGTTGACGATTTCAATCGGTTTATCCGGCATGTGATAGCCATAGTTCGTCTGATGTGCCCGGTGAAATTCGGCAGCCAGATCGTTGTTCAGTGGGACGTTGAGTTCATAGGCTTGCCCCAGATAACGCATATCAACGCTGGGTTTTAAGTTTACGTGTTGGACCTGCTGGTCCTGCATCTCGTCATGAGCCAGTGTTGAGGCAGTGTCCAGCCATGTCTGGATTCGTTGGGGGGTACTGCTGTCGAGAATCTGGACGAGAGATTGGCTGTATTCCAGCACAACATCCGCTACCAGCGCACCATAGGCACACATCACGCCGGGAAACCGGGGAACCAGCACCCGTGAAATGGACAACTGTTCGGCGACTTCGCAGGCATGGAGCGGACCAGCCCCACCAAAAGCCACCAGCGTAAAATTCCGTGGATCATAACCGCGTTCAATGCTGACCCGGCGCAGGGCACGGATGATGTTGCTGTTGGCAACGCGAATGATACCTCTGGCCGTGTCCTCTGTTGATAGGCTGATGCGATTGCGCAGCATCTTAACTGCTTCAAGGGCAGGTGGTAAATGAAGTTCCATGCTGCCGTCCAACAGCCGGACTATACGGTTTAACACAGCATTGGCGTCACTCACGGTTACATCGGTCCCACCCCGACCGTAAATGATGGGGCCGGGGTTGGCTTCGGCGCTGTGAGGACCAACTCGCAACGCACCACCCTCATCCACCCATGCAATAGAACCGCCGCCCGCACCGATGGTCTCAATATCTAACATGCGCACGCGCAGCGGCAGCCCGTCAATTTCGGCATGAGGATGAAACGAGAGTTTTCCGGGGCACAGCGCCACATCGGTTGAGGTTCCCCCTATATCCATCGTGATGATATTTTCATATTCGCTCAATCTGGCGAGATACAGGGCACCGACCACACCCGCCGCCGGACCACTTAGCACCGTTTGAACGGCTTGCTGGCGCACGCGATCTGCACTGATAATTCCCCCATCGGATTTCATGATGCTGATGCTGGCCGGGATAGCCTGCTGGAGTTCGGCAACATACTGGCTTATCAATGGGCGGACATACGCTTCAAGAGCAACCGTGCTGGTACGCTCAAATTCGCGGAATTCGGGCAGTACATCGCTGGACAGGGCAATCTGCCACTCGGCAAATCCACCCTGTTCTAACAAGAATTGCTTGATGAGTCGTTCGTGCGTAGGGTTAACGTAAGCAAACAGTAAGGTAACAGCGACGGATTCGATTTGCGCTTCATGAAGTTTGTCCACTATGCTAAAAAGTACCTTTGCATCAAGTTCAAGGTGGACAGATCCGTCGTGAAGGATTCGTTCTGGAACCTCAAAACACCACTCACGAGGAATGATAGGCGCAGGGATTGATGGCTGAAGGGCGTATAAGTCCGGGCGGTGCTGGCGTCCAATAAAGAGCATGTCGCGGAAACCCTGTGTGGTAATCAACGCTGTGCGGGCACCCTTGCGCTGCAAGATGGCATTCGTGGCAATGGTGGTTCCGTGTGAGATAAAGTCGGGATTGCCGTTTATCACTTGTGAGGCTGTGTCGGCAATAATCTGCACGGCCCTGGTAGAGTGGCTGAGTGTTTTGTGGATGGTAAACTTGCCATCGATGCTGGCAATATAATCAATAAACGTACCACCGCGATCTACCGCAATTTTCTTACTCATACGCATCACGAACTTGTCAAAAGTTTATGAAAATAGCAAAATAAAGCTTTGTTGCGAGGTTTCTGTTCATTATACTAGTTTTAGAGCTGGAGGTCTTCACGCCGAGGTCAAAATGGTCGAAGGCATAGCAAAAATCTCCTGGCAAGACCCGCAGACCGATGAAACCAAAGAATTGGTCTTGATGGAAGGTGCTTCCCTTGAAATCGGGCGCAGTCAGGATAACGAAATTTACATACCGGAACGCCACGTATCACGCAAACATGCCATCATCCGCTTTGAACATGGGGTATTTGTGATCGAAGATCTGGGCAGCGCGAACGGGGTGTTTGTCAACGATGAACGGATTACCACGCCATATCCACTCCTTGCCGGAGATGTTATCCGCTTATTCAAGCCCATCATCAACTTTGCTGCTGTGCAAAGCCAGCACGAGGTCGAAGTCGCCGATCGCACCGGGACGTTAATGCGCCCACGCACCAGTCGCGGCAAGGCGGTGGTGCTCATCACAGCAGGCCCACAGGAAGGGATGGAAATCCCGTTGTTGCAGGACAGCGTGGTGTTTGGCCGCGCCACCAACAACGCTTCATGGGACATCAAGCTGCAAGATCATGCTGTTTCCCGTCCCCATGCCCAAATTCATTTGACCAATGACATCTGGAGTTTGATGGATCTGGGAAGTTCAAACGGCACACTCGTCAATGGCGTACCAATTGCTATTCGACAGGATACCCCCCTTAAAGATGGCAGCGTCATCGTAATGGGCGAAACCACGATGCTTTTCAAGGAAATGTGACCCGGTGACACTTGAGGAACAACTTGGCAAACTACTTCTGGAACGCAATCTAACGATTTCATCGGCTGAATCCTGCACCGGCGGGCTGGTGATGCACCGCATTACCAATGTCCCCGGCAGTTCGGCCTACTTTCTTGGTGGTATTGTCGCCTATTCGAACAGCATTAAACACAGTCTGCTGGGTATTCAAGAAAACACATTGAATGTATTTGGGGCTGTAAGCGAACAGGTCGCAGCAGCGATGGCTCGCGGTGTTCGCGGCAGTTATGGTACGGACCTTGCCATCGGTGTTACAGGGATCGCAGGACCGGGTGGTGACACGGAGGACAAGCCAGTTGGCCTGACGTTTATCGCTCTGACGACGGAAGACTCAACACACGTTCATCGTTTTGTCTGGGATGGGGATCGTATTGCTAACAAAGAGGCGAGCGCCGAAGCTGCCCTGAAGATAGTTGTTGATTACCTCACACACAATGGCTGATTTTGTGCCGTGTTCCGTGGAAGCTCGTTTTCTACCTGATGGACGACCCATTCCGCATAAGGTCACATGGGATGGTGTGGAGCGCGTGGTTGTAACAACCGGGCGAATGTGGCAGGAAGCCACTCAGCATCACGTATTGGTGCAACTTAGTGGACAAATAACCCTTGAACTCAAGTATGATGGGGCATGGTCAGGAAGACCTGTCAGCAAGCCGCGATTTTCCTCTATCTAAAAATCCGCTATAATCGCGCCTCAAGATATTCTTCTAATTAAGGTTTATTGGATGGCTACTGTTACAGATACAAGCGGTCCAACCTCCGGGAGAAATTGGGATATTTCGCCCAGTACGATTCTCGGTTTTGGACAGACATTGTTGACGCCTATTCTGGCGATTTTTACCGCGCTGGTTGCCGGTGCGATTCTCATTTTGCTGGCCGGGCGAGACCCGGTTGCCGCCTATACGGCCCTTGTCGAAGGGGCATTGTTAAGCCCACGCGGCTTAACGGGCACTTTGATTAAGACAACGCCGCTACTGCTGTCCGGTATGGCACTTGGTGTCGCCTTCAAGGCCGGACTTTTTAATATCGGGGCACAGGGCCAGCTTATCATGGGGTCGGTGGTGGCAGCCTGGGCCGGGGCCGCAATCACAGGATTACCCGCCTGGGCACACATCCTTGTGGCGATGAGTCTGGCGACGCTGGCGGGTTCCATCTGGGGTGCTATTCCCGGTGCTCTCAAAGCCTACACCGACGCCCATGAAGTGATAACCACTATCATGTTCAACTTTATAGCCAGCCGCATCGCAGAGTGGCTGATTTCGCTGGGGAGTGCCGATGGCGCGATACCACCGGGGCCGCTGGCGGATGAAAATACGACGGCCATTTCACGCACCAAACCTATTCTTGAAAGCGCCGCCTTGCCTAAAGCCTTTATCACACCGGGGTCGGTGGAAGATCTTCATATTGGCTTCTTTATCGCGATAGCGATGGCCTTTCTGGTCTTGATCATTTTGAACCGGACGACCTTTGGTTTTGAGATTCGTATGGTTGGCCTCAATCCAAACGCGGCGCGGTATGCAGGCGTCAATGTCAAGGGCATTACGATTTCCACAATGGCGCTGGCAGGAGCGTTAGCGGGGATGGCAGGCGGTATCCAGACGCTGGGTGTCAATGGGTATTATGAAGCCAATCAGAGTCTGGGACTTGGTTTTGATAGTATCACTGTCTCCCTGCTGGCCGGTAATCATCCAATTGGTACGATATTCTCTGCGTTTTTATTCGGCGCGATGGATGAAGGGACACGCGGTATGCAGTTAACCGGCGTCGCCAAAGAACTCATTCTGGTTATTCAGGCGCTGACGCTGATGTTCGTAGCCGCACCGGGTATCATCCGGTATATCTACCGGATCAAGTTGAAAACCATTGGTGAAGGTACATTTGGAAGCAGTTGGGGATAGAATAAAATGGATGTTTTAGAAAATCTTCTCAGAACAACCGTTATCATCGCAACCATCAATGCTACCATTCGCTCGGCAGTGCCTCTGATTCTCGGTGCGATTTCTGGTATCCTCAGTGAACGCTCTTCCATCGTCAACATCGGTATTGAAGGTATGATGCTCTTCGGAGCGTTTGCCGGATATATGACGAATGTTGCACTCAGTGCCGATCATATCGTCAATGGCGACACCATTCTTGCCATCACCGATGTGCGCCTCGGCCTCTCGGTGGCAGCCGGGGTGCTGGTCGGTGGCTTAGCTGGATTGTTTCATGCGGTGTTGTGTGTGCAGTACAAGGTTGACCACATTATCAGTGGAACGGTAGTCAATATTCTAGGGTTGGGCATCACTGGATACTTCTACGATTCACAGGCACAAACGGCGGGCAAAATTCCGCCACTGATAAGCAACCCCTGGCATTCAGATGATCCGCTGTATAATCTGGGTCGCATTGTCTTTGACAAAAGTCTGATTACCTATTTGACCTTCTTTGTCGTTATCACGACAACCTTTGCCCTGTTCCGCACGGTATGGGGACTGCGAACCCGCGCCATCGGGGAAAACCCGCGTGCCGCCGATACACTTGGCATCAATGTTTACCGCCTGCAATATTTTAATCTATTTATGAGTGGTGCTATGGCCGGGCTGGGAGGTGCATATCTCAGCCTCGATGATGTTGGGATTTTTGAGCGAAATATGGTGGCGGGGCGCGGCTTTATTGCGCTGGCGGTGGTCATCTTCGGCAACTGGCATCCCGTCGGGGCAATGCTTGGCGCGTTATTGTTCGGCTTCCTGTCTGCCTTACAAAGCCAACTGCAATTTGCCGGAATCAATGCACCCCATCAGATTGTGTCACTGGTTCCATACGTAGTGACGGTCGTGGTGCTGGCTGGATTTGTGGGGAGGTCGCGGCCCCCGGCCCATGTCGGGCAATCGTACGAAGTTGAGGGTACTTGATGTATTGAGGAGTCCATCGAGACTCCTTTTTTTGTGCCTAAGCACCGGATTAATGATGTAATTTTACGCTTGCCTCCGAACAATATTCACAGATACACTAGAGTCACCGAATAATCCCCCATACAAGGATATATCTATGGATCGCGTGTTGCATACCACCGACTATATTGCACTGGAAGATCAATACGGTGCGCACAATTATCACCCGCTGGATGTGGTCATTGACCATGCCGAAGGCGTCTGGGTTTACGATGTTGAGGGTAAAAAATATCTGGACTGCCTGAGTGGTTATTCCGCACTCAGTCAGGGACATTGCCATCCCCGAATTATCAAAGCCCTCATGGAGCAGGCCCAACGTGTAACCTTGACATCGCGTGCCTTCCGCAATAACCAACTGGCGCAGTTTGCTCAGGAGTTGTGTGAACTGACCGGCTTTGAAAGAATGCTCCCCATGAATTCCGGCGCGGAGGCCATCGAAACCGCCGTCAAAGCTGCCCGTAAATGGGGCTACACGGTGAAAGGTATACCAGTCGATCAGGCCGAGATTATTACCTGTTCCAACAATTTTCATGGACGAACAACAACCATCATCACTTTTTCGACAGAACCACTCTATCGTGAAGGCTTCGGGCCATTCACGCCGGGTTTTGTAACCGTGCCATTTGGAGACATTGCCGCCCTTGAAGCCGCCATCACACCCAATACCGCCGCATTCTTGGTGGAGCCGATTCAGGCCGAGGCGGGAATCATTATGCCGCCGGATGGTTATCTGAAAGCGGCAAAAGAACTCTGTGAAAAGCACAAGGTGTTGTTTATCGCCGATGAAATCCAGACCGGATTGGGGCGTACCGGCAGGTTATTTGCCGTCGATCACGAAAACATAGTGCCCGATATGCTGGTGCTTGGCAAAGCACTTTCCGGCGGCGTATATCCTGTCTCTGCGGTGGTTGGAAACGATGAAGTCCTTGGCGAGACCATCTTCCCGCCGGGGTCTCATGGCTCCACATTTGGCGGGAATCCACTCGGATCAGCCGTGGCCCGCGAAGCACTCAAAGTACTCATTGAAGAGGAGTTGGTCGAAAATTCGGCAATATTAGGTGAATATGCGCTGGAACGCTTCCGGCAAATTGACAGCCCTTATATCAAAGAAGTGCGGGGGCGCGGCCTGCTGATTGGTCTTGAGCTTCATGAGCCAGCCCGTCGCTTCTGTGAAGCACTGCGCGATGAGCGTGTTCTATGTAAAGAGACACACGAAAACACAATCCGTTTTGCGCCGCCATTGATTATCGACCGGGACACCATTGATTGGGCCATCGATAAATTTGAGGCTGTGCTAACTGTGTAACAAAGCCGGGTGGGTCGTTAAAATGATCCACCCGTTTATGTTCATTACTCATCTCTGGCAAGCTCAAGACGCCGGGTAGCTGCTGCTTGTTGTTCACGCTGCTCATCGGTCCACCACAACTTGATATAGTCGAGAAGGAGCATGACATCCTCTTCGGTATAAATCTCGCTGTAGGCTGGCATTATGTTGCGATAGAGGGGATTTTGCATACCATTCAGGATAAACTTGACCAGCAGTTGGTCAGGGTGCATCCATGTGTGGCCCAAACTGTCGTGGCGCGGCACAGGCATATAGCCATATTGGTCAGGAATATTGGGATTGGGGTTGCCGGGTTCACCCTCGCCGCGCTCCCCATGACAATGAACACAGGTCTGGTACAGTTCGCGTCCACGCGCCTGGTCTTCAGTCAGTGATCCCATCGGTGTGGGTGTGATAAGCCAGTAAGGTTCAGGAGTGGCATTGATTTGCTCCACGTAATTGGCGGGGGTTGCTGGTAGCCGGGTCGGTAACAGGGGAACTGTTTCTTCCCTGATAGAGACGCGCCCTAATTGAATCCCGATTACAAACAACGTGGCGGCGATGACCACAAAAAATACGTTACGCATTCGTTTTCCTTTGATAATACTAAACTGCCGGATGATTATGGAGACGAAAGTTTTTGCTGTAAACCATGTTTTGTGACAAAATGTTTGATACTCATTTGCAATGAAGGAGACAAAAACCTATGGCCGATGCGCTGGGTATGATTGAAACACGCAGTTTTGCCGCCCTTGTGGAAGCTGCTGACGCGATGGTAAAGGCCGCCCGCGTTGAGCTGGTAGCTTACGAGAAAACACATGGCGGTTATGTGACAGCCATCGTTCGCGGTGACGTTGCTGCTGTGAAAGCTGCGGTTGAAGCAGGTGTTCGTGGTGCAGAGAAGGTCGGCGAAGTTGTGGCTGTCCATGTCATCCCGCGCCCACACCCCAATATTGATCAGGTCCTTCCTCTGGGACGTCAGAACGAGACTAGCGAAGAATAATTCATGCAACTAGCAAAAGTGGTGGGCACGGTAGTTGCCACCCAGAAGAGTGAGCGTGTCGATGGCTTGAAGATGATGATTCTGCGACCAATGGGTCCCGATGGCGCTCTTTCCAGCAGCTATCTGGTCGCCTTTGACGCTGTAGGGGCCGGGGAAGGCGAGGTCGTGATATATGCCACAGGCAGTTCGGCACGCCAGACAGAAGCCACTCAGAATCGCCCGGCAGATGCCGTCATTATGGCGATTGTTGACACCATTGAACTCGATGGTGCGCTCACCTATCAAAAGGCGGACGACGCATGAAGTTTGGCCGGGTAATCGGTACGGTGGTCGCCACCCAAAAAGCGGAGGGATTGGAGGGTATTAAACTGTTGATGGTCCAGCCGCTGAACGACCAGCGTGAACCTGTGGGTGAACCGTATGTTGCCGCCGACGCGACACAGCAGGCTGGCGAGGGCGAACTGGTCTTTGTGGTTGCCAGCCGTGAGGCGGCTCTCGCTATGCCAAACAGCATGGTCCCGGTCGATCAAGCCATTGTAGGAATCGTTGATGATGTGGACATTTTGCCCTGAATGTGGACAACGGCTCACTAAAGCTGAAGTTGACGGGCGTGTACGGTCGGTGTGTAGTTCATGTCATTTCATTGACTTTGGACTTTATTCGCTGGGGGCAGGTGGCATCATCATTAACGAAGATAACGGTGAGCGATCTGTTCTGCTCATCCAGCGTAATCGCTCACCGGGATTACACTTGTGGACAATTCCCGGTGGGTATATCGACCACGACGAGATCATTGAACACGGAATTGTCCGCGAAATTCGTGAAGAGACCGGATTGGAGACCGAAATCATCAGGATGGTCGGGTATCGTAATCATCTCGAACGCGGTAAGAACGATTCCTACGTTATTTTCTTGATGCGTCTGGTAGGTGGACATCTGGTGGAGACTCCCAATGAGGAAATTGCGGCCATTGGCTTCTTCGCCGCAGATGAACTGGAGACACTGGATAATTTGAGTGAGACATCACGGTATCTGGCGATGTTAGGACTGGATTATAGGGGACAGGGTTTTACCAGTGTGCCAATCGCTGGTCGCCCCAACATATGGGTGGAGGGCTGATGTATATTGGAAGAGTAGTTGGCAATGTCGTGGCAACCATCAAGCATCCGTCGCTTGAGGCCCGCAAACTAATGCTGGTGCGAAGATTGAATTTGGACGATAGCCTGACATCGGCTTATGACATCGCGGTGGATGATGTGCAAGCAGGCCCCGGAGATCGTGTGTTAGTGCTGGATGAGGGTAGTAGTGCCCGTCAAATTCTGGGCGGAGACAATTTTCCGATCCGGGCGGTTATCATTGGCATTGTTGATGATGTTGATGTGGTGAAATAGTTATTTTTGGGGTTCATCCTTGTTCTGAAGCGAGGATAGTTTGATTTCGAGTTTTCTGAGGATTTCCGCTAACTCCTCATCGCCAGTGGAATGCAGCTCAGCTTCTAGCATATCCTGCGTGAACAACTCCTGAACGGTCATCATCTCCTGCGTTGTATACTTTTCCTGTTTGCTGAACAGCTCCTGAAGCTGTTCCATTTCCGTGGTACTGCCTTTATCGAGGTGGAACGCCCGGTTAAAGGCAACCTGCATCAATTGCAAGCGTGTTAGATCAGGCCAATAGGAGGTCGGGCTGACATCACGCGGGGTAATGTCGGTAGGCAGCAGCAAACTAATGAACAGGACACCAACCCCATACCATTGAATGGTTGTGAATGTTTCACCGAGCAGGAGAAAGGCCAGCGTAATGGATGTCGCAATTTCCAGTATAGCGAGCAGCGTTGTCTGGATACCACCCAGACCCTTGACCCCTAAAAAAATCAGTAAGCGCGAAAGGGCAGTTGTTGTGGCAAGGCCGAGGATAGCCCACATCGCGGTTAAATTGGCATTAAAATCGGATTTGCTGAAGATAGGGAGGTCGTAAGTCACGCGGGCCATGGCGACGATAACCGCCATCGTTGCCAGTACATAAAACGCAACGGTTTGGGCTGGCATATCATAAAGCGCACGCTGACTCATCACGATGGTTCCTGCAAACAATATCGCATTGCCAAGCATAAGACCGACGCCCAGCCACGACACCGCGCCTCCAATGCCTCCCGTGATGAGAAAGAGGCCCACAATGGCGATGAGAACGCGACCAATGGTCTTCCAACCAAAATGCGCCGAGCCAGCGACACGGGTCAAGATGATGACGAAGACCAGATACATGCCGTTGAGCAGTTGTGCGACAGAGGCATCAAGCAAATGCAGCCCGTTGTAGTACATCAACGAGCCAATGCCGTTGACAGTGCCCACCGCGACGCAGTTAATAAAACCTACGGGATAAATAAATAAGTATTTACGCCAGAACACATAATAGAAGACAAACAGCATAAGCACAGCAATAACCGTCCGCAAAGCAGCAACGGTAAAGGGGTCTGCCCCATTCTCGAAGGCAAATTTTCCGAAAATCGGATTCATGCCAAGAAAAAAAGGGGTAGATATAGCCGCGATTAAACTCGTATGCTTCTTCAAATCCATTGAATGCTCAGCTTAGTTCGGTTCACCAGCTTTCGGCGTCACCTGTTGGTATGTCTTGCGCATAGGCAGTTCGAGAACAAAAGTGCTGCCCGGCAGTTTTTGCTCGTCTTTGCCAGCACTCTCTACCCATATTTTGCCTTCATGCGCGTCGATAATACCTTTGGTAATCGACAATCCCAATCCAAGGCCACCCCCCTGGAAAGCAGTCTTACTCGTTGAATGAAGTTCGGTGTTGGAAGTTGAATAAAACCGCTCAAAAATCCGCTGGTGTTCTTCTTTCGATATGCCAATTCCGGTATCGGAGATCTTCACCCGTAATACGTTTCCATCGTTGTCGGCTTTGATGCTGACGCTGCCGCCATCCGGCGTATATTTGATCGCGTTGCCGATGAGGTTGCTGAAGACCAACTTGACAAGATCGCCGTCTACCTGCATTACTGTCGGAAAATCATGCTTGTTGAAGATAAGACCAATCTTGCGCTGTGCGAGTGCCTGAGAGAACGAGGTCACACACTCTTCGGTCAGGTCTTGCATGTTCGTGGGACCGATGTTTAGCTCAATCTCACGCGTTGCAATGCGATAAATAGTCAAAATCTCATTAACAAGGGTATGCATACGTTCGATGGACTCAACCAGCCCATCGAGATATGCGCCAAATTCAGGATTAGTAACGCCGATTTTTACCAGTGGCTCGGCGGTTTGCAGCAGACGCCCATAGCCATAAATAATGGTCAGTGGCGTGCGCAGTTCATGGGCCACTCGCTGGATGAAGTCGTCTTTAATCTTATCCAGTCGTTTGAGCGCCTCGTTTGCTTCCTGAACTTCACGCAGCTTGCGTTCCAGATGGCTGACCAGTTCCTGATTGTACTGGCGCTGGGCTTCATCCTTGTCAATCTTGAAATGCTCTTTGCCGCCCTGTAGATGAAACTTTACGCGCTGGGAGAGTTCCTCGACCTCAAATGGTTTTGTAATGTAGCCATCGACACCTGCGGCAATCGTCATCGCCCGCTGTTGTTCATCCGTCTGAGCAGTCAGAGCAACAATCGGGACGGTCTTGAACTGATCCATTGCCCGCAGCCGTGTCGTGACTTCCCGCCCGCTGAGATCGGGAAGATTGATGTCCATCAGAATGAGGTCTGGCTTGGTCGAGGTAGCCTGATCTATCCCGGACAGCCCGTTCTCAGCGACGAGAACCTCGTAGCCTTCCGCGCCCAGGACACGCTGCACCAGCTTCGCATTGAGCGGATTATCTTCAATATAAAGAATTTTAGTTTTGGTGTCTGTTGTCATAGCATCTCCAATCCTATTTTCGGAGCCTCCCCGGTGTGATTAATTCAGCGCATCCACGATTCGCTGGAGCAACTCTTCACTTAAGAATGAACCCTTTTGCAGCAGCGTGTCAACCTGACCTGATAATCTGGCCCGTTCGTGTGCGGTGAGTTCTTTGGCAGTCAGTACAATGATTGGCACATCACGGAAAGCTTTATCGCTCTTCAGCCTTTCGATCACTGAGAAGCCATCCATCTGTGGCATCATAAGGTCGGTAACGATGAGGTCTGGTTTGAGATTATAGGCCATTTCCAACCCAACCTGCCCGTCATGAGCAATGCTTACATCGTAGTTGACGCTAAGGAGCCGCTGCATCAGACGGGCCGCATTTTCGTTGTCTTCGATAACCAGCACCTTGCTGATTGGTGACTTCACTTTTTCAACAGCTTCAACCAGTGTATCTGTCGGCAGCACCGGGTCGCTGCTGGCATCGCTGATGTCAAGTTCTTTGGCCCATTTTTCGCCCAGAATACGTTTCTCTACGGGGAAGGTGTGTCCGGAGCAGTTGAAGACAACAACATCGTTTGGCTTGATGTCACCGTTCCGAACCATACGGACCAATCCAGCAAAGGCAACAGCAGTAGCTGGTTCAACGCTGATGCCGTCTGTGCGGGCCATGACTTTGGTCATCTCAAAAGCTTCTTCATCAGAGGCGGCTGCCGCAGCACCACCCCATTCAGACATTATTTCGTATAGAAGCTGGTAAGCACGTCCGGGATTACCCGTGCTCAGGGTCGCAATGATGGTATCCGGGTTTTCGATGGGCACCGCCACAGGCAATCCGTTGTTGAAGGCGTCAATCATCGGCTTACAGCCTTCAGATTGGACGAGGCCAATCGCCGGAATCTTATCTACCAGACCAAGTTCCATTAGTTCTTCGAAGCCTTTTGCCATACCGAGCGGCCCCATTCCACCGCTAACGCCCTGAATAAACCAGTCCGGGGACTGCCAATCAAGGTCCTCGGCTATCTCATAGGCCATCGTCTTCATGGATTCCATCGCAGCGATACTTTTAATGCCGCGATCATAATAAATGCCCTGGTTTTCGGCGAAGCGGGCGGCAATGGTTTTGGTCTGGTCATACGTCCCTGTGACATTAACGACTTCAGTACCGTAAAGGGCAACCTCGCGTACTTTATCACCGGGAACCATATCAGGGAAAAAGGCCCACATTTTGATACCGGCGCGGGCGGCATAGGCTGAATAGGCTATAGCGACATTGCCAGTGCTGGCGACCACTGCCTCTTGAATGCCCATTTCGTACATTACGGAAATAGCTACTGACGCCTGACGATCTTTGAATGAGCCGGTGGGACCCTGGCGCTCATCCTTGATATACAGGTTCTTAAGTCCCAGCATGGCACCCAGATTGCGGGCACGATACATGGCGGTTCCGCCTTCGCCCATGCTGATGATATTGTCTGGTTCTTTGATAGGAAGCAGTTCGTGGTATCGCCACAGGCCGGGCTTACGGCGTTTGATCTCATCCGCCCACCCTCTTCGTTTCAGATAATCTATATCGTAGCGTGCATAGAGAATATCTTCATAACAAACGGGACAGTGCTTGATAGGCGTCTCATATTGTTCGCGCCACCCACAATTTTTACATTCAAGTTCGATGGATTTTGTTTTTACGATTCGACTGGTCACCATGCCATCCTGATAAAGGCTTTCAATCAACAATACAAAGGCGGACTACCGCCCGCCACAAGTATAACATGTTGAAAATCGTATTGGGTTACTGTTTCGCGAATTTGTATGAAATCTGTATGAAAATGACGAGGCAGACCCTATCAGGACCGGCCTCGCTGCAATCAATTAAGATTCACGGGTAGTTTCAACTTCGCGCACAGCTTTCACGAGGTCCCCTTCCATAAACGGTTTCACAAGGTGATTGGCTGCGCCGAGGTCCTCACTGCGATTGCGGTTATCATCAATGCTGCAAACGATAACCGGAATCTTATTGGTATTCGCGTTGGCTTTCAGGCTTTCGAGGACCTGCCAGCCAGTGCGGTTGGGCATATTCACATCCAGCAAGATGATCTCTGGAGAAAATTGAGTGGCGAGTTGCTCGACGGTGTCAGGCTCGGTAGTACCGATGACATTCCAACCCTCGCGGCTCAAATAACGTTTATACAGATCAATCACCTCTTTGTCGTCATCTACCGCCAGAATTCGCCGTTCAGCGGGGATGTCGATGGTATCGTCTTCCGCTTCCGCTTGCCCGTTTGCTTTGCGTGGGTCCAAGCGACCCGTTACTGGCAAAACGACCTCCTGGTCATCTGCTGGTAGTGGAGCGGTGGGCACTGACACATAGAATGTAGAACCTTCATTAACGATACTGTCAAACCACAGGTCACCGCCTTGCAGCCGGGCAAGTGATCGCGCCAGCGGCAGTCCGAGACCCGTCCCTTCCACAGAGCGGGTTGTAGTATTGTCCACTTGCTGGAAAGCCTCAAACAGATGATGGAAATCTTTCTCAGCGATACCAATACCCGTGTCGGTGACTGAGACCTGAACATAGGGAACCGGGCTGCCTTCGGGATGGGTCAATTTGGCTTCAACGGTAATATGACCTTCGCTGGTAAACTTGGCCGCATTCGAGACCAGATTGAACAGAATCTGGCGGGTACGAAACTCGTCACCGAACGCTTCAGGCAGACCTTCCTCGATTTCGGTAAATAACCGGACGGGTTTGTCTGCCGTCAGACCCACCGCAGATGACATCACGCCATTCACGACGGCGGCAAGATCGAAGTAATCCAGCACCAACTCCATCTTACCGGCTTCAATCTTGGCCTGATCAAGAATATCATTTACCAGACCTAATAGATGCTTACCACTGTCGTGAATGGTCTGGATATCCTGTTCCTGCATGTCGGTTAGTGGACCATCAATGCCCTTCAAGATAACGCGCGAGAAACCAATGATAGAATTCAATGGCGTACGCAGTTCGTGGCTCATTGCTGCGAGGAAGTTGGTCTTCAACTGGTCAATTTCCAGCAGTCGTTCGTTGGTCTCACGCACTTCTTCAAGAAGCTGGGCGTTGCGAATGATGGCTGTTAGTGAGGTGCCAAGTGCCTGAAGCAGTTGCAGATGGCTATCATCAAAGAACCCTATGCGGTTGCTTTCGAGTGCGATGACACCAACAAGCTGTTGTCCCGACACCAGCGGGACATAAATGCTTGAACGAGACATGCTGTGGACTTCAAAGTAGCGTGGATCGGAACGCAGATCTTCGACGATAATCGGTTGAGCCGTGGCCGCCGTCGTCCCAACAAGCCCTTCGCCCAGCGGGAGAGCAACCAGTCGGCTTGGCCGTGTGACCGTACGTGCTCCTGAATTGGGGTCAAAACTCACTTCTACCTGTGAGATCAGTTCGTCACGCGATTCATCGTACAGGAAAATATTGGCCGTACTGGCATCAATGTTGTCCAGCAATGTGTCAATGACAGTTTGAAGCGATGGGGCAAGGTCGGTTTCGCGAGTTGCGGCAGACGTAACATCGAACAGGAAGCGCATTTCCTCAGCGCGACGCTGCGAGAATTCAAACAGACGAGCATTCTCAATCGCGACCGCCAACTGATCAACCAATGGCGAGAGCGCTCGAATATCGTCATCCCCAAAGGCTTGCGGCTTATTGGATTGCACGTCAAGGGCACCAATGACACGCCCCTGAATAACAATGGGAATAGCCATTTCTGACCGTGTTTCGGGTAGATATGGATTCGGGCGGTGGATTACCTCCGGGTCGGTTGTGTCGAGAGCAATGACTGGTTCAGCCACAGACGTAACGCGCCCAATAACCGAGTCCGAGCCAACAGGCAGGCTGTGTTTAATACTGAGGAGTTGGCGTCCTGCCTCCCCGGTGGATGCCTGAACCACAGCGTTTTCACGTTGTTCATCCACCATGAAAATCTGAACATGGTCGTACTCAAACGCATCAAGGATGAGATCCACCACGCGGGGAAACAGTTCGCTAAGGTCAAGAATGGATGTTACCGCACGGCTGACCTCGGCTGATGTGGCAAGCTGGCGAGCACGGAACTCCGCTTGCTCAAACAGTCGTTTGTTCTCTAGCTGAACGGCTGCCTGGTCTGCCAATGCTTGATAGATACGGATTTCCCGCATTTCATGGTAGCGTACCTCGGACGAGCCAAAGACAATACAACCAATGATACCCGTCGGTGTTTTCAGCGGCACGATAGATACCGATGCAATGCCAAGCGCATGATAGCCCATACGCGCATTGTCTGAGATTGTTTCATCGGTATCAACATCATCCAACCATAGGATTTCACTCGTGGCAAGTTGTTCCCAGATGGGGAACTGATCCCGTGTAAAGAAGAGTCCTTGAAGGCTGGATACCTCTTCATTGCCCCACGTAGCGGTAATTTCAATGACGGAGCCGGGATCATCCCACGTTTGGGTCATCAGGGAGATAAGCATCGTTTTATCAACTTGCGCGGATGCGGCATAATCGATCAGGGCCTCGACGATTTCTTCACGGGTTTCGGCGTTGGCGATGGTCCGGCTGGCCTGATACAGAACGCCGGTCTCTTCAAGGGATTCCTGAGTTTGTTCCAGCAGCAGGTCGTTTTCAACGACATAGGCCGTCGAGTCCGCCAGTGTACTTAACAATTGGCGGTCATCTGCCGAGAATGTTTTCGGACGAAGGAAACCCATGCCAATACGCCCAATGGTCCGTCCACCAACACGCAGCGGCACTGAAACCACTGCCTGATAAGGTGTATCGAGTTCATAGAGGGATTGATGTAGGTCGCCACCTTCGACTTCATTTAAGAAATTCTCGATGAAGTATTCGTAGCGATTGAACAAATCAAACCCGGCCAGAGGTTTGGCATTGTCAATGTTGACCGGCAAACTCGGCACAAACTCAAGCGATGGTTCACTTGACCATGCGATAGCGAAGTACATATTTTCCACATCTTCAGCACTTCGCTGGAGCAGCATGTCGATACGGTCTGGTTGGAAGTTCAACAATTCCTCACGGGCCACTTCGATAACATCGACAATACCCTGCGCTTCGGCAACGCGACGGCTGGATTGGTATAGATTCGCCACCGATTGCAGGGCACGTTCAGTACTTTCAAACAGTCGAATACTGTCGAGTGCGACCGCAGCCTGGTCAGCAAGACTGGTAACGAAACGCCTATCTTCGGGGTTGAACTCATGAGGCTCGCTGTAGCCGATGACCAGCCAACCCAACATCTGACCGCGAGCAGCGAGAGGCATGGTTGCCAGTGACAGCACACCGACCCCGGCTGCCGCCTTGCCCGCTTCAGGATCAATTTGTGGGCTGGTAATGTTCCGCGTATCCTCAATCAGAAGAGGGCTGTCTGGCATGAGAAGGTCAAACGGGATCGGAATATCTGTTGCCATTGGATTATCAATGCCAAGCTCAGGCACACTCAATGCGACATTGGGCGGCTCATCGCTGAATTCGTCCGCTGATGCAACTAGCAGATACATCGTTTCAGCGCCCAGATTACCGAGTTGACTAACAATGGCGCTGCCAAGCTCTTCGGTGGAGCTGGAACCGAGGATGGTTCGGCTGGCCTCGTAGAGAATGGTCGTCTCACTCAAACTGGCTTGCAGAGCGCGTTCAAGTTCGCGAAGTTCGGTGATTTCCTGAAATACGGCTACCACCGATTGCAGGCGACCGTCGTCGTCACGGATAGGGTTGGCGCTCATGAGCAAGTCTGTACGTATGTTATTGGGCAAGACTACTGTCACATTTTCGGCAAGGGCCGGGGCATTTTCTTCAAGCACCATCGTGATGGGGAAATCTTCACGCGCATAAATCTCGTCGGTATCGACATAGTAGATTGGATAGGTATCGGGGGAGAAGAAACCCGAGTAAATGCCTGTACCGAGCATTTCAACGGCTCGTTGGTTGGTCAGCAATACTTGACCACTGCGATCAAGCAGCATCACACCGGCAGGCATCGTTTCCAGTGTCGTCCGCAAAACATCCTGCTGGCGCTGTACGCTGGAGAACAGATTCTGGTTTTCGATGGCGACACTCAATTGAGAGGCAACCGTTGTTGCCAACTGAATGTCATCTTCATTGAGTGCAATATCATCTTCACCCCGACCAATTAGCAGTGCGCCCAGCACGTCGTTACCCAGCATCACAGGCAGAGCAAGATGGCGGCCAAACAATCGCCGGTGGTCTTCGCGCAAAATACCGAGCAGAGGATGTTCGTTCTTGAGGTCGTTAACCAGAATAACCTGACGCAGTTGAACCGCAGCGGCCAGCGCATTATTACCAACTGACAGGTTAATTTCTGAAGGTGCTTCATCTTCCTCAGAAGGACTGTTGGCCGTGACCATCTCAAGGCGGTTCTTACCTTGAATAAGACCGAACCACCAACGGTCAAAACCACCCGGTTCTGAGATAGAACGGAAAAGCCTTTCCACACCAGATTGGAAGTCACCACTAATCTGGTTGGCAAGCTGACCAGCTTCGGCCAGTGCCAGAGAGCGTCGCGCCTCATTTTGTAGGTCTTCTAACAGGCGACGATTTTCAATGGCAATGGCAAGTTGGTCTGCCACAGCGATGGTGAAGTTGTAAAACGACGTATCAAACGCCCGTGCTTCCACACTACTCAACACCACCAGACCAAACCACTTCGCACCAGTAGTCACCGGCGTGACAATCAACGAATTCGCATTGAGCTGCCGGTTGAAATAGGTCATGGCCCGGTAACCGGGATCACTGACTTGCATTTCTTCTGGATTGTGATAACTGATCACATCGCGCGGGTTTTGTTGGTAAAACTCGGACAATCCACCTTGCTGCAACAGCGCAAGGTTGGTCCCTCTAGCCCACATCTGCTTTTGACGGTCACTGGTCCACCCATAATCAACGGTCAGAATATCTGCTCGTGGAGACGGTATCGGTTCCGCGATGAGGATTGCCACTGTGTCGAGATTGGGCTGGTACGTGAGTTGGTTGGTGATTAGTTCATAAATTGACTGAAGATCAAGGTCGGCTGAGGCACTGATGGTACGGGCTGTTTCGTACAGGCGGCGCGACTCCGACAGTGTCATTTGTGTTTCCTGGAAAAGCCGCGCATTGTCGATTGCCAGTGAAATGCGATTAGCAACCGCTGACAATAGCACCTGCTCATCATCGGAAAGATTTTCTTTGCCGGTTTCGATAGCCCCTACTTCGATGCCACGAATGGTGATAGGCACTTTGTGTGTCGTTAAGTCGCCGTTGGCGTCATCCTCGCGTACATCCATGAGGTCATAGCGCAGCGCCATATTCACATCATCCGGCCTGCGTGTGGCAAATTCGCGCCACGCATCTTCTGTGAGGCGGCGGTTAAGCTGGGCAATCTCTTCAACGCGGCGATTCGAGTCTTCAAGCAAACGGGCGTTGTTAATAGCAATTGCCAACTGGTCAGCCAGCACCTGAAAAACTTCAATGTCGCTGGGGGTAAATGCATCTGGACGCTTACTTTGAATGTCCAGTGCCCCGATCACACGATCTTCCACCTTCAAGGGCAGGGCCATTTCGGCGCGTGTTTCTGGCAGTTCCTCGTTGGGTCGCCAGGGCACATCTGTTGATAATGTGTCGCCCGCCACAACGGTAACACCCAGCGCTGACACGCGCCCAATCACCGAACTTGAACCCACCCCCAGTTTGTGTTTCTTGTTCAGCAAACGACGGCCCGGATCACCAGTACTGGCGACGAGAATGGCATTTTCTTGCAGGTCGTCAATCAGGAAAACCTGAGCGTGGTAGAAATTAAAGCGTTCAACAATGAGGTTAATGGCTCGATTGAGAACCAGATTCACGTCACGCAGACCCGCTACCTCGCGGGTAATCTCGCCCGTAATGTCAAGGTCACGAATGCGGTCTTGCACACTGGTTTCCAGATCATTGATCAAGTTCTGAACATTCTCTGCACTGCTGTTGAACGCACTGGCAAGCTCACCAAGTTCATTCCTGCCGAGCGACGGTATTCGATAGGACAAATCACCGATGCGGACACGCTGAATGCCGTCTTGCAGGAGATCAACATTGGCCTCAATGGCCTGCGCCTGAGTGCGAACAAAGAACACAGATAGAACAAGAACCACCAGCCCCAGAAGGATGAATGGTGTTACCTGACCGATGACATCCCCCCAGAGTTCAGAGGTAGGTCTTCCATAGACGATGCTCCACTGCGGCGCATTGACCAGTCCTGCCACATCACTGAACGGGTTGATCACTTCCCGTGCCGCAATGTACTCCACATCAGAGTCGTGAATGATATACTCCTCAAGCGCGGTCTCGTCTAAGAGCAGTTCCGCCTGATCATCGTCTAAGCGTGCGCCATTGAGTTCACTGCCAAACAAAAGTGAGAGGTTGTTGTCAGAACGAGCAAGATAAAAACCATTGTCGTCAATCAGAAAGGCAAAATCGTCATCAATATTATTGACAACATCCAGTGCGTCTGAAACATCCACTTGCAGGGCCAACAAAGCGATAACGTTTTGGTTCGATCCGGTCAAAAGTGTGACAAAATCGACGGTTGGGATATTACCTTCAACGATGTTACCGTTTTCATCACGGCGCAGCCTAATGTCCGATGCCCAGATACGACCACGCCGGAGTTGCCCACCTTCTTGAACGTAGGCTTCGCTTGAACGGTCGGTCAGATCCTGGATCGGTAGTACCACAACTTCGCCCGGCGCATCCGGGGCACGCTCTACCCGCAGCAATTCCTGACCATCGGTGCTGATAATCGACACAAATGTGTATTGCTGCCGTGACTGCAATAATACGCGCAACCCAGAACTCAGCGGTTCCAGTAACTGGCGTGCCTGCACAATATCTTGTTCTTCACCGATACGCAGCGCGTCTTCAAACTGGTTGAAACGTTCTTCGTTTCTCAAAAAGTCCTTAAAAAATTCAACGTCGATGGACACGGAATCAAGAGTGGCCTCCAAATCCTCACCGGCGTCTTCGGCATTGCGGGCAAGGTCTTCGCGGGTT
>JAKEEQ010000557.1 GCA_022616515.1 Chloroflexota bacterium | reverse complement strand
GTGGTGGATGCGTCGCAGGGGATTGAGGCGCAAACGCTGGCAAATTTATATCTGGCGATGGAAGCCGACCTTGAGATTATCCCGGTTATCAACAAAATCGATCTGCCTGCTGCCCGTCCCGATGATGTGGCACAGGAACTGGAAGACTTGCTGGGCATTGATAAAGATACCTACATTCATGTCAGTGCCAAAACGGGCCATAATGTCGAGGCCGTTTTGCAGGCAGTTGTGGACCGCGTGCCGCCGCCCAAAGGCAATGCGGAGGCTCCGCTGCGGGCACTGGTATTTGACAGCCATTATGACAACTATCGCGGTGTGATTACCTACGTGCGTGTTTTTGACGGCAAGTTGACCAAAGATGATGTGTTTAAACTGATGGCGAGTGGGGCCGTGTTTGACCCTATCGAGGTGGGATTTTTCACGCCGGGGATGCTGCCGTCGGGTACGATTGAGAATGGCAACGTGGGCTACATCGCCACCGGATTGAAATCGATTCAAGAAGTTCGCGTTGGTGATACAGTCACAACAAAACAAAATCCTGCCACCGAACGCCTGTCAGGATATGAGCCAGCCAAGCCAATGGTTTTCGCGGGATTTTATCCGGTCAACAATGAGGATTACAACGACCTGCGTGATGCCCTCGAAAAATTGCAGCTTAATGACGCCGCACTGACCTACGTGCCAGAAACGTCACAGGCGCTGAATTTCGGTTTCCGGGCGGGTTTCTTGGGGCTGTTTCATATGGAAATTGTACAGGAACGGCTCGAACGCGAATTCGACATGGACATTCTGGCGACTGCGCCCAGTGTGGAATATCAGGTGCTGCTGAAGAATGGCGAGACCACCGTGATCGACAGCCCGGCGGAACTTCCGGATGAAAACGACATTGTGGAAATTCGCGAACCGTGGATGAGCATTCAGATTTTCACGCCGGATGATTACATTGGTCCGATTATGGAGCTGGTCACGGCCAAGCGTGGCGAATACAAGACGATGGAGTATCTGGACACCAAGCGGGTGATGATTACCTATGATCTGCCACTGTCGGAACTCATTGTCGATTTTTACGACCGGCTCAAGAGCGCCACTAAAGGCTATGCCAGTCTGGATTACAGCTTCAATGAATATCGCACCGAAGACCTGGTCAAGCTGGATATTCTGGTCAATAACGAGCCAGTGGACGCGCTGGCGACAATTGTTCACCGCGACCATGCTTATCATCGCGGGCAGAAACTGGTTACCAAACTCAAGGACCTTATTCCGCGCCAGATGTTTGTCGTGCCGGTGCAGGCGTCGATTGGCAAACGGGTTATCAGCCGTGCCAATGTGAAGGCCCTGCGTAAGGATGTGCTGGCGAAATGTTATGGCGGTGACGTGACCCGCAAGCGCAAACTACTTGAGAAGCAGAAAAAGGGTAAGAAGCGCATGAAGATGATTGGCAGCGTGGAAGTGCCACAGGAAGCCTTCATGGCAGTGCTCAATCTGGATACGGAGTAGCGTTTGAAGTGCCTCACAGCGATGCGGGGCATTTTTTTACGATCTATGTCAACGACCCCGCAGCTTGCTGCGGAGCATGGGTGAAACTCATGCTCAGGTTGACCAGCCCCAGCCACGCCGAAGGGCTACGGCTACGTTAGCGGTGAATCCATAGGCACGTCGGGGTGACGCTCCAGCCCCGACCACTGCGGTGAGTGGTTAAACAGTCTGAGGGTCTAGGACAGTGCGACTCACATTAAACCATCGGCTAACCTGGGCGAGGAGGACTTTACCCCTTTACGGGGAGATGGCTTGGAGAGGAGCCAGCGGTAACGCAAATCCTCTCCACCCTTCAATATAAACGAAAGGAGAATGCGCTCCGCCCCGCTGCCAGCAACGGGGTTTCCGCGCTAAAATCTGATGAAATGCACCCCCTCTAAATCTCCCCCGCAAGCGAGGGAGACTTTTGGCTCGGTTTGACGACAGGCTCGTGAATGCCTGGATACTCCTTAAATTACAGTGCTTCCCACAACCCATATCCCGACGCTATCAAATTCCTCCCCGTTTGCGGGGAGGTGGTCCGCCAGGACCGGAGGGGCAAATGACCTGTCAGGGCTGTTAGCCTCTGCGGAAGGTGGCTAATCATTTCAAAACGTTTATTCACGGCTTTTTATCGCGGGGCATGGGGCGGTCAGTGATATCTTTCAAGAGGCCGCCATGTCCCATCGCGACGAGATCGACTCTTGTCAGGCGTTCACCAGCCAGTAAGCGGGGCAGAATGTGGTCAATAACGTTGGTCTTGGGAGATTTGATGCAGCCGGGTGCGCCCACCACCGGAACGTCACCCAGATAGCCCATCATGAGTAACGTGCCCGGATCGACGGGAACACCATGCTGCGTGACACTGCCGCCCGCCAATCGCAGGGCTGACGGCACAATATCCTCAATGTCGATAATGGCGGAAACACTGGCTACCAGAATCAGATCAGCGTCGGCATAATCTTTTAGGGCATTTGCGATGTCATTTTCGGTGTGGGATACATAAACCGGCGACAGAAGTTCGCTGCCCAGAAATTCAATCCGCTGCTTGATTGGCGGATGAAAATCGGTAATGAGTTGTTCGCGGGCGGAATCGGGACCGGAAATAATCAATACCACACGGCCTGACTTCAGGGGGCGGACACTGATGATTGGCGCGGCTTCATGTGCAATGTGTTCAAGGTCTTTAATACGGCTATCCGGCACGAAAAAGGGCACGATTTTGACCAGGGCGGCTAATTCACCGGAATCAACCAGCGTATGCTGCTGTAATGTCGAAATGGTGATACCATCGTGGATGTTGTTGAGGCGGGCCAGCACATCGGCATTCACACGCAATGTTCCGCGCACAGTCGTCATCAGGTTGGCGCGACCAACGCCCGATGCATTTACTTTGATGCCATCGCCAGCGATAGCTTCACCCACGCGACGAGCGGCTTCATTTTCGTGCACATCATGCTCACCGGGCTGGGCAACAATCACCTCAGCATGACTATGTTCACGCAGTAGTTGAATGTCATCGGCGGTTAGCACATGGCCTTTGCTGAGCAGGCGGTTGCCTTCGTTGTCCAGTAGTTTGTGGGCCAGAACAGCATTTTCGGCGTCATCAAGGGGGATCGGGCCAAATTTCATCGCGCTACCTCACGCCATTGCGCACAGCCACAATTTCCGCCATGATACCCAGCGCAATCTCTTCAGGTGTCAGGCTGCCGAGGTCGATGCCGATGGGGGTGTGAATGCGCTCGATGACATCGTCGCTGAGGCCCGCTTCTTGCAGGCGTTTGGTGCGTTTTTCGTGGGTTCGGCTGCTGCTCAGGACGCCGACATAAGGGACATCGGTTGGCAGGGCTGTAATCAGAGCTTTATCGTCGATTTTGGGGTCATGAGTCAGCACGGCTAGATAGGTGTTACGGTCCAATCCCAACTGCGGCAGTGCCTTATCGGGATAGGTGTGCAAAATGGTTTCGACTTCGGGGAAGCGTTCCGGCGATGCGAAGGCTTGGCGCGGGTCAATGATGGAGACGCGAAAGCCTAGCTGACGAGCAAAGGCTTGCAGCGGAATGGCGACATGTACCCCACCGATGATAATCAAATGAGGCCGGGGATTGCTGACATCTACCATAATTTCCGTGTCCTGCCATGTGATCTGACCGGAACGGTGTGTTGTCTCTGCGATCTGTTTTAAGGATGCAATGTGGTCATCCGTCAATCCCGTAGTCTTGTAGAGTAATTCATCGCCAAATACGCCTTTCTCTCCGGCCAAATCTCCTTCTAAAACGGTGATTGTGGTGGTAAGTTGATCGTTTTTGATGCGTTGTTCGAGTAGAGTCCACCAATCAACATCCAGTGGCTCCACGAAAACGTGAATCTTGCCGCCGCAGGTCAGGCCGACGGACCATGCGGTATCATCGGCAACGCCGAATTTGAGCAAACGCGGCTGTTTATCTTGAAGACCAGCTAATGCCTCTTCGATAACCGCTCCTTCCACACAGCCACCGCTCACCGAACCCGCCATTGCCAGATCAGATGACACGACCATTTTTGAACCTTCGCGGCGCGGAGCCGACCCCCATGTTTTGGTGACTGTCGCCATTGCAACAGGACGGTTTTGGGAGAGCCAGAAATCTACGGTTTCGATGATGTCAAACATTTTTTGACCTCAAACCAGATATTGTTGTTGGTATGGTGCGGCGGTCGAGGGCTGGTTGATTTTTTGCAGGGCGTCAACGATAGCTTCCAGATTTGCCAGATTGCGAACGGGCAGAAAATCATCAACGTGAGGCAGCAAAGCCTGTGCGCCACGTGTCAACGGTTCATATTCTGGCGCATCAAGAAGCGGATTGAGCCAGATGAATCGCTTGCAGGAGCGGTGTAAACGTTCCGCTTCACGACCAAGCAGGTCAACATCGCCCCTATCCCAGCCGTCGGTAATCACGATGACGATAGCGCCACGCCCCAACACACGCCGCGACCAGATGTAATTGAAGCTGTGCAGCGCGGTCCCGATATTTGTGCCGCCGCCCCACTGTTTGACGGTGTAGCCAACTTCATCGAGTGCCTCATCAATGGATTTACGGCGCAGTTGGCGGGTGATGCGCGTCAGCCGGACGCTGAACACAAACGATTCGACCTGATACAGACTTGCGGCAAGAGTGTGCATGAAATGCAGGAGGATGCGCGTGTAACGCTCCATGCTGCCGCTGATGTCGCAGATGAGCACCACCGGGCGCGGCTTCTGTTTCGGGACTCGTCTGGGCAAAGTCACCAGATCACCGCCCCGGCGCATACTCTCGCGCAGGGTTTTGCGCAGGTCAATTTGCTGGCCTTTGCCGGACTTATAGCGGCGGGTGCGGCGCAGGCCGAGCGTGGCCGGTAAACGGTTGATGACCTGTTTCGCCATCTCCAATTCTTCGGCGGTCATGTCGGCAAAATCTTTGTGGCGCAGCGAGTCCTGCTGGCTGTAAGTGGGGGTGATGACGATGAGTGACGGGTCAAGTTCGTCAGGGTCAGGTGTACCCTGTGCCTGCTCGGAACCTGTGGGCGGCAAGAACTGAGTTTTCTTCTTGTGCCGGACTTCGCCCATTGACCGCAAATCAAGGGTGGTCCAGCCGTCAGTGGGGCGCTGCCAAAAAATGTTAAAGGCTTGGTCGAAGTAGGCGATTTCCTTCGGATGGGTGACCATATAGGCGCGGAGGGTGTAATAAAAATCGCGCCTTTCGCCCAGCCGGATATGTTCCAATGCCCGTGCTACTTCCATCATGCGGTTGGGCGTCACCTTCATGCCAAGTGCACGGCATAAGCGTCCGAACAGTAGCAAATTATGCAGCAACTGACCACCTTCGTAGGGAGTGCCTTCGGGTCCTAAATAGACACCGCGTCTGGAATCATTGGTCACGAGCGTGTTCTTTCTGCTTCAACTCTGGCTCTATCAAGCATGTTTTGCAGGGTCTCCCGGTCCATCATCTCAATATCGTCCTGATATTTCAGGATGACGCCCAGCGTATCATGGACAACTTCCACCGTCAGCGTTTGCTGGTCAAGAGCAATCAAGGCAGCGGTCCAATCGAGGGTTTCTGCCACACCAGGGCGCTTGAACAATTCCATGCGGCGCATATCCTGAATAAAGGCCGTTATCTGCCGAGCAAGCATCGGTTCAACATCCGGGGCTTTGCGGCGGACGATTTGCAGTTCTTTGGTAAAACTCGGATAGTCAATCCAGTAGTAGAGGCAGCGGCGTTTCAGTGCGTCGTGAATTTCGCGGGTGCGGTTGGAGGTGACAATCACAACCGGCGGGATTTCGGCTTTAATTGTGCCGATTTCGGGGATGGACACCTGAAAATCGGAGAGCAGTTCCAGCAAAAATGCCTCAAATTCTTCATCAGAGCGGTCCAATTCATCAATCAAGAGAACGGCGGATTTGCCATCCTCGCCAAGCTGGATAGCTTGCAGCAAGGGGCGGGCCTGCAAAAATCTCTCCGAAAAAATCTCGTGTTCCATCTCGGTGCGAGTGCTGCCGCTGGCTTCAAGGAGTTTTAAGTGCAGCATCTGGGCGGCGTAATTCCACTCGTAGAGGGCCGTGCTGGTATCTAACCCCTCATAACATTGCAAGCGTATAAGGGGCGTATCCAGCATGGCACACAGCACTTTGGCAATTTCGGTTTTGCCGACTCCGGCTTCACCTTCCAGAAACAGCGGCTTTCTCATCTTCAGCGCAATATAAATGGACGTTGCAAGGCCGCGTTCGGCAACATAGTCCTGGGCAGAGAGGGCTTCCTGTACAGCTTCTACGCTATCAAACATGCGATTACCAATCCAACTGAGCAGCGGTGGCAACTGATGAACGATTTCTTTTTTCGGACAGCATGTATGCTGTCCCTACGGGTAGTCGAGGCTTGTTGTAGGGACGCCATACATGGCGTCCGCCAGCGAACGCATCCGACCAGCCCAATATTCCCTGACAACGCTTTCGTAGCTGCGGGATAACATTGCGGAGGCCGCAAGCGACCTCCCTACGAAAACCTGTGCCGGTCAATGGTTCACCACCATCTACCATTATAGCAGTCAGTGTCTAGCTCATGGCAGATTCAATAGCACGTCTGAGATAAACTCCCGCCATCGCAGCACGATAGTGTTCGGGGTAAATGGCATCTCCCAACAGCCGGTCTCCAATGTCATCTGCCAGCGCATTAACCGCAGCATCCACCGTCTGGTCGTTGAGTGCATTGCCAGAGAGAGCATTTTCCGCCCCCCGACAGCGCACCGCATTAACCGTTGCGCCACCCACCGCTACCGCTGCGCTGTTACAGTGGTTGCCGTTCATATCAAGCACGACACAGACTCCAACCAGCGCATAACGAGAGGCCGGGTGTGACATTTTGGCGTAATCAGTGCGGTGTCGGCTGTGGTCGGGAATTTCGACATGGGTGATAATCTCGCCCTCGTCTAGATCGGTTGTGAACAGATCAAGGAAGAAATCACCGGCGTTGACAGCACGCGAACCGCTGGCGCTGGCGATGTGAATTGTCGCATCGCAGGCTACGAGCACCGTTGGC
>JAKEEQ010000556.1 GCA_022616515.1 Chloroflexota bacterium | reverse complement strand
CTGATCGCCGGGGTGCAGTTTCAACTATTTGATGTTGGGGAAATGCGTGGGGGAGTTGACCCTGCCATTGAAGCCGGATTCAATTATGGGTATCTTGCCAGCGTTGTGGAGCATGCAGCACTGCCAGCCCTTACCTATATTTTGACTACGGTTGGCACCTGGACACTGCTGATGAAAGGCAGCACCATTTCAACGCTCGGCGAAGATTATATCCATGTGGCCCGCGCACGCGGACTATCGGAACGCCGTATTTTGCTGGCCTACGTCGGGCGCAATTCTCTGCTGCCTGTCATCCCCCGTGTTGCGATTAGTATCGGTTTTGTCGTCGGTGGCAGTGTGCTCGTCGAAAAGCTGTTCGTATATCCCGGTCTGGGCAATGCGTTGTTTACGGCGGTCAGTCGGCGCGATTACATGACAATGCAGGGTATTTTTATCTTTATCACGGTAACCATGATCGTTTCAAACGCATTATCTGATCTTGTACTGGCCTGGCTTGACCCCCGGATTCGGCTGGGAGAAGATTCGTGATGTCATTCGTCAATGAAACTAATATACTTATCGGCCTCATCTGCGGAAGCATTCCCTTTATCATGGGCCTGCGCTCCCGACATTTCATGCCCGCTGTCATTAGTCTGTTCCTGTGTGCGGCATCTGCTCTTGTGCTGGGAATCCCCGGCAGCTTTATCGCATTATTCTTGATGGTGTCACTGATTTTCTCGTATACCTACATCAATGAACAGGACCCGTTTCTATCTCGCAAGTCCATCGAAGAAGTTGAGTTTAATGAGACGAACACCGAGTTTGTTGTTCGCCAGATGGCAGGTGTTGGTCGCAATCTAAGATGGCTGGGCAAGGCACTCTGGCGCAACAAAAGTGGTTTTGTGGGATTTCTCGGCCTAATGTTTTTCCTGCTGATGGTGACGGTTGGTACGCGAATGGTCGAATATGAGGGCGAGACACAAATTCAGCGGCGACAACCCGGCGCAAACTCACTCTTCCAGCCGCCCTCGGACGAGTTTCCGCTGGGTCTTGATGGAAAAGGTCGCGATATATTGTCGCACGTCGTTCACGGCGGTCAAACACCGATTTTGACATCTTTTCAGGCCGGGTTATTCTCGACCGGGCTTGCAATTACGCTGGGGGCACTGGCGGCACTCGTCGGCGGCTATATTGATGTTAGCCTGACTGCCCTTGCCAATCTCGTGCTGACGATACCCAGTTTCCCCTTGCTGCTGGTGCTGGCGAGTATCTTTGCCCTCAACGATAACACGATCATTGCAGCGGTGCTGGCATCGCTGACATGGCCCCCCCTGATGCGTTCCATCCGCGCTCAGGTATTGAGCTTGAAAGAGCGTGAGTACGTAGAAGCGGCATTTTCGCTTGATCTTGGCCTCTTTCACATCATTACCCGTGAGGTCTTTCCCAACCTTGTGAGCTATATCGCTATCAATTTCATATTCTCAATCCGTGTCGCGATGTATGCACTGGTAGGTCTAATATTGCTGGGGATGCTGACCCCACGTGAGCCGGATTGGGGTACCATGTTATGGGCTGCCCAGAGTCAGGGCGCATTTTTCAATTCTGATGCGGTGATGCTCGGTATCGCCCCGGTTGTGGCAATTGCGTTGTTTCAATTGTCATTGATTCTGTTCTCTCGCTCCCTTGAAGAAGTCTTTAATCCACGCCTGCGGAGCGATGTGTAAACGATGAAGCCTAACAAAGTCGTTTTCAGTGTGCGTGATCTCAGCATCAGTTACAGCGCCGAACGCGGGCGCGTCAAAGCTGTCACAAATGTATCTTTTGACCTGCACGAGGGTGAAACACTGGCCTTCATTGGCGAGAGCGGCTGTGGAAAATCCACCCTCAATCTGGGATTGCTCCGGCTGCTGCCACGCGCAGGTCAGATTGATAAGGGTTCCATTACCTACACCTACCGCAATGGCCGTCAGGTGGACATTCGCGCGTTGACAGACCGCCAGTTGAAGCGGTTCCTCTGGGCGGAATGCTCAATGGTATTTCAGGGAGCGCTGAACTCGTTGAATCCGGTGCTGCGTGTTTCAGATATGGTTTACGATACAGCCCGCGCCCACAATTTGGACCGCTCCGAGGCCAAAAAACGCGCTCTTGAGCTTTTTGAAAAAGTCCGGCTGGAAGGGAAACGTGTTTTCACCGCCTACCCGCATGAATTGAGCGGCGGAATGCGGCAGCGTGTGCTGCTGGCACTGAGTCTGCTGCTAAAACCACAGGTGATTATCATGGACGAGCCGACGACAGCGGTGGATATTCTAACACAGCGATCTATTCTGGAGGTGCTAAAAGAACTGCGCCGCGAACTCGATTTCAGTGTGATTTTTGTCAGCCATGACCTCGCTGTTGCTGCCGAAATTGCCGATATAGTCGCCACCATGTACGCGGGCGAAATTGTCGAGATGGGTCCGGTGGCGGATGTTTTTTACCGTTCACGGCATGCCTACACCTTCAGCCTGCTGGATGCGGCCCCGCGTTTGAGTGCGGGTGATCAGGAACTGCACAGCATTCCCGGCAGTCCACCTGATCTCATTGAGCCGCCGTCTGGCTGCAAGTTTCATGAGCGCTGCCGCTTCGCCACCGATATTTGTGTGAGCACACAGCCAGAACTGATAGCTGAAACTGGTCGCCATTTCGCCGCCTGTCATCACAGCGACAGGGTTCTGGCAACGCGAAAAGAGGTGGTGCAAGTATGATTCCGCCTCTGATTGAACTCAATCGCGTTTACCGAACTTTTGAGAAAGATGGCGAGGTATTACCCGTCTTACAAGACATCAATCTACAGGTGCATCCTGCCGAGATTTTGTGCCTCGTTGGGGAAAGTGGCTGCGGCAAGACAACAACCGGTAAGATTATCGCTGGCTTTCTAGACCCGTCACAGGGACAGGTATTGATCTCCGGCAAGCCGCAATCAGCGTACCGGCGCTCAGAACGGTCAAAACTACGCCGCTCAATGCAAATCGTCCATCAGGACCCGTTTGCGTCACTCAATCCCGCCCATACCATTGAGCAGATTCTGAGCTTTCCGCTACGGCGGCACCATATGGTCAACGGGCGCAATGAACTCCGTCGCAAAATCTGGGAACTGCTGACACTGGTTGATCTCACACCGCCGGGCGACATTGTTAATAAGTATCCGCACCAGCTCAGCGGCGGTCAGCGCCAACGGGTCAGTATTGCGCGAGCGTTAACGGTCAATCCGCAGCTTATCATTGCTGATGAGGCCGTCAGCATGGTGGACGTGAGCATCCGCATTGGCATCCTGAAAATGCTGCATCGCCTGCGCGAAGAGTTCAATCTGGCGATTGTCTTCATCACCCATGATCTGGCTCTGGCAAAATATTTTGCATGGGAGGGGCGATTGGCAGTCATGTATCTGGGCCGTATTGTGGAAATTGGCAGGACGCAGGACATCATCCAGAATCCCGCCCACCCCTATACACGGGCGCTGCTGTCAGCGGTTCCTGAAGCTGACCCCTATGTCACGAAGAAAAAAGAACCGATGAAACTGCGCTCAGATAACATTCCGAGCCTGAATAATATTCCGTCTGGTTGCGCATTTAATCCGCGCTGCCCGTTCTACATGCCCGGAACCTGCGACACGGTCGTTCCAGCACTCAGCAATGTGTCACAGTTTGGGCAAAAGGTTGCCTGCGAACCATTGCGTCTGCGCGGGGAGCTTAGGTTATATGAGACGTGAGGGTCTGCGTGGATTGATGCAGTTTGGATTTTTTATTACGGGACTCTCGGCCTGTTCACTTCTCTTACAGCCGCGCGATTCAGGCGAGTTCGTGTTGAGTGTTTGCAGTTTAGGAATGGGCTTGCTCATTCTGTTGATTGCCGTGATATTTATTCTGACGATGCGTTGAAAATAATATGAACCATTCAATTAATCCAGATACATCAACTCCTTACTATGAGCAGATAAGAGTTTATTTGCTCTCGAAAATAGAATCGGGTGATTTTAAGCCACATTCCCAGATACCTTCCGAGCGCACGCTATCCGAGCAGTTCGGAGTAAGTCGGATGACGGTGAAGCATGCCATCAAGGAACTTGTCTCCAATGGCAGGCTCTATACGCGGGTGGGCAAGGGGACGTTTGTGAATGACACCCCCATCACCCAGCAGTTAGAAACTCTCACCGGATTCAGTGAAGACATGGAGAAACTTGGCAAATCGACCAACAGTCGTGTTTTGCAGGCAGAATCGTTTCCCGCTTCCACGAAGCTGGCAAAAGAATTACAGATCGTGCCCGGCTCGACGGTGGTCTTTCTACAGCGATTGCGCATTGCGGATCAACAGCCGGTGGCTCTCGAAAGCAGTTATCTGAATGCCGCTTATTGTCAGGGTATTCTGGATCATCACGATTTCTCGATGGAATCGCTTTATTCAGTGCTGCGCAACAACTATTATGTGACGTTTGGATATGCCGAACAAAAAATTCAAGCCCGGTCGGCCAGTGCCTCCGAGGCTGAACTCCTGGAAATTGACAGGGGCTTTCCCCTACTGCACATCACCCGCGTTACCTTTACCAAAAACGCCAGGCCGATTGAGTATGTCGAGTCGGCTTATCGCGGTGATCGTTATATTTTCAGAGCACGGCTTATTAATGTCTAAACAACCCCCTCCTAATTTCTCCCCATTTATGGGGAGATGTCGCGCTAGCGACAGAGGGGATGGGGAGGTTAGGGTGACAGCTAATGGCCTCTACTTAAATGGAAGTGAGACAATATTTGATGGAAAAAACACTGGAAGATAAAGTCGGGCAAATACTCATGGCGGGCTTCGATGGCCTGAACGCCCCGGAATATTTTCTGGAATGGCTGCGCGAGGGTCGGCTGGGCGGCGTTATCCTATTCGCCCGCAACGTAGAGAGTCCACAGCAGCTTGCCGCACTCACCGGACAACTTCATGAGGCCGCGAAATATCCTCTGTTGATTGCCATTGATCAAGAAGGTGGCACAGTTGCCCGCTTACGTGAAGGGTTCTCGGAAAGTCCGGGAGCGCTGGCACTGGCTAGCATCCGCGATAACCGTGAAGCGGTCGTTGAAGAGGTTTCATTCGTACTTGCCACCGAAATGAAGACACTGGGCATCAATTGGACCTATGCGCCGGTGGTTGACGTCCATTACAACAGCAAAAACCCTACGATGGGCACGCGCTCGTTTGGGGCCGATCCCGAAGATATTGCCACCCTTGCTGCCGCCGCCGTGCGTGGATTTCAGAAGGGCGGTGTAGCGGCCAGTGCCAAGCATTTTCTCGGCCTCGGCAACACCCCAATTGACACTCATCTAGCCCTGCCGACGCTCGATACAAGCATCGAACAACTGCGCTCGATAGATTTGCTGCCCTATCGCGTCGCACTCGATAATCAGCTTGCCACCATCATGACCACCCACACAATTTTTTCGGCGCTGGATAATGAGTATCCGGCGACCCTCTCTCCGATTATCATCCAACAGCTCATCCGGGATGAGTTGGGCTTTGCTGGGGTGGTGACGACCGATTGTATGGAAATGAAGGCTATTGACGATAATTTTGCGATTACCGACTCGGTGGTGGCGGCGGCGCTGGCGGGTGTAGACATTATCCTCTTTTCACACACCGCTGATAAGCAGGCCGAAGCCTACGAGCACTTGCTGGCGGCTGTCCAGAGTGGCAAAGTTCCGCTTGAGTTAGTTGAACAGGCGAATGCCCGCATTGACGCATTGAAGACGCGATTTCCGGCGGGCGAACCTAATCTGGACCGTGTTTATACACCCGAACACCAGCAGATTATGCAGACCGCAGCGAGAGCGAGTATCTCGCAGCCCCGGAGCGAGGCTGGTGTGCTGCCCATAAAAGCCGACGACTCCCATCGCATCCTATTTGTAGAGTTTGCGCCGGGGGTGGACAGTCCGGTGCAGGAAACCACGAGTTCGAGCCATCTGGGTTACTATATCCGCCAGCGATTCCCTGACGCGGAGATTATCGTCATGCCAACCATTCCGTCTCAGGATGACGTTGCGCCTATCCTTGAGCAACGGGCGGACATTCTGATTCTGGCGACCCGCAATGCCCATCTTATTCCTGCTCAGGAACAGGCCGTAAAAACACTCAGCCAGCATCCGGCGACAACTATTTTATTGGCCCTGCGTAATCCATACGATGCGCAGTTAATCGAGAGTGGAACCGTTTTATGCAGTGCCGCTGACAGCCGACCATCATTAGAAGCAATCACCGCCGCGTTAGCCGGTGATTTTGTGCCGACAGGAAGAGTCCATGATGCAATTCGGCATTGATCGCCTCGAAGCGGATAACTTCGCGCCCCTCAGCGGTAAACGGGTCGGCCTGTTTACCAATTTGAGCGCCGTCAATCACGCCCTGCTACCAACCTATGAGCTATTTCATCGAGCGGAAAATGTTCAACTCGTGGCGCTGTTTAGCCCCGAACACGGGCTGGCAGGTGCTGTTGCTGATGGTGTTGCGGTCGGGTCTACCATTGATAGCAGGACCAGAGTGCCTGTCCACAGTCTGTATGGCGATACACTGGCCCCAACTGAAACCATGCTGGCGGACATTGATATGTTTCTGTGCGATATACAAGATATAGGGGTTCGGTACTATACTTTCTTATGGACGTTGAGTTATATCCTTGAAGCCTGCGGTGAACAGCACGTCCCGGTCATGATTTTGGACCGCCCCAATCCCCTCGGCGATAAAATTGACGGCGGGCGTCTGGAGGCTCACCTGGCATCTCTGGTTGGGCGATTTCCGATTCCCATCCAGCACGGCATGACTATTGGCGAAATGGCCCGGATGGTGAATGCTACGTGGAATCCACATCCGGCAGAGTTGGAAGTGATTCCATGCACCGGATTGGATCGACACCAGCAGTGGCCCGCGACCTGTCGCCCGTTTGTGCCGCCATCACCTAACATGCCTCATTTCATCACCGCCATCCACTATCCGGGCGCGTGTCTAATTGAAGGCACAAATCTATCAGAGGGCCGCGGGACTGCTCTGCCATTTGAAGTCGTTGGTGCGCCGTTTATAGATAGCATGTTGCTGGCTGATACTCTAAATGGGATAAGCTTGCCCGGTACAGTAGCCCGACCGCACCAATTCACCCCCTCTGCCAGTAAATTCGCGGGACAAACCTGCGGCGGGGTGCAGGTACATGTCATCGGCATGGCGCAATATCGCCCGCTTGAAACATGGCTCGTTGTCCTAAAAACGATTCACGATATTTATCCGGCGGATTTTAACTGGCTTGCCCCGCACTTTGATCGCCTGATTGGTGACGATAGCGTGCGCCAGAAAATTGACGATGGCGCTTCAATTGACAGCATTATGTCGGAGTGGTTATCGTTTCATGAGCAATCTAAAAACCAACGCGCCCCATTTCTCCTCTACGGTGAGGGTTAATGACTGCCGATAGACTCGACTCCCTGATGCAAACTGCCCTTAACACGGTGGCCCCGGCCATAACACTGGCGGTATATCATCGCGGACAGCAGCTTGTGAATCGTGCCTGGGGCTACATTGACCCTGACACACGCCGGATTCCAGTTACCGTTGAAACGCTGTTTGATCTGGCCTCCCTGACCAAGTTATTCACCGTCACGACTTTTCTTGTTCTAGCCAGTGATATTTCTCTTGATACCCCGGTAGTCGAGTTCTTGCCTGAATTTGGCATACAAAATCCACGCCCCATCGCGGGTGGACAAGACCCACATACAAAGGAAAACCTGCCTGTTTTACCTGATCTGGCTGGACAAACCGTTGACCCCGATACCGTTACAATACGGCATTTGTTGACACACACCAGTGGCCTGCCACCCTGGCGTGATGTCTATACCATCGCCCCCCCGCCCGAACCAGGCAACAACGATGACCGCAAAGAACGCTGGCAGTTGGCGGTTCAACGCTTAGTGACATACCCTTTCATTGACACTGTTGGGGCTGGTATTCACTACAGCGATATTGGCTCGATGCTGCTCGGCGAGATTGTCGCGCGGCTGCATGGTGGCTTGTTGGACGATGCCATTCAACAACATGTCCTCACGCCACTTGACCTCAGAGACGTGATGTTCAATCCAACGATAGCCCGTGAGCGAATCGCCCCCACCGAATTCGATGCAACGTGGCGCTGTCGCCGGGTGTGGGGTGAGGTACATGATGAGAATGCCTGCGGGGTAGGCGGCGTTGCCGGGCATGCTGGCTTATTCGGCTCCGCCTCTTCAGTGGCACGCTTTGGGCTGGCGTGGCTGAACCGGGCGACCTTTGAGATTAGCCCGTCGTTGTGGCAGCAAGCCATCACCGAACAGGTCAAAGATGGACCGGAAAGACGTGGGCTGGGCTGGATGCTGCACTCGGAGGAGAATTCCAGTGCCGGGGATTTAATGTCTATGGCGTCCTTCGGGCACACGGGCTTCACCGGGACCTCCCTCTGGATAGACCCGGCGCGTGAACTGGTGGTGGCCCTTCTGACCAATCGCGTGTATTGGGGTCGTGACGCTTCAGGCATCCACCAACTGCGGCGAGCAGTACATGATATGGTGGTGCAGGAGGTATCATGAGGTGGATGGGGATTGATGGCGGCGGGACATCGTTGCGGGTGGTCATTGTCGATGATAACCTGAACGAGATTGCTTCGCTGGCGGGTGATGGTGTAAATCCAAACAGTGTCGGTCCGGAGACCGCACAGTTTCGCATCCGTCAAGCGGTTCGAGACGTGCTTCATCAAGCCGGGTTGAGCAGCGTTGACAGTGTGGCAATTGGCATCGCAGGGGCATCCAACGAACATTCGACGGATTGGCTCCTGCAAACCCTCCAACCTGTGCTTCCAGATTCGGTTATTGTGCCGAGTTCCGACATGGAGATTGCGTTGGTCAGCGCACGTGGGCGGCTCGATGGCATTCTATTATTGGCGGGAACAGGAAGTGTGGCACTTGGTATCAGCCCAGCCGGGCATCACCAGCGAATCGGCGGTTGGGGTTATCTATTGGGTGATGAAGGCAGCGGTTACTGGATTGGCACTCAGGCCCTACAGTTTCTTACCCGTTGGCTGGATGGCCTGATTTCTGTCGATAGCCAGCTTCCACTGGCGGTGATGCAACACCTCAACTTGACACAGTCTGCCGACCTCATCCGCTGGCGATACCAGCAGGCGACCACCAGTGATGTAGCAGCCCTTACGCCGCTGGTAATGCAGTTAGCTGGTCAGGAGGATAAGTTTGCAGCGCACATCATCTCAGGAGCGGCAGATCATCTGGTTGATATGGCCCGGAGATTACTGGAGAACTTGAATCTTAATCCCGACTCGATTGTATTCGCCGGGAGCCTGCTCACCAATGACACCCTCTTGCAAAAGCTGGTCTGTCATCAACTTAATCTCCGTAGACTACCAGCGTCACGCTATCCTCCGGCAATAGGTGCTGCGTTATTGGCTAAACTAAAAGGTAAACTCGATGCTGACTGAACAAATCAATCCCAATACACAGGACATAGATCGCTTATCGACACTTGAGATTGTTACGATGATCAATCAAGAAGATATGACGGTCGCGCAGGCAGTACAAAACGCGCTTCCCCAGATTGCCAGCGCAATTGACGGCATCGTACAGCGCCTAACACAGGGCGGACGGGTTATTTATATTGGGGCAGGGACCAGCGGACGATTGGGAATGTTGGATGCAGTGGAGTGTGTCCCTACTTTCGGGATTTCTCCTGACTTGTTTCAAGCGTTGATTGCAGGTGGCGACATTGCCTTTACGCAATCGATTGAGGGAGCCGAAGATCGGGCAGAAGATGCCGAAAAAGACCTTCAGAACATTTCACTGTCAGATACAGATGTTGTGATCGGCATTGCGGCAAGCGGTCGAACGCCCTACGTTATTGGCGGCGTTAACTATGCGCATTCTATAGGGGTTTTTACCATTGGCCTGTCCTGCAACAGTCCAGCCCCCTTACTTGATGTTGTTGATGTTCCGATTGCCGTGCCAGTTGGGGCGGAGGTGATTGCCGGGAGCACACGCATGAAAGCAGGAACCGCCCAAAAAATGGTCTTGAATATGATTAGTACCGCGACAATGGTAAAGATGGGCAAAGTCTATCGCAATCTGATGGTCGACTTACGCATCACCAATGAAAAATTACGTCGTCGTGCTCACGATATTATCATCTACTTGACCAAGCTCGATGAGGACGCAGCGGAAAAACTGCTGCGTGATGCTGATAATCAGGTCAAAACCGCTCTAGTAATGTTTTATTGCAATGTCAATCAAGAGTCAGCTAACCTTATTCTGAAAGAGAATCACGGATTCTTGAGGCATATTATCGAGGAGCCAGATTGATGACGGACATGCTCGTGAGATTATATGATTTACCACCTTCCACACCCAATCCCCTGATTCGACGTGGCATTACTCCCGAAAAACATATCGTCCTCGAATGGGTTCAAGCGCACTTCAGTGACTACTGGCGCAGCGAGTGTGATGTTGCCTTTCATCGCAGCCCGGTCAGTTGCTTTTTGGCAGTCGAAGATGGCGTGCTGTTGGGTTTCGGCTGTTATGATACAACGCGGCGCGGCTTTTTTGGCCCTACCGGGGTTGCTGATTTTTCCAGAGGACGTGGGCTGGGGAAAGCAATCTTACTCGCCTGCTTACATGATATGTTCGCTCAAGGATATGGTTATGCCATTATTGGCGGCGCAGGGCCACTCGATTTTTACGCGCATGCAGTGGGCGCTGTGGTCATCGAAGACTCAACTCCGGGGGTTTATGCCGGGATGTTAAGAAAATAGCCCCGCATGGATTATCCATCCTTCAAAGCGATAAGGCACTCCCATTGACCGCCGCGTTCGACGTTTACCCACAGCGGCAGGCTGAAGTAATCATGCTTCTCCGTGCGCCATACTCCACCACTGGCGACTTCACGCGTGAGCAGATTACGCCACTCTCCCGCTGGAAGGTAATAGGTGACGTCACCGTTTTCGTTAAAAATTGGGGCGATCAGCAGTGCCGGGCCAAGCATATACTGAGTATCCAGATGGCGGCAGGTGCCATCCTGTGGAAATTCCAGCACCATTGCCCTTAACATCGGCCAACCACAGTCATGCGCTTCCTGTGCAACATCAAGAAGATAGGGCATCAGGCGCGTTTTCAGATGGTTGAAGAATCTCAGTACATCAACCGCTTCATCATCGAACAGCCAGGGCATTCGTGCACTCGAACTCCCATGCAAGCGGCTGTGCGACGAGAGCAGCCCGAATGCGACCCAACGTTTGTAGAGATCGGGTGTTGCGGTGTCATTAAAGCCGCTGATGTCATGGCTCCAGTAGCCAAAACCACTCATTCCAAGTGATAATCCTCCGCGCAGTGTTTCTGCCATTGATGGATAACTTGAACTGTTGTCGCCACCCCAATGCACTGGGAACTGCTGTGAACCGCTGGTTGCCGAACGGGCAAAAAGCACGGCCTCACCATCACCCTTCTCCTTCCGCAGAAGTTCAAAGACGGTCTGGTTGTACAGGTAAGTATAGTAATTGTGCATTCGCTCAGGATCAGATTCATCATAATAACGCACGTCCGTTGGAATACGTTCACCGAAATCTGTTTTGAAGGCATCCACGCCCATGTCGATGAGTGCCTTAAGTTTGCCAGCGTACCATGCCCGCGCCGCTGGATTGGTGAAATCCACAAAGCCAATCCCCGGCTGCCAGTGATCGACCTGAAACACGCCGCCATCCTGACCTTTGACGAGAAAGCCCTGCGCGGCAGCCTCCTCAAAGAGCGGCGATGCTTCGGCAATATAAGGGTTGATCCACAGACAAATCTTAATCCCTTTTGCCTTGATGCGGCGCAGCATCCCTGCCGGGTCAGGAAAATAGCGCTCATCCCAGAGGAAACTGCTCCATGTCAATTCCTTCATCCAGAAACAGTCAAAATGAAAGACGCTGATTGGTATGTCTAACGCTTCCATCCGGCCAATATTGGCGAGAATATCCTGCTCGTTGTAATTTGTCGTGAAGGAGGTCGAGAGCCATAATCCATATGACCATTCCGGCAGCAGCGGTGGACGACCACTGAGCGCCGTGTACTGCTCAAGGACATCCTTCATGGTCGGACCGCCAAAAATGTAATAGTCGAGGCTGTGCCCGGTGGCACTGAACTGTACCCGGCTCACATGATGCGACCCCACCTCAAAGGAAACACAGCCCGGATGATTCACCAGCACACCGTACCCCTGACTGGTGAGATAAAAAGGCACGTTCTTATAGGAATATTCCGAGTTTGTCCCCCCATCTTCATTCCAGATGTCAATCGCCTGTCCATTCTTGACGAAAGGACCAAATCGTTCGCCAAGACCGTAAACCGTTTCGCCAACCTGAAGCGATAATTGTTCCCGCAGATATGTTGTCCCATTTTGCTGGAATAAACCAACGGCTTTAGGTTCACTTTTCGTCACCAGGTCGTTCTCACGCTGGAAGCCATAGCGCCATTCTCCGCTTTTCGGCACCATCACACAGATGCCTCCCGCATCCAGCCATACATGAGTATCATCGCACCCCGTCGTGGCATGTGGATTTTCAAGAGAATAGTCCAGATCAAAAGCAGGCAACCGTTCGCGCCGCCCCTTGAAATGCAAAAGCTGAACCCGAATTACGTTGGG
>JAKEEQ010000555.1 GCA_022616515.1 Chloroflexota bacterium | reverse complement strand
AATCACAAAAAGGGTTTCAAAAAGACGACGGTGTTGACCCCGAAAAAGAGAAACAAGAGGCCATCACGCTGTGTAGACGACGCATTGATGCCGCCATCCACTTGTATCGAGATGGCACGATTAGCCGTGAGGAATATCTGGCTGATGTCGAACACAATGAACGCGAGATTGTCCATTGGGAGAGTCGCACGACCGAAACGGAGAAAATCTCATTAGAACTGGCGATGTGCCTGGAAGCGTTGAGTACCCTCAAAATGTTTTGGAAAATCGGCAATGCGGCTGAGCGTCAAGCACTGTTCAGAAATCTATTCACCGAGGTTGTGTTCGATTTAGATACGAGAAGAGTGGTCAAATTCAAATTGAAACCCTGGGCGGATCGGTTCGTGATCTTGAGAGCAGACGTGTATGACTTGCAAAACGAGTCTAGTGATGACGATCCAGATGGTCGTGGTGGAGCCAAAACGTCCGTCACTGGCGCGGATACGGCGAAAACGCCCGTATGGGGCAAAAAAAGGACTGATCTATCAGTCCTTTTTTATTGGATGAACTTAAGTATCAATGATCCTGCTCAAATCCCTTCATACCTTAATATGTGATGATTGAAATGACGTTTTTTCACCGCACTATAATGTCTTTGAAACATTCAACAATATCAGCCAAACAGTTTCTGCCCTTGAAGTCCCAAAGTTTGGGGTTTCGTTCGCATATAATGAAATTATGGAATAAGATTCATTTGAGGATATTTTGAGCCAGTTAAAGGACTAAAAATGGATCCTAGTGTAGTTCTAATTTGTTGTGGGGTACTTGGTGTGCCCGCGCTGTTTATTCTTTTTACGGGACTTCGTGTTGTTGCAGAATATGAACGTGGTGTGGTCTTTCGATTAGGACGTGTGACCAATGCACGTGGACCGGGTCTGTTCTTCGTTATACCCGGTATTGAACGCATGAGTGTCGTTGATCTGCGCGTTATTACGCTGGATGTGCCGCCCCAGGATTGTATCACACGTGACAATGTCACGATTCGAGTCAATGCAGTGGTTTATTATCGAGTGCTTGATCCAGTCAAAGCCACTATTCAAATCCGCAATTACAATCAGGGTACCATCCAGATTGCTCAGACAACCTTACGCAGTGTCGTTGGTCAGGTAGAACTTGATGAACTGCTGTCAGAACGTGAACGGATCAATGAAGAACTTCAGCATATCATTGACCAGGAAACCGATCCGTGGGGTGTCAAGGTCAGTATCACGGAAATCAAGGATGTTGAACTGCCACAGGTGATGCAGCGTGTGATGTCCCGTCAAGCCGAGGCTGATCGTGAACGCCGTGCTAAGATCATCCATGCTGAAGGTGAGCTTCAAGCAGCCGTTCAGTTGAGACAGGCAGCCGAACAGATGGCCCATGAGCCGATAGCGCTCCAACTACGTTATCTGCAAACGCTGGTTGAAATCGCGGCGGAGAACAATTCTACGATTGTCTTCCCACTGCCGGTTGACCTCATTGGTCCTATCATCAAGGCTTTTGAGGGTATTGAGCAGAATCAGGGTAATAAACCTTAGTTCCCGCTCGAATCAGATGGGGAATCAGACGGGTCAGTGGTTACTGGCTCGTCTTTTTTGTTGTCGGGTGGAGACTCGGGCTCATTCTCATCAAACAACAGTTGTCCCTCCGGTGAAATCTGGGCAAGAGCGGCTTCGGCTGCCGCCAGTGCAGGCGACAACTCATCTTCATCGTTGGGTTTCCGAGCTTCTATTTCTTCGCGCAATCTTTCGCGCAGACCCTGCGGGGCGCTTACCAGGGTTGCCGTTTCCTGATCGGCCTGACCGACTGCTTCGGATTTTGCGGTGGACTTCTGAGTGGCAGGCAGATCAAACTGCTGGTTCACAACATCGGGCAGAGGCGCGGTTTGATGCAGGGCATTTTCGCGACGATATTTTTGAAGGGCGTCGCGGGCCAGCGGTGTGTTCATCTGGGTCAGTGCATATTCGGCACTTTTACGGACCTTGGCGTGAGCATCGTTGAGCATCAGGGCGATAGGAGTGGTGGCCCATGTCGCCTTGAGTTGGCCCAGCACAGTGACAGCGTTGCGCCGCACCTGCCAGTCATCTTTGCGCAGGGCAGCCAGCAGGGTCACTACCGCGGGTGCACTCTCTAACTTCAGCAAGGCTTCCGCCGCTGCCAGCCGCAATTCTTCGGGCACTAAGGCATTGCGGAAGACCATCACCAGTCCTTCGGTAGCGGTCCGGTCACCAATCAGCCCCAATGCTTCAATTGCCCTTTTGACTTCTGATGCGCGAGGACTGTTGAGCATTTCAACCAGACCCGGCACATTCTCATTTTTGATGAGATCATCGAGCAGGTCGTCGTGACGTACATAGGTCAGGGCAGAGTTAATGTGTTCGCGGACATAGGGATTTTTTTCTTCTTCAAAGGCACGTTCAAGAGCGAAGACGGCTTTGGTGGTGCCAAAAACACGCAGGGCTGCGGCGGCACGCTTGCGAATATCCGGGTCTTGATATTGGAGCGCCTTGATGAGACCATCAATATCGCGTTCGGCCTGTAATTTCCAGATATTCGGACGCACGTGGACAACTCCCTTGTGAGGTACGTAAACAAACATTTATAAAACAATTATAACGAGCGCATTGCACAATTGTCTACAAAGCACATTGAAACATTTATGGATTGTGGTGTTATTATAGATGGTGAAGGGAGGTCCAAGTTATGAGGACACTTGTTGCAATTTTCGAAAATCGGCAGACATTACTCGAAGCATTGGACCATCTGGTTGACATTGACCTGATCAAAATCGGACGGACGGCGGTTATCGCCAAAGCCAAAGATGGCGAGACGGTCGTGGTAGATAATCAAATGACGACCAATGAAGCCGGGCTGGCGGGCGGAACCTTTGGCGCGGCACTGGGTGCGCTGGGCATTACACAGATTGGCGCTCTGGTGTTAAGCGGCGTTGGCCCCATCCTGGCACTCGGAGCTGGTGCGCTGCTGGGCGGTCTCATTGGACGGCAAACTGGTCGGTTGGCGGCACACTTCCTGAACCTCGGATTTACGGAAGAACAGGTCGATGGACTGGCGAAGAGCCTGGAACGCGGGCAAGCAGCCCTTGTCGTGGAGGTCGATACCGAACAAGCCTTCAGTAAACTTAAACACGAGCTTTTCCAACTTCATGCACAAACTATTGAGCGTGTAGAAGATATTGAGAATTTCGCTATTCACTGAGAGATGAGAAAACGAGAGAAATTTACATTATGGTCATTGGCTTTGGGGGCTGATGACCAGTTTTTTTGTTGGGGGCGGGCGAGGCGACATATTGCAGTCGAGGAAATCCGACCACGCCCGTTTTATTCTTGCAACTCATGAGTCGATTTATACCCACCTCTCAACAGTGTCTCCTTTGCTTTTTTTCATGCGCGTTTTGTGCAATAGTAATAAATCCGCCAAAATAAACTAAGGTTTAGTGACAGTCCACGCTAAATTCAGTATATAACGAGAGTAAGCACACTCATGCAGGAGTTAAAATATGTCAAAACCTATTCAGGGAATTATCGTTGTTGTGCTGGCATGTGTCGTCGGCTTTGGTCTGATGCAGCTTATCCGAAATAATGAAGATGAAGGCTTTTTGGGTACCAAACAATCAGTTGAGATAACCGCTCCGGCGGCAACACCTGATCTTGACCCCGATGCGACGCCTGAGCCGGACGATGGCGGCGATGGTGAGGATGGTGAAGAGGAGGATGACGAGCGCAGTATACCGCAAACCATCGAAGAGGAATTCCTTTCCCCGTTGGGAGCCGACATTAATGTTGTCTTTCAGGGTCTCATGTTTCTGGGCTTGCTGACGGGTGTATCGTTCGCCGTCCGTAAGGATTTCACCACCCACCGCAATATCATGACCTTCCTGATTATCGTCAACTGGTTTTCTATTCTGGGTCGCATGACGGACACATTTGATGGTGTTGAGGATACGAATGTCAATGAAACGCTGGTGTATGTTCATGCCGGGTTGGGTGGTCTGGTGATGCTGTTTGCCAGTTATCTAGTCATCCGCATGTGGTTCGAAAACCAACTACCCGATGTTGTGAAAATTAATCCCATCAAATTCTGGATGCGCCTGACACTGGCAACATGGCTGGCAGTGATTGTGCTGGGGTTATTTGTGTATCTGGGTATTTACGGCTAGAAAACCCGCTTGCCGCTAACAATCAGATTCGCTCACAAAGCCTGCCGGTGACCAGACTGGCGGGCTGTTGTTCTTTGTATTGTCACCAAAAGTCTGGATGTCCTGGCGGGTAACACCGGTCAGGGCCAGTTCATATTCGCGGCGAAAGGCTAACCATGCCCCGTCTGCTGAGAAGCGCGGAAAGTCAAGATACAGGTCATCGACAAATAGTTCGGCAGTAGTGTTATTCTGGCTGGCTGGAATCTGCCAGAGTTTGTTTTCGTTATGGCCTTGCAGTCCTCGGACTGCGGCAATGAGGCTGCGCCCGGTTGGCTGCCATGTAAAATCGAGGACCATCGCCTGCTGCTGCATGACGAGGAATGGCGGGGTAAAGCCATCGGCAGACATCACCATCAACTGCTGTTCGAGAGGTTCGAAGATAAAGGCGATGCGGTCACCGGTGGGTGACCAGCGTGGGTTATAGGCACCTCCCTCGCCAAAGCTGGTCAGGCGGCGTTTATTGTTGCCATCGGCTCCCACCATCCATAATTCGCGCTTAATGATTTCTTCCTCAGCGTCCACGACAGGCTGGGTCGAGACATACGCCAACCACGCGCCGTCCGGTGACCAGCGCGGCTGGCTCTCTGTGCCGGAATTCGAGTAAAAGGCTGGAATGCCACCGGGCGAGGGTATCCAGGCAATATGGGTGGTGCGGCGGGGTTCGGGTGTGTCGTAGTAGCGAATATAGGTGAAGACGATACGCTCGCCATCGGGTGACCATTCCGGCTCCCACATGCGATAGCCGGACAGAGTGTCATCATCAACAAAGGTCAATTTCCGCAGGCCGCTGCCATCCAGCCGGGCGGCGTATAGGTCGCTCTTGCCCGGTTCGGCCTCCCATGTGAACAGGATTTCGCAGCCATCGGGTGAAAATCCGCCGATGAAATGATCGCCGGGGCCAAATGTCAAAACCCGTTCATGTCCATTGATGATGTCAAAAATTAGCAAACCGTCCTGCTCTATGGAATTGCTGACGAGGAGCGGCCCTTCCAGCATAATCTCTTCGCCGTCACCCTGCGCGGCGGTCGGCAGGATGATGGTCAGGAGCAGGGTTATTAGAAGTAGACTGCGCCACATACACTACATTCCCGGCGCTAGAAGGGTGAGACTTTCCACAAGCAGGGGCAGGCCGACCAGTTCATGCCAGCCGCCCTCATCACCACCCAGCGAGGCGGTGCAGTCGATGGCGTTGCCGTTGACGAGAGCGTGATGCAGGAAGTCGGCAAAGGGGCTGTCCAGATCAATGAGAAGACTGTACCAGTGTTCCGGCGCTGGATAGCGGGCATCCTCGCGTTTATAGGGACCAGCTTGCAGGTCGGCAAGTGTCGGCAGGGATGGATAATCGGCAGGTAGATAAATGCTGCCCATCAATTCAACTAGCATCAGCGCCAATCCGTGAAATTCGAGGATATGGCTGCGGTCTACAAATCCGCCCAGCCGGACGATACCATCCCATGTCAGGCGGCTGTTATCCATAACCGAAGTCCAGCGATGAAGGGGTGAACCATCAGGATGTGTCCAGTGGAGGGTAAGCGCTGTGGCTGCCGGAATTTCTACCCGCGCCTGTGCTTGAATCTGGATAGCTGGACCATCACCGGGTTTCAACCATATCATGTCTTTGGCATAGGCAGGCAGTGCAAGATCCAGCGTTATCATGAGAATCTGTGAAGTTCGTCAAGGCTAATCCAGCCTGCTCGAAGGGCAACCAGCGCGGCTTCTGTCTTGGATGTCACTTCAAGGCGGTCGATGATCTCCATAATGCGTTTCGCCACGTCGGTTTCGCTCAGACCGAGCTTATCGGCAATCTTAGCATTGTCAAATCCGGCGGCGACGCAGGTCATAATATCTTTTTCCGTGCCGTTAAATGGATCATCAGTTACTTCGCGCTCGATGAGATATTCAACGACTTTTTCGGCCACACCGCGCCCCAGAATGAGGCGGCCCGTTACGACCTCGCGGATGGAATCAGCCAGATCATGCTCGGAACTGGTTTTGAGCACATAGCCATGCGCACCCGCCCGCAGGGCCTCCATGATGTAGGAGTTTTCATCGCGCCCGGTTAGCACGAGAACTTTGACTTCAGGATACGACTCGCGGATATGGGGCAGGATAGTCATGCCGCTCGTACCGGGCATGTTCAGGTCCAGCAGCAGTACGTCGGGGTTGTGTTCGCCGACCATGTTGAAGGCTTCCTGCCCGTCGCTGGCCTGCCCGACGACCTTGAAGCCCTTGATGTCCTCAAGGAAAAAGGCAAGGCTCTGACGGGTCAGGGCATGGTCATCGGCTAGAACGATGCGGACCGTCGGGGTAAGTTGGTTGGCTTCGGTGGTCTGCACCGTCCCGGAGCCGCCCGGCGTTTCAACGGTTTCGTTGTCCTTGCCATTTCTGCGACGAAGGATTTCGGTGACCGAATCCTCATCGTGGAGGGTGGCATATAGAGCCTGTGCCATCGCATCGGCACTCTCAAAACGGGCTTCACGTTTCTTCTCAAGAGATTTCAGGATAATGTTTTCGAGGTCAAGTGGCACCTCGTCCACGTACTTACTGGGTGGCTCGGCTTCTTTTTTGACCTGCTGCAATAAAATGCTGCCAATGTCATCAGCATCAAAGGGCAATATCCCGGTGAGCATCTCATACAGCACAATGCCAGTTGAGTAGATGTCGGTGCGCTGGTCTAGTTTAAGGCCCTGCGCCTGTTCCGGTGAGAGATAGGCCGGAGTACCGATAATCGTACCCATCGCGGTCAGGCGTTTGGCGTCGCCGGTGCGCGGAATTGCCAGCCCGAAGTCCATGATCTTTATCTGACCCGACTGAGTATAATAAATGTTGGCAGGCTTGATGTCGCGGTGAATAAGACCGATACGATGAGCATAATCAAGGGCCTGACAGATCTGGTAGCCGACTTCCGCCACCAATTTGGCCGCGGAAGGGAACAGTGAATGCAGCGGTTGGCCCTGAATATATTCAACAACAAGAAATTGATGGTCGCCATCCTCACCGACATCATAGATGTTCATGATGTTGGCATGGTTGAGTTTGGCGGCGGCAAGGGCTTCACGCTTGAAACGTTTGCGGGTGGTCTCATGGACATGAGGTAGCAGCACTTTAACCGCCACATCCCGCTCCAGGCGAAGGTCCCTGGCCCGATATACAACCGCCGTCGATCCTTCACCAATCATATCGTCGAGGCGATAGCGACTATTGAGCGTTTGCCCAATCATGTATTACTCCTGAGCCATCTCTTAGAATATGTCGAGTCTACTCAGGAACGATGTATTTAGCAACCATTAGCTACGGCTCATGAAAGCATGACAAATATCCTGTACAATGTCGGAGTCAAAACGAAGGATTGGAAAGAAAAAACAATGCATGGCTTTGAGTTAATCCGCGAAGAAGAAATCGCTGAGCTGAACAGCATGGTAAAGGTGTACAAACATCTGAAATCCGGTGCTGAGGTTGTATCGGTAGAAAATGATGATGAGAACAAAGTCTTTGCGGCGGTGTTTCGGACGCTGCCCCAGGATTCAACAGGTATTGCCCACATTTTAGAACACGCGGTGCTGGGTGGTTCGCGCAAATACCCTGTTAAAGAGCCGTTTCTGGAGCTTCTCAAAGGGTCGCTGCAAACCTATGTGAATGCCGGGACATGGGCCGACAAAACGGAGTATCCGGTTGCCAGCACGAACTTGCAGGACTTCTATAATCTGGTGGATGTGTATCTGGATGCGGTCTTCTTCCCCGCCATCACGCGCCGCACACTGGCACAGGAAGGCTGGCATTATGAACTGGAAGACCTTGACGAGCCGCTTAATTTCCGGGGCATTGTATTCAATGAAATGAAGGGGGCTTATTCATCGCCGGATGACCGCGTTGACCATTTTTCACGCGCCTCCATTTTCCCGGACAATCTTTACCAGTATGATGCGGGCGGTGACCCGGAAGTCATTCCCAAGTTGACCTACGAGCAGTTTACCGATTTTTATCGCCGCTACTACCATCCGTCGAATGCACTGTTGTGGTTCTGGGGCGATGATCCGACGGAGATGCGCCTCAAGAAACTGGCAGAATATCTGGATGAATTTGAGCCGCTGGATAATCCACCCGATACGAACATCCAATTGCAACAATCATTTGCTGAGCCGGTATACTGGCGCGAACCCTATGCAGTGTCGGCGGATGATGGCGGGGAAGCCAAAAATATTGTGACAGTGAACTGGCTGCTGGAAGAGCCGGTGGACCCGGTCGTGTCTACATCAGCGTCTATATTACAGCACATTTTGATTGGAACGCCTGCCTCGCCGCTGCGCAAGGCACTGATTGAATCCGGGTTGGGTGAAGATCTGGCAGGTAACGGGATGGTGACCTACCTGCGCCAGATGATGTTCTCGACCGGGCTGCGGGGTGTGGAAAATGAAAATGTGAAACGCATTGAGCCGCTCATTCTGGACACACTGCGCGACCTTGTTGAAAATGGCATTGAACGTGAGACAGTTGAGGCAGCGGTTAATACGACAGAATTCCGGCTGCGTGAGATGAACACCGGCGGTTATCCGCGCGGCATTGCCTGGGCACATACGGTGGCGATCAACTGGGCTTACGGGTCGGATTATCTGCGCCCGCTAAGTTTTGAATCCACGCTGGCAGCCGTCAAATTGAAGCTGGCGGTCAATCAACGCTACTTTGAAGACCTCATCGAGCAGTGGTTCCTGAACAACCAGCATCGCTCGACGGTCGTGCTGGAACCGGACCCGGAAATGGCAAAGCGAGTTGAAGCAAAGGAACGCCAGCGGCTGGATGCAGCGCGGGCCAGTATGACTGAGGACGATTTGCAGGCCATCATTGAGGAAACAAGGGCGCTGCGCGAATGGCAGAATACGCCGGATACGCAAGAAGCACTGGACACAATCCCGCGCTTGACGATTGCCGATCTTGATAAAGAGAATATGGTCATCCCGGTCCAGGAAGACACGTTGCAGGCTGCTCGCATCTTGTATCATGACCTGTTCACGAATGGCATCGTATATCTTGATCTGGGATTTGACCTGCACAGCCTGCCCGCCGAACTGCTGCCTTACACGAATCTGTTTGGCAAAGCGTTGCTTGAAATGGGCACGGCGAAGGAAGATTTCGTGAAATTGTCGCAGCGGATTGGACGTTTGACGGGCGGCATTTATCCGACAACGCTTATCAGCAGCATCCGCAACAGCAAAGAAGAAACAGCATGGCTCATCCTGCGGGCGAAAGCCATTACCGAACGGGCCAGTGATATGCTGGATATTTTGCAGGATATTCTACTGACAGTCCAACTGGATAATAAAGACCGCTTCCTGCAAATGGTACTGGAAGAAAAGGCAGCAGAAGAAGCCAATTTGATGCCGGGCGGGCACATGGTGTCCTACCATCGCTTGAACAGCCATTTTGATAAGGCAGGCTGGGTAGACGAACAGGTGAATGGGTTGGACTATCTGTTTTTCCTGCGTGAGCTGGCTGACAGCATTGAGACTGATTGGAGCAGTGTGCTCGAAAAGTTGGAACGCATTCGGGCACTGCTGGTCAATCGTCAGGCCGCTATCTGCAACATAACTCTGGATAATGAGAATTATCAGGCATTTGAGCCGCAGTTAAGCTCGTTTTTAGCAGCACTACCATCGCAGACACCCGATTTGCATGACTGGCGACCGGCGCTGCGCAGTGGCAATGAGGGGTTAACGGTTCCGGCACAGGTGAATTATGTGGCGAAGGGCACCGATTTGTTCCAGTACGGTTTTGAGATGGACGGTTCGGTGCTGGTGGTATCCAAATATCTACGGCTCACCCATTTGTGGGAAAAGATTCGTGTGATGGGTGGAGCCTATGGAGCTTTTAGCCTCTTTGACCCTAACTCAGGCATCTTCTCGTTTATTTCCTATCGCGACCCGAATTTGCTGGAGACGGTGCAGGCATATGATGCGTCCGTTGACTTCTTGCAGTCACTGAATTTGTCAGAGCGAGAGTTGACGAGTGCCATCATCGGCGCGATTAGCGATCTGGATGCTTACCAATTGCCGGATGCAAAGGGCTTTACGTCGATGAAGCGGTATCTGACGCGGGTTACCGATGAAATGCGCCAGAAATATCGAAATGAAGTGCTCAGTACCACCAATGAAGATTTCCGTGCTTTTGCTGAGGTGCTGGCAAAGGTGCGCGACTATGGGGATGTCGTGGTGTTGGGTTCGGCGGAGAAGATCGCCAGCGCTAATGAAGAAAAAGGTAATGGCTGGTTAGTGCCGACAAGAGTTTTGTAACACGACAAGTCATTCGTTATGGCACGGGCACGTTTACCGGGCCAGACGCATGAGTCTGTTGCCGCACTGGAATTTTGGGTATCAACTGGCCCGTAAGGTTATAATTGTGATTTCGGGTGGGCAGTTAATCCGCAGTGGAAGATCAACGACACCAAGCCCGCGATTGGTGTACTGGATCATGTTTTCGACCTGATACTGCCCCGCGGGATATTTTCTGGCGAAACGCGGCAAAATGGGCGACCCCAGCAATGGCAAACGCACCTGACCACCGTGCGAGTGACCGGATAGCTGCAAGTCAAAGCGTCCGGTGGCGGCGCTGATGTCGGCATAATCGGGTTCGTGGGCCATTAAGATGGTGGGGCTGGTGGTATCGGGTAGCTGGTTGATGACCGAGCTAATATCGGCAAGCTGCTCCCAGTAATCATCCACCCCGGCTATGTTGAGCAGATTTCCGTCACGCTCAAGGGTGAAGACGGCGTTACTCAAATCTGCAACGCCGGACATCGACAAAATACTACGCACCCCGCCAATGTCGGTCCAATAGTCGTGATTGCCGGGCACAGCAAACATGCCGTCGCGGGATTTTATGGCGCTCAAGTTGTCAAGCAGAGATTGGGCATCGTCATCATCAATTTTGTGGGTCACGAAATCGCCCGTAATGATGACCATATCAGCGTTTTGCTGGTTAAGCAGGTCGATAGCGCGGTTTAAGTGGTGGCGATTCATGTATTCGCCATCATGATGCAGATCGCTGATATGGGCGATGCGATAACCATCGAAGGAAGCCGCTAACCTGGGCAACGCCATCTCACGCTCAACCACGTCAAAGTTGAACAGTTCAATCCGGTTGCCATAAAACAACGTCCCGGAGCCTGCCGCTGTCACCCCCAATGTGCTCAGCCCGGCTAACTTTAGAAATTTTCGGCGCGTCATTTGTGCCATGCCTGTGTTACCCTTATCGCGTAAGGTATTGGTATAGGAGCATTGATAGGTAAAACGAATCGAACCCGGTCAAGAGTCAGTTTCCGCAATAATCAAAGTCGCGTTTAATCGCGTGGTGATTGCCGAAAGCAGGCTTGCCTATCGCATATTGGAAACCAGCCATCCGCCCGTCTATTACATCCCGCAGGCCGCTTACTGGAATTTACAGGTTGACGGGCGAGAATCCTCACTGGCGGCGTGGAGTTACCCAAACCCGAATTATGCCTACGCAGACATCAAAGACCATCTGGCTTTTTACGCCAGCCGGGTTGATGAAGCTTATGGCGGCTGGATCACCTCAAACATCATCGGGCCGTTCAAGGGTGGGCCGGGTATGATGGAATGGTAGGGTAAGCCAACCGAAGATCAACATGTTTTGCCTGATTGACATCACAAAATAATCATGCTAGAGTTTTCACGGCTTTGCAATATTATCTACTGAGGAATAAGCCAATGTCAGTCACTGTTGTACTATCTGCATAGTACACCTCTGTATCGCAAATAGCTCCATATTCTTCTCGAATCGGACGCAACCCCTGCGTATAGTGGTGTATTGCTCATCAACGGCTGAGTATCAGATACTCAGGACGTTTTGATTCAAGCAAATCATAATTCGAGAGAAAAAACAACAACATGCAGCGTCTTAACGCATATCCTATCTATCTCATCCTGCGGGGTGGGCAAAGTGCATTCTTTGCACTGGTTTTCACAATCAACATGCTCTATCAGGTAGAAACGGTCGGTCTCAGCCCGCTGCAACTCGTTCTGGTGGGAACGTCGCTGGAATTGAGTATACTCATCTTTGAGGTTCCAACTGGCATTGTGGCTGATCTTTACAGCCGTCGCCTTTCCGTGATTATCGGTACTTTCGTCATTGGCGCAGGTTTCTTGATTGAGGGCCTGTTCCCGGTATTTGAGGCGATTATTCTGGCTCAGATCGTCTGGGGACTGGGATACACCTTTATCAGCGGCGCGGCTGATGCGTGGATTGCCGATGAAATCAATGATGATAAACGATTGACCAATATCCTGCTGCGCAGCAGTCAGTTCAGTTCAGTTAGTGGACTGGTTGGTATTGGTGTGAGTGTAGGGCTGGCGTCGATGTTCATCCGGCTGCCGATTATTGTGGCGGGGTGTTTGTTTGCGGTGCTGGGCGCTTTTCTGGCGATGTTCATGCCAGAAAATGGTTTCAAACCCGCAGATCGAGGCGACCGGCAAACCTATCAGGCGATGCTGGACACGTTGAAGGAAGCCTTCTCGCTGGTGCGGCGACGCCCGCTGCTGGTCATCATCCTGATCACAACCGTGTTCTATGGCATGTACAGCGAGGGTTATGACCGGCTGTGGACCAAACACATGCTGGATAACTTCACGCTGCCGAGCATTGGTGATCTGGATACGGTGGTCTGGTTCGGGATTTTCAATGTGGTGGGCATGCTGCTGTCGCTGGGTGCGACCGAAGTTCTGCGCCGCCGCATCGATCATGCCCGGCCCGAACGCATCGTACGACCGCTGTTGGTGATCGTGAGCATCATTTTTGCCGGGCTGGTGGTATATGCCAACGCCAACAGTTTTGCGATATTGATGGTTGCTTTCTGGACGATTGGCACCATGCGCAGCCTTTATTATCCACTGTGGGTGGCATGGATTAACCAGCATGTCCGCTCCGAAGTCCGCGCCACGATGCTGTCAGCGGCAGGGCAAATGGATGCCTTCGGTCAGATTGCGGGTGGACCCATCTGGGGCATCATCGGGAATCTGGGTTCGACACGGATTGCTATCACCGCTGCCAGCACAATGTTACTTCCCGTGCTGTGGTTGTACACGCGGCTCATCCGAGGGCGAACGGCGGGCACAGTCGAAGTGGAGGCTGTGCCAACGACTGGATAAGCACGAAGAGGACACCTCCCAAACAGAAGTGTCCTCTTTTTTGACCGATATGCGGTAGAGAAAGTTATTCCGCTTCGGGAATCAGAGCATCAAGGCTTTCAATCGCCAGCTTAAGCCGTTCCAATACCGTCTCTTTACCAACAATCTCCAGCGACGGCCAGAGGGGCGGCGAAACGATTTGCGCAATTACCGCCATGCGCAGGCTCCCGAAAAGCTGCCCGGCCTTTACATCGATTTCATCAACGAGCGTGCGCAGTTCGGCTTCGATGGTGTCCGCATCGAATTTGTCGAGCGTTTGTAGTTTGTCGTAGGCGGCTTGCAGAGCTTTCTGCTGGCCTCCGGCATCCATTTTGTTCTGGATGAGTTCTTCAGGCGCAACCGGCTCAAACTCCGCTTTCCACAAGAATTCAGTGAATTCAATGACATCGGGCAGCAGTTTCAGGCGCTCCTGAATATGTGGCGTGATTGCCAGCAGCGCACCGGCATTAACTTCATAGCCATGTGCTTCAATAACCGGCTTCAGGAGTTTTGCCAGTTCAACAGGGTCCATCTGGCGAATGTGGACGCCGTTCAGCCACTGCAACTTGTTAATATCAAAGGCCGTGCCAGCGGGATTGACGTTTGAAATATCGAACTTCTCAATCGCCTCGTCCATGTAGAAGACTTCCTGATCTTCCCCAATGTGCCAGCCGGTATTTGCCAGAAAATTCAGAATGGCAGTAGGGACATAACCCTCTTCCGGGAACTCGTGCAGCAAAATGGGAATCGACATTCCTTCTGATGTGAAGCGGGCGCTGCGTTTACTGAGTTTGCCCTTGCCGTTGGGATTTAGAATCACGGGCAAATGGGCGATCTGCGGCATCTCCCAGCCAAATGCTTCGTATAATTGAGCATGGACGGGTGCGCTGGCGATCCACTCTTCGGCCCGCAAAATGTGGCTGATTTCCATCAAATGGTCATCCACGACGTTAGCGAGATGGTAGGTGGGAAAGCCGTCCGACTTCATCAACACCAGATCGGTGAGTTCTTCGTTGTTGAAAGTTATGTTGCCGCGAATGAGGTCGTTGACGACGGTCTGCCCGCCCAGTGGCATGGCAAAACGGACAACAAATTCGCCATTGGTCTCCTCGTGCAGTTTCTGGCGTTCCTCTTCGCTGAGATTGCGGCAGCGGCGGTCATAACCCACCCGGCGACCTGCTTTTTTGTTGGCCTCGCGGACACGCTCCAACCGCTCCGGTGTACAATAACAGCGGTATGCTTTGCCGTGTTCAACCAGCCAGTCTGTCCATTGATGATAGATGTCAAGGCGTTCGCTCTGGATATAGGGGCCATATGGGCCACCCTTGTCAGGGCCTTCATCCCAATCCAGCCCCAGCCAGCTCAAGCCTTCGGTAATCAGGTCGATTGAGCCTTCGACATAGCGGCTGCGGTCAGTATCTTCAATGCGCAAAACAAAGGCCCCGTTGTGATGTCGTGCAAACAGCCAGTTAAATAATGCAGTACGCACCCCGCCAATGTGAAGCGGCCCGGTAGGGCTGGGGGCAAAACGTACACGTACAGTCAAGGTTGTCTCCTTTTAGGTTAGATGGTAGACACAATGTTACCACAGGAAGAAACGGTTTCTCTGGTGAAAATTAAAATTTTGTGAAGATTTCTAGACTCCTCATGTGACTGCACTGGACCTCTTAGGGCCATTTATAGTCTATAAAAGGCTTTACATTGAAAATAGAGGAAATATGAGAGGCAAAACGGGGGTGTCTGGCCTGCTATCGCGGAATCTTATTCTATGCTATCTTGACCATCGTGTCGTCAGTTCACTATTGAAGGAGTAATTCTATAATGCGTAAGGTTTTGTCGCTCAGTTTTGCAATTGCAATTGTGCTAGGACTTGTGATTGCTTCAGTCCCGAGCGTTTCGGCGCAAGAAGGCAGCGCCATTGAGTTTGATACATGGGTAGAAGGCGAACTTACCAACGATGAATTTGCGCACACCTATGTGTTTGAGGCAGCGGCTGGTGATACTGTTCAGATTGAAATGTACCCCAAGCCGGGGACCTTTGGTCTGTCCGTAGAAGTAGCCCTGCTGGATCCCGCTGGTGGCGATCTCGCCCGTGATAACAGCTTTATCGGCTTCAGTGGTGCATACATAGTGCGCCGACTGGCTTTTGATGGTGAATATACCATTCAGGCTACCCGCTACGATGGCGCAGATGGTGACAGCGAAGGCGAATATATTCTGCGCATTAAGTCGGTCGAACCGCTTGTTCCGGGCAGCGAGGTTGAAGCTCCGATTGCTCAGAGCAGCGAAGTTGATATTCCCGATGTTTTCGTTCTCTTCCCGGAAGAAGATGTCACCTGGACTATTGCTCTCGGATACGAATCGGAAGATCTGTATCCAGAAGTAACATTGTCAAGTTGGACGGGTGATACGTTCGAAAACGAAACCCTATTTGAACTCGACGGTGAAGGTTTCCTGGCCGCCGCCGTTGTGACCGAGTTGAAGGCCGGTACATTCTACGTACTGTATGTCCGCAGCTCGTTCTACAGTGGCTTCGGTGATGAAGAAGCCGTCGTCAGTATCAGTGTCAGCGAAACAACCGAATAGCCAATATACAACTGAATAGCAAAGAACAGGGACTCAATCGGGTCCCTGTTTTTGATTCTATACGGCACTCAGCAGGATATACGCCGTCACACCAACCACAATGGTGATGATTGTGCTCTGTGAAAAGTAAGCGGTGAAAATCGCCAGCAAACCTGCTGCGAGCGGAACCCCGACATCATATGCCAGCCAATCCGAAGATGGGATATAAGCCGGGCCGATGATGGCGGACAGCACGGCAATCGGTACATACTTCAGCCCCCGGCGTGCCCACAGTGGCAATGAATTTTCGTCCACAACGGTTAGTGGCATCAGGCGTGTACCATAGGTAACAACAGCCATACCCAGAATCGTTAACCAGATGGTCAAGGCAGCACCACCCTGCTGCGGCGCAATTGGTGGGTTTCCATCATCAGCCCGACGGCAATTCCCACAAATGCTGCTACGATCAGATTCAGATTATTGGGCAGCGGCGCGAAGAGGATCGCCGTCAGGGCCGCACTCAGGGCAGACATCAGTTGGGGTGATGACGTAACCAGTGGCACGACAATGGCGGTAAAAATTAAGGGAAGGGTGAAGGCCAGAACGGTGGTCATGTCTTCTGGAATGACATTGCCCAGCCAGACACCTACAACCGTCGTTAGCCACCACAGGCTTCCGAGGTTGAGGCCGCCGCCCAGAAAATACCACTTGAATTCATCGGGGGTAAATTCGCCAAGCTGTTGGCGTTTGATGACGGCGGCATACACTTCATCAATCATGAAATAGCCAAGCACCGCTTTCCATATCCCGGAAACGGGGCGCAAAAAGCTTGCCAGTGATGCGCTGTAGAGAAAATGGCGCAGATTGATGATGAATGTGGTGAAAACAATGATGGCGATAGGGGCACTGTCGGCAATGAGGCCGACCGCCACAAACTGCGACGATCCGGCGATGACGAAAATGGACATGCCGAGCGCTTCCCAGACGGACATCCCGGCGGCTGAGGCGAGCGCACCGAATACCACCCCGAACGGCATCACCCCGACCATCAGCGGCATGACTGTAATGTATCCGGCACGCATTAATTGAAGTTTTGACATAGGATTCCCGAAAAAAGTTGCATGTTATCTGCGAATAACCGATAATAATGTTAATCGAAAATGGACTTCTCTAAAACTCCAGCGCCGTGTCAACGACCCCGCAGCTTGCTGTGGCATGTGGACAAGTGTTCATGTGCGTGTTGACCAGCCCGAGTCAGGCCGACAGGCAAGGACTACGTTAGAGACGAATATATAGGGACGGGTGGGTGACGCTCCAGCTTGCTCCACTCCGCTGTGCCGTTAAACATACTGAGGGTCTAAGTAAGTGCGGTACAGCTACAAAACCGTCTCATAACCTGGGTGAGGAGGACTTTACCCCTTAACGGGGAGAAGGCCCGGAAAGGAGCCAGCGGTAACGCAAATCCTCTCCTCCCTTCGGGAAGATTAGTTGTGAGCAAAAAGGAGAACATTGCTCCTCGCCGCTAATTGCCATCGGGGTTTCCGCGCTAGAATCTAATGAAATTCAAATTTCACTTGTATGTTCAGAAACACAAAAATCGGACGTACACCGTCACGGTACTACCGTTTTATGATATTACGTCCTACGGTATCAATCTCAACGAAATCAAGGATGAGTTGGAAGAAACCGTCAGGGAGCGTATTCTAAACACCCCACCTACTCATTTACACCTGCTTGAATATGATTCCAGTCTCTACATGCAAAAGGTTCAGATTGAACTGCGCCCGGTTGACCCGAAGAAACGCAATCGCCGCCGGGAAAAGGTCAAACTGCTGTTCAGTTTGCTGGTCCACCCGCAAGAAGATGGGCAGCTTTATGTAACGGTCCCCAAGCTGGGACGCGGTGGCCCCAGCTTCTATGTATTTGACCGCAGTGAACTCAATGAGCAGGCCACAATTGAACTGTCAAGCTGGCTGGACAACGCGACGCTGGACCAACTGCTTGAGTATCAATATTCCCGCCGGGAAATGCTGGATACGCTGGAAGTTGAGGTATCGCTCAAGAAGAAAAAGAAAGACAAAGATGATCTGCCCGATTTCGTTGATCCATTCGGGCGCGGGCATGATACGGATCGATTCTGGGCGCTTAAGGAAATGGGTGTCAGCTTGACGGCCCAGGTCGGCAGCAAACGCCATCGTAAAGCCTATCATCGTGAGGAAATACTTGAGCAGGTGCTGCGCGTATTGGCCCACCAGCGCAGCAACAGCCTCATCCTGACCGGACCCAGCGAAAGCGGCAAAACCGCCATATTGAATGAACTCGTCTATCGCCTGTCCAATAACAACTGCCCTGAAGCCTTACAGGACCGCGAGGTGTGGATGCTGACGCCGGACCGGATTATTGCCGGGGCACAGTTTATCGGCACATGGGAAGAGCGCATTCAGGACCTCGTGAATGAATGCCGCAAGAAGCAGCATATCCTGTATGTTAATGATCTGCCGGGTCTGCTGGAAATTGGACGCTGGTCGAAAAGTGATAATAACGTGGGCCAGGCCCTGCGGCCCTATATTGCCTCCGGCGAAGTAACCATTATTGGTGAGAGCACGCCGGACCGCCTGATTATGGGCGAGCGGATGGGGGCCAGCTTTATGAACCTGTTCCGCTACGTGGACATCCCGCCAATGAGCGAAGAGGAATCGCTGTCGGTGCTGGGCAACGTGGCGCGTGATCTGGAACAGGAATATGACGTGCGGGTTGATCCGGGCGCGGTGGAAGCCTCAACGCAGTTATCGCGGCGTTTTCTGCCCTACCGCAGTTTCCCCGGCAAATCTATCCGGCTGCTGGAAGAAGCGGTTGGCGAGGTAGCGCGGCAAAAGGAAGATAACCATGAAGAGGAGCCGCCACGTGGTACTTTACTGCGGCGTTTGTCCCGCAAATATCCGGTGACGCGCCAGCATGTGCTGGATTCGTTCTCCCGCTACTCTGGAATGCCGGAGTTTATCCTGAATGACCGGGCACGCCTTGACCTCGACGATGTGAGCAAATACTTCATGGAGCGGGTGCGCGGTCAGGACCATGCGGTAGCGCGGATGGTGGACACGATTGCGATGGTCAAGGCCGGGTTGAATGATCCCGCCAAGCCGATGGCGACGTTTTTATTTATCGGGCCAACGGGCGTTGGCAAAACCCACATGGCGAAATCGCTGGCGGCGTATCTGTTTGGCAATGAAGACCGCCTCGTCCGCTTCGACATGAGCGAATACAGCGATATGGACGGATTGGCGCGGTTGATTGGCGCATTTGGCTCGGTAGGCGAACTCACCAAACAAGTTCGTTCGCAGCCGTTCTCGGTTGTTTTGCTGGACGAGTTCGAGAAAGCCTCGCCGCGCATATATGATGTGTTTTTGCAGGTGCTGGGCGAGGGGCGTTTGACCGACTCGGATGGCCGCACCACCTATTTCCACAACACGATTATCATCATGACCAGCAATCTCGGCTCCGGTGAGGGGAGTTTCCGGGGATTTGGCTTTGCCGGGGATAAAGAGGCCAGTCACGCTGAAATCAACCGGGCGCTGGTGGAGCATTATCAGGACCACATCGAGCGCTATTTCCGGCCTGAATTTGTGAATCGTATTGATCAGGTGCTGGTCTTCGGGCAGCTTGACCCGTCGGCACTGCGCAGTATCGCGGCCCGCGAATTGAAAGAAATCCTGCTGCGGGATGGGATTACGCGCCGCAGCCTGTTGGTAGAAATTGATGATGCGGTGATTGATCTGGTGCTGGACAAAGGCTACAGTCCGAAATACGGGGCGCGTCCCCTGAAGCGCGAGATTGAGAAGATTGTCGTCCAGCCGATGGCGCGGCAGTTGGCCCAGCGTTCCAATCAAGACGCGGAACTGCTGCGGGTCGAAGTGGATCGCGACAGCCATGAAGTGGTGCTCAAGAACGTGCCGATTGAGGACGCCAGTACGCGCGTCGAGTTAGCATCAGGGCTGGACAATCGCTACTACAAGACAATGCACATGGACACCAGCGAACTGGTGAACGGATTTGCCATGCTGCGCCGCAAACTGGTCGATTGGGCGGAAAGCGAACGCATCGTGCGGATGCAGGCCGAAAAAGATACACTGTTGATTGATACGCAGCGGCCTAATTTCTGGGATGACGGCGATGATGCGCGGCAAAAATTGAGCCGTTTCTATTTTCTGGACCGGCTGACCCGGCGGTTGCGCCAGTTGCAGGAGCGAGTTGAATATCTTGAGGAAATGGCGATTCTGGTGCATCGCGAACGCGACCTACATTACCAGCAAGATCTGGCGGAAGATTATCAGAGCCTGTATCGCGACGTGCTGTATTTCGAGATTGAGATGCGGACCGGACACCTGCCGCACCGCCATCGCGCCATGATGTTGATTAACCGGCTGGGGCAAAGTCCGCTGGAAACGGTGACCAGTGACAGCGAGTGGATGCGGCAGTTGTGCCGGATGTATTTAATCTGGGCCGAGCAAAAGGGCTATGATCGAGATGTGTATGTGCTGGAGCCGCACGGCAAAAGCAACCGTCTGGTGTTCCGCTACCTCAATTCATCCAGCTTCCGCGATTTGATGCAGAAATTTGAGGCGAAGACACCATCGGAAGAAGTGGCTCTGCTGTTTGAGGGCAGCAATGTATTCGGCTTCCTGAAGGGTGAGCGCGGCATTCACAAGATGACGGCGGATGATGGGCGTGATCAATTGGTGCGTAATCAGGTGTTTGCCATCCCGGATGGAACCGATGTTGAGCAGTGGCTGAACGATTACCAGCGTATCAAGACCGAAATTACGGAAGGCAAACGCCCGGCCCCGCCGCAGGAAAAGCTGTCGGTGGTGCGCACGTATTCGTTGGGGCGCAGTGGAGAGCGGTTTGTGCGGGATATGCGGACGGGGGTGCGGACGGTACGTACAAAGGATGTCATTGAGAAGGGGCAGCTTGACGAGTTCATCCTGTCATATATCCAGAAAGAAGAGACCGCGGACGGTGTGCCGTGGGAAGACCGTTTCCCGCCGACATTTCCGTTTTAGCAAGTTAAGACAAGATTCAAGATATAATTCTACATCTCACTTTGTATCTGAACTTTCTTCCCGCGAGTCATTATTCGAGTTGGTGTCTTCTTGCAGTGATAAATATTCTTCGCGGGAGTTGTCGGAACTATGTTCAGAAAGTAGTGGGATACCTGTATTGTTTTGGTTTAATTCCATTTCAGAAAATGTGCTCTTTAATCCTGCCAGATAACTACCTGAACTTTGCGCAAAATACCTAAGCGGAACAAATGCTTCATGCATCTGTAGACCTATTGTCTCAAGGAGACCTTTGTAACTACTTGATATATCTTGCGCAAAATACCTAAGTGGAACAAATGCTT
>JAKEEQ010000554.1 GCA_022616515.1 Chloroflexota bacterium | reverse complement strand
GCCAGCCACACTGCGCAGGTTTCCACCGACATCCACGGCCCACCATTGTCAAAGCGTTCTGCCAGACTTAGTTCCGCATAGGGGACCACCGTTCGTGTGCCGTCATGGTTCCAGCGCGTGAAGACATCCACATTGGAGCAGTAAGCGTCGGTGATAGCAAAAATATCTGCAAGCAGCGCTTGCCGGACGCGAACATCACTCACAGGAGTTTTCCTTTCGGGTGGGGCGTGTTACTATAATTTAATTATCATTTTAGACGTTTAGCGGTTTAAGGACTAGGTTGGTTTGGCAAGATCACGCGAAGAACTTGAAGCATTGGAACGCCAGGTCCTGGCTCCTTATGCGGTAAAAAGCGGTGACACGCTGGGGACCGAACATCCGGACGAACCGCCGACCCATCGCACCTATTTCCAACGCGACCGGGATCGGATTGTCCATACCACCGCCTTTCGCCGTCTGGAATACAAAACGCAGGTCTTTGTCAACTTTGAGGGTGATTACTACCGCACTCGTCTCACCCATACTCTCGAAGTTACGCAGGTCGGCAGGACCATTGCGCGGGCGCTGGGCCTGAATGAAGACCTTGTTGAAGCCATTTGCCTTGTGCATGATCTTGGGCATCCACCTTTTGGTCATTCAGGGGAATTTACACTCAATGACCTGATGGCAGATCACGGCGGTTTTGAACACAACAAGCAGTCCCTGCGTATCGTGACCAAACTGGAACGTCGCTATCCAGAGTGGCGCGGCTTGAACCTGACCTATGAATGCCGCGAAGGTATCGTTAAACATGAAACTGAATATGACGCCAGCGAAGACAATCAAGATTATCGCCCGGAACTGCGTGGTTCGCTGGAAGCGCAGATTTCAAACGTTGCCGATGAACTGGCCTACAACACCCACGACCTTGATGACGGCCTGCGGGCTGGCCTGATTACGCCGCAACAATTACAGGGGCTGGAGTTGTGGGAAATGCTGGCAGCAGATGTCGGCTATGATGGGGGGCACCTGGATGAGTTAACCCGGCACTGTCTGGTCCGGCGAATGCTGGGGCTGCAACTTCAAGATGTGATTACGACTACCTCCGCCAATATTGAGGCTTCCGGAGTGCAGTCCCCGGAGGATGTCCAGCGCCTCGATCACAATCTCATCAGCCACTCTGAAGAATATCAACAGATGAACAAGCCATATAAAGCATTTTTGTATGAAAATCTGTATAATCACTATCGAGTAGTGCGTATGAGCCGCAAAGCACGGCGTTTCCTTACAGATTTATTTGAAGCCTATACCAGCACTCCTGCCCAGCTCCCGCCGTCTGTGCAAGAAAAAATCAACCATCGGGGAGTGTATCGTGCTGCCACTGATTACATCGCTGGTATGACAGATCGCTATGCTTTGCAGGAGTGGGAACGGCTATTTTCACCCTTTGTGCGCCCCTAGTTCTCAGTTAGGATAGAGTTTGAGTCTCGCTGCGGCGAGGCTTTTCAAAATAAATTAGGAGTTTGTACCATGACAGATGAACCCCAATATCTAACACAGGAAGGTTATGAGAAACTCAAAGCTGAGTTGGAAGATCTTATCAATGTCCAGCGTCCGGAGCTTGCGGTTAAACTCAAAGATGCCATTTCAATGGGCGACCTCAAAGAGAATGCTGACTATCACGACGCCAAGGAACGCCAGGCTTTTCTTGAGGGGCGTATCCGGCAGTTAGAGGGTTTACTGAAAGATGCCACCATCATCAATGAAGACCACATTCCTACCGGAGTTGTCGCGGTTGGTCGAACTGTAACCGTTCAGGAAGAAGACTTCGACCCGGAAACGTTCCGGATTGTTGGCGCGGCGGAAGCCAACCCAATGGATGGGCTGATTTCTAATGAAAGTCCACTGGGGCAGGCTTTGCTTGGTAAAAAGAAAGGTGAAAAGGTCAAGGTGCAGACCGATGCCGGAGAATTTACCTATAAGATCAAGTCAGTGGAATAAGTTAAAGTACGTTGCCACCGGGCAACGTTCTTTTTTGAAGCCCCTCTAAAATTTAGAAAGAAATACGTTCATGGAATATCGCAAACTCGGTCGCACCGGGCTAAAAGTCAGTGAACTTTGCCCCGGCACTATGACTTTCGCTGGACTGTCAGCCAAGAAGAATCCTGGTAGACTCGCGCAAAAATCCAGGATGCATTATGGTTGGGACTGGTTTATTCTTTACGATTTCTCGGAGCAGGGATGGCAACGTTAGTCACGGGTGGGGCGGGCTTCATTGGCAGCCATGTCGCGGAGCGTTTACTGGAAAAGGGTGATACAATCGTTATTCTCGACAATTTCAACGATTACTACGACCCCGCCCTCAAACACAAAAACATCGAACGCCTCAGCCGTTTCGACAATCTGACTGTGATCGAGGGTGACATCCGCGATGATGCTCTGGTTGGGCGCATTTTTGCCGAACATGACATTCGCCGGGTGGGCCATCTGGCGGCAATGGCCGGGGTACGCGAGAGCGTGAATAATGTGCGCCTGTATGTTGATGTCAACGTCAACGGCACGATGAATCTGCTGGAACATGCCCGCGACAAAAATCTGGATGTGTTTGTACTGGCCTCGACGAGTTCTGTTTACGGGGAAACCGAGGTCATCCCCTTTATCGAAACCGACACTGCCGACCGGCCCCTTGCGGCCTATCCTGCCAGTAAACGCGCCGCCGAATTGCTGGCCCACACCTACCATAATCTCGTTGGTATGAAGGTAACCATCCTGCGCTTCTTTAACGTCTATGGTCCGGCAGGTCGCCCCGATATGATGCCGTTGCGCCTGCTCAATGCTGCCTTTGATGGGACCGAAATCCCGGTGTTCAATGGCGGTGACATTCACCGCGACTGGACCTACATTGACGATACGGTGGATGGTGTTGTAGCCGCTCTCGAACGTCCGATGGGTTATGAAGTAATTAACCTCGGCTGCGGCAATCCAATTTCGCTGAGTGACTTCATTGAAGCCATAGAAGAATTCACCGGGCGCACCATCAATAAACGCACTGTGCCGCGTCCTGCCAGTGATCCGCCCATTACGTACTGCGATAACACCCGTGCCCGCGAACTGCTCGGCTTTGAGCCGAAGGTCTCTGTGCATGATGGCCTGTATAAGACGTGGCTGTGGTTTAAGGAGTATAAGGGCCTGTAGACAAGTTCACAGGACGTGCCGTTGCACGTCCCTACGAATGCCTTGATGCGTGTAGGGATGCCCAACGGGCAAAAGACTGGCAGTTTTTCAAATAAGAGATAGACCCGGCTCCTCCAACGACATTCGCTTCAGTCGCTTAACGAGTCGCGCAACCATCATTTTCGCCCGCCCATCCAACTTGACAGGTGAATATCCATCCTGCGGGAAATCCAACTCAGGATCACAGATGACAACACGCCCCCGCCGCATCACAAACAGCAAATCCGAACGCTGTAGATTTACGAGTGTTTCAAAAGGATCATCGGTGAGTGGAATGCCGATGATATTGGCCCGATTTCCTACTGCCAGCGTCCCAACATCCTGCAATCCCAGACATTGCGCCGGAAAATCACTAATGAGATGCCATAACGCATCTGCTGGTAACTGCCCGGTGGCATGAGCAGCCCTTAATTCGTCCAGCAAATCGCCATCCGCCGTCAGTCGCGAATCACTGCCCAGCATCAACCGCCTGGCCTCGTACCACTGCTGCACATTCACCGTTGCGTCCAACAAATAGTCATTGGTTGACGGACACCATACCAGACTTGCGCCCCGGTCAATGGCGGTTTTGGTGTCAGCTTCAGTCAATCCCACACTGTGAATTATGACCAGCCGCTCATCCACGAGACCCAACGCCTCCAACTGTTTGAATTCAGCCTGTGCACTCTCATCCGTGCCTTCCGCCAGATGCATCATGAAGGGATGTGGGGCACTGTCACGGTGAGCTTTTTTGATGTGTTCCGGTGTGTCAAAATGCAGGGAATGTGCCCAGCCGTAATTTTTCAGCACATCCAACGGAAACCAATTTTTATGAAGGGGTCGGTGATAGGGGTTGTGGTGGACAGCGGTCGTCACCCCGGAGAGGATATTCTTCAGCCCACCAATCAAACACCGCTCCCACAGCGGGTAGGCTTGCAGGGACTTAAATGGCTCCTCCCCCAATCGCGCCGACACATCCTCCCCCCAGACATGCGCGTTGGGGTAGACATCCCGGTATTTGGTGCGTGGAAAGTGATTGAGTTCGAGATGATCGTGGGCATTGATGAGACCCGGCAGCAACATTACGCCTTCCAGCCGAATGTCGTGCGCTTTGGGGTTTCGCTCAATGATGCGCCCTGTGCGGTTATCAATATACAGCGGGTCATCCCGAACACCGTCCGGTGATAGCCACTTGCAGCCGGTCAATTTGAATTGCATTGTAAGTTGTCCTTGAACGCTTTGCTATTTTTTGCTATACATTGGTGTATGATACAAAAACGGTATCGACTCGCTGAAGCGGCTCGACTACTTGATATTTCATGCGCCAGGGCAAAAAAACAAAGACTGCTATTGCCGCCTTGAAGGAAAACCCGTGAAGAAAGCGCATCGTAAAAGCAAGTCGCCCATCATGCGGCGCACCAGCCGTGTTTTCATTAATGACTTGAATGCTGGTAAGACAGCCGAGTTGCGCGAGTTCCTGCACCTGTGTCATGATGTCACCCAATACTTCATTGACCTGTTCTGGCAGCGCCAAGATTTTTCGGCGGAACTGGCCGATTTGCCAACCGTGCAGCGGGGCCGCGACCGCTTTAACATCACCACCCGTCTGGCACAAGCCCTTGCCAAGCAAGCGAAAGAGACCATCCGCAGCCAGAGAGAGAAGGACCATCAGCGTAAGCCGCAGCTTCATCACTGGACGGTCACGCTCTATTATCATTTCGTGACTATCCAGCCCTTTGCAGGCCGCCATTTTGATGTCGCGGTACAACTGACCGGCTCTGGTGCGCCATGTATGACGATACCGGTTCATGCCACGCGCCATTTGAACCGCAAGTTGGCCGCTGGCTGGCAATTGTCCAAAACCGTGCGGCTGGGAATGCATAAAGGCCGTCTGTTTGTCGATTTTATTCTGGAAAAACCACGTCCACAGAAGAAAACCGAAGGCCGCGTGGTCGGCATGGATAGTAATTATGTCAATGGCCTGATTTTCTCGGATGGGCAGCACATCGGTCAGGAACTGGTTAAGGATATTCGCCAGTTTCCCAGGCGCAAGAAACACACTCACACCCAGATTAAATCGCGGATTGGACAAGCTCTCAAGCAGATGGATTGGTCGTCTATTCGCGTTCTGGTGATTGAAGATTTGAAGCACGTTAAACGTGGCAAGCGCGGGACGTTCCCGCGTACCCATAACAGACGGCTGTCTCATTGGCTGTATGCCTATATTGTCGATGTGTTGGCACGCTATTGTGAGGAACACGGGGTTCGGCTTGAGCGTAAACATCCCGCCTATACCTCCCAATACTGCCACATCTGCAATAGATGGGACCGACGAAATCGCAGTGGTGACAGGTTTAAATGTGTTCATTGTGGATATACCGCTCATGCCGACCACAATGCCGCGTATAATCTGGAATTACTGGGATTGGCGGGAGTTTATGGTCTCCGTTCGCTGCAAAGTTCAAGACTGCAAAGTTTTGAATAACCATAAGACATCCCTATCCCGCTCGATAATGTTGTATAATACCTCTTAAAGGTTTGAAGAGGAGCGCGTGTGGGAGAAGCCCTTCGTCTATTTATTGCTTTAGAGTTGAATCCAGCCGTCCAATCGGCGCTGGAAACCCCCTTGCAGACCCTACAATCCATTCCTGGTTCAAAGGCAGTCCGCTGGACTCCGCTCAAGAACATCCATCTGACCCTGAAATTTTTAGGTGATACACCCGACACTCAGGTTGATGAGATTCAGGCTGCGATTGAATCAGCGGGGGAGGATATTTCAGCGTTGGATTTGACCATTCAGGGGGTGGGTGTATTTCCCAATCCCAAACGCCCGCGCGTCGTGTGGTTGGGTCTGGAAGATCACTCGAAGCAGTTAAAGAGGCTCCAGCGCAATATTGAGCAGCGAATGGAACCGCTCGGATTCGCCCCGGAGCAGCGCAGCTTCAGTCCCCATCTTACGGTGGGCCGGGTGAAGAAAAATGCTGATATGCCAGCCGTCGCAAAATTGGGCGAAGCGGTTGCGCAAATAGACGCCGGGATAAATATTGGCTGGCCCTGTGAAGCCATCAGTCTGGTAAAAAGTGATTTGCTCCCATCTGGCCCTATTTACACAAGCCTTTATCATTATCAATTAGACAGAGGACAAACAAATGGATAACGCTCGGACGGATATACAGGAACTTGCTCGTGCCATGGTGGACATCATCACCGACATGAAAGCCGAAGACATCATACTCATGGACCTGCGGGAGATTACCCTCATCGCAGACTACTTTATCATCTGCACCGGCAACAGTGACCGCCAGCTCAAGGCCATTGTCAACCGCGTGCAGGATGAAGTCCATGAGGAATTCGGCAAAAAGGTGTGGCGCGTGGAAGGCGATCCGACGGGCGGCTGGGTGTTGCTCGATTATGGCGACATTGTTATCCATGCGTTCACCGAAGAACAGCGCGAATATTATGACCTCGAAGGTCTGTGGCGCGATGCCAGAGTGCTGGTCCACATTCAGTAATGCCTTCACAACTGCGCACGGCGTGGATTTGGGCCTACCATGACGGGACCAGCGGCATGACCATTGACATCGAAAAACAGCGCCTTGAATGGTTCGTGGAAATTGGCTGTGCCTGCGGCGACAGTTCCCTCGATCAGTCCTACGCCGAATTTTTGCAGCGTGGTGCTCCGGTAGGCGGCGTTCCTGACGATATACTTAGCGAAATTGAGTACGCTGTGCGCCAACTCAAGGCGACTGGTTAGGCTAATTCAACGCGCTTGCCTGTCTCAACTAATGTTTTCAAGTGATTGAGATTGCGGTGCCAGCCGTCGCCCCAGCCTTTTGTATATGCCTCCGGCACGTTGCCCATGAACTTGTGATCCAGTGTCACCAGCGTGCCGCCTTCTTTTTCTTCCGTGCAAATCGTCACCACGCCAAAAACAGCGCCCTGCATCCCGAGGGGACCGCTCAGCGTGATATGATCGTTGCGCTGAATGGACTGCACAATACCCCACAATATGCCGTCTTCACCATCATTGCTGAGGGCTTCCCACATCCGTCCGCCCACGATTGGTTCCAGCCGCAAAGAATCAGGGAATCGGGCGTAACGATGGGACCACCAGCCGTTCACATCCAACAAATGCTGGTAGGTGGACTCAACATCTGCGTTGATAAAAATTTCTTGAGCGACTTCATATGACACTGCTTGCATTTTTGGTTGACTTTCTGCCAGTTGCTTTAGATTGGTAAGTGATTGCACCCAATGGGCTTCATACGGTTTCAGCCACCGCTCGTAGATGGCCTGTAGTGGGATCGCATTCAGATGATTCCAGCGTTCGCGTCCATCGCGCCGGATGCTGATAAGCCCCGCCTCCTCAAGGACATTTAAATGTTTCATCACAGCATAACGTGATAACTCTGGAAACTGTGCGGCAAGCTCGTTCGTGATATGCGGCTTCTCACGCAGCAAATCTAAAATACGTCGCCGGGTCGGGTCCGATAGTGCTTTGAATAGCGTTTCAAGTTCCATATGTGACCCAATAGTAACATAAAAAATATTCTTCATCAAGAATTTCGTTTTTACCCCGAAAGCCATGCCGTTTTTGTGCTATCATATAGGTAGATGTGTACACCATCAGTACACGTTATCTTTTTCAGTACAGGATGCAACTCATGAAGGTAAAATTTGATTTTGAAGCCATTAACACGCGCTTAAAGCATATTCCATTTCCGGAGGTTGACCTGGTAGTTGGGATTGCGACGGGGGGAATTGTGCCCGCCAGTCTTGTCGCACATCAGCTTGGCAAACCCATGAAACTGATACACATCAACTATCGGGATGAAGCAAACAACCCCCAACGTAAGCAACCTATCTTGCTGAAACCCCTCGATCTGCCCAACACCCCCTGCCGTATTCTGCTGGTCGATGACATCAGCCTCACCGGGAGTACTTTTGCTGTCGCCAGAGAACAGCTCAAGGGGCACATGGTCGTCACCTTTGCCATGAAAGGGCAGGCCGATTTTGTGGCATTTCCCGAAATTGACGATCAGATTGATTGGCCGTGGAAAGCCCAGCCTGCGGTAGTTCGGGAGCTTGAGGATTAGCCGTCCAGCGTTTTTCGTACACGAATTTCCAGTCTGATTCCTTCACAAACCTCTCATATACGAGGAGTATAGTGAAATCTTGTTTGTTTGCCACATTGATTGGATATTGAATTGCACCACGCTGAACATCCTCGAACGCTGGTCGACCGCTCACCACTTTTCTACGGATGGGTTGTCTGGGCGGTAGCCACAGTGGGGATGATCCTGACATCCCCGGCACAAAGTTTCACCACCTCGCTCTTTATCGACCAGTTCATTGTCGAATTTGATCTCTCGCGGACTATGGTCTCAAGTCTATATGGGCTGGGGACGTTTATTGCTGCGCTAAGTTTAACATTTGTGGGACGTGAAATTGACCTGCGCGGCAACCGGATGTCCGGGGTTATTATCTCGGTCTTGTTTGCGACAGCCCTGCTGTTCATGTCGATTGTCACCGGGCCGCTCATGTTGCTCATCGGCTTCATTTTGATTCGTGGATTGGGTTATGGGGCAATGGTATTGGTGAGCACTACATCTATTGCCCAATGGTTCTTTGCCAGACGGGGCCGCATGATGAGTTTCACACTGGTAGCATTCTCACTGTTTCAGGTCGGCTTTGTCCCATTCCTCGAAGAACTGTTTACCGTATATGAGTGGCGTGAAATCTGGCTGCTGATGAGTGTCGGCGTATTGGTAACAGGTGTACCAATCTTCTGGGGGTTGATGCGCAACAAACCGGAGGATTTCGGCCTGAATCCCGACAACATGAGCGATGATCAGCGCCGCACGGGGATGATTGAGCAGAACTGGACACTGCCACAGGTACGCCGCACAACAATGTTTTGGGTATTTCTGGCCGGGCGAATGGCGGCACCGGGATTTGGCACTGGCCTGATTATCCATCAAGTTTCGATTTTTGAGGCGGTGGGCCATAGTCGTGCTACTGCTGCTGGAACCTATGCGCTGATTGCGCTGCTCTCGGCAGGGACCGCCCTGATGATCGGCTACCTGCTCGACAAATATCGGCCCGGTCTAATCATCACGACTCAACTTATGGCACTCACAGCATCCATGTTCCTCGCCATGACAATGACTGCCATTTGGATGACAGTGCTTTATGCCGTTTTCTTCAGCATTGTGCTTGGTACAGGCACAGTTTTTGATGGCTCGGTGTGGGCCAATATCTTCGGACGCGAACATCTGGGCGCTATTCGCGGATTCGTATCGACTGCACTCGTCATCTCAACCTCGGTTGGCCCGGTTATCTTTGCCCTGAGCTACGATCTTTTTGGCAGTTACGATGTTATCCTGTGGATTGCCATTTCACTGACCGCCATACCGATGACGCTTGCTCCGGTCGTCAAATTACCTGCTCAAAAACCGGGGTCACAGCCATAAAACATTGTGTGACAATTCTGACAAACCCCCCAAATTTCGGGGTTATCCCTTGCGATTGATGTGGCACGTTCCTATAATTCAGCAGTTTTGCAAATAACATGGAGAAAAACTGTGTCTCAAGACAGACACTATAACATTCTGCTGATTGCCGCCACGCCGTTTTTTGTAGACCGGGGCGGTCATATTCATATCTACGAACAGGCACGTGCCCTGCAAGCGCTGGGCAACGACGTCACGATGGTGACCTATCACATCGGCAAAGACGTTCCCGAATTCCCGATACACCGTATCATCAATTTGCCCTGGTATAACAAAACCGATGCCGGGCCGTCTTACCATAAGCCCTATATCGCTGTTCTGATGCTGCTCAAAGCGCTCAAAGTCGCCCGTGACATTAAACCGGACATTGTCCATGCACATGGCTGGGATTCAATGTGGGTGGCATGGTGGCTCTGGAAACTTTTAGGCATCCCATTCGTATTTGATATGCAGGGAAGCTTCTCCGGTGAGATTGCCGAACACGGCTACAGCAGCAAGGGTGGATGGTACTACCACATGCTCAGCGCCATTGAGAATCTATCGCTCAAAACGTCACCTGTCGTGATGACATCATCGACACAGATTTATGAAAATGCCATGCAGCGGTTTAAGATGTCGCCGGAAAAATTGCTGGCGATTCTGGATGGGGTAGATACAAAGGCATTTTCGCCCGAAAATTATCCCTTTGAAGAAGACCTGTTCAAACAGTTAAATCTGCCGAAAGACAAGAAGATCGTCTTTTTCATGGGTTTGCTGAAACAGTATCAGGGTGTAGACGATATGATTGAAGCGGCCCGCGTTCTGGTCTATGATCGCGGATTTACCGGCGTACATTTTCTGGTGGTTGGGTTCCCCGATGAAGATGAATACGCCGCCAGAGCCGCCGAAAAAGGTCTCGTGGATTACATGACGTTTACGGGCAAAATCCCGTATTATGAGACCGGGCGCTATATGGCGCTTGCTGATCTCGCCATCGCCCCGAAAATTGCCATTACCGAAGGCGACGCCAAAATCTACTTCTATATGGCGATGGGGCTGCCAGTGGTGGCCTACGAGCGTGAGGCCAGCGTTGAAATTCTGGGCGATCTGGGTCTATACGCAAAATTCCACGAGCCGGTTGATTTGGCCCGTGCGGTGCATGAAGCGCTTAAAGATGATGAACTTTTGAAGCGTCGCGGGCAGGAAAATCGTGATAAGGCCGTAAATGACTATTCATGGGAAGCCGTGGCCCGCCGCATCATGGACGCCTACGGACTTGCTATTGAGCACCTGACACCCCAACATGCTCGTGTCGAACAAATGAGTGAGGTATCGTAACATGTTTCCAGAACCGCCAACCCCGGTAAATCCATCCACGTTCCGGCCACGCCGTTTCACAACGAAACGAGTGTGGAACTGGATGCGTCTGGTGGTGGGCCTCATTGGATTGGTCATCATAACCTATTATGTGAGCGAAGAAGACAGCCTGCTGGAGACCATTCTTGGCGTGGATTTGCTGCTCGTATTTTTTGCGCTCAGTCTGAACCTGATTGCCACCTTTGTGAAAACCATGCGCTGGTGGCTGGTGCTCAAAGCCAGTGACATCACGATTAGCCCGCAGCGTCTCTTTGGAACCTATCTGGTCGGCTCGTTTTTTACGCAATTTATGCCCGGCTCCTCCATCGGTGGTGACGCTATGCGCATGATGGAGATGGGTGCGGATTCGGGCCGCATGTTGATGTCAGTTTCGTCTGTTTTGGTCGAACGTGCGATTGGCCTGATTACCATATTCGTGTCAGCCAGCCTGATTCTGCTTCTGCTGCCCAACGAGGGTCTGATGACTGAAATCTACTTCTTCGTATACGCTATCACGGTAGTTGGTGTGGTAGGTCTGGTGGTGCTGCGCTTTGGCTGGTTCATTGAACCCATGATGCGCATTCTGAGGCGCATTCGGCTTGGCAAAGTTGCCGAGAAACTCAAGACTCTCAGTGAAGCATTGCAGGGGCAGCTTGGTCATAGTCGCATGCTGTTGAACATGATTGTATTGTCGTTTATTGCCAATGCCTGCACCATGTCGGCTGCCTATATCGGCTTACTCGCGGTGGACGCAGTAGTGCCATACTTCTCGTTTATCCCACTGATTGCCTTGACGGTTGCCATCGAACTGGTTCCCATCTCACCGGGGTCGCTGGGTCTGCGTGAGGCGGCTTATGTCGCTTTCCTGACCGGAATTCTCGGTGTCAGCGAATCGCAATCGCTGACCACCGCCCTGATTGTGCGCGGTATCGGCTTTACAATTGGTTTACTCGGTGGCTTTGTCTTTATCGCCCGTGCTATCGAGGGCAATAAAGTCCGCCAGACTTCGGGCGTAACACGAGGTTAAGCCGATGGCGGGCATAACACCCGCCTTCCTATCTAATTCTCACTGCCAGCAGATTGCGTTGGTGTTACCAACAATGGGTTGAAGAATGTCGGTGTGGGGATGAAGTTGGGTTCAGGATTCAGCCCCACATAGGCTCTCCACTGCTTTTCCAACTCCACGAACGACACTCCCGAAATCTGCTCCAGCGCATCCGCCAGCGAGATATTCCGGCTCATCAGTTCCACAACCTCACTGTGGGCTTCAAAACCACCATAACTGTTTACCCACCAGTTTATGAATGATGTACCCATTTCGTAACCGAGATGCGTGCAGCCATCGAACGCTGGTGTCCCCACCATACCGGACGGGCCTGTCCCCTGAAGGCTTGACAGGTCTTCATGCCGCGCGATGGCTTTAATCCGCTCATCGAAGTTCCCCGAATCGCTTTCAAAGAATGTCGCCTGCCCCTCAATCCACCACGCCGGACCCTGTGTAGTGAAAAACTCGTACTGGTACAGATGCGCAATCTCATGAGTGGTCACCGACGCTGCAAAACTCATCTGCCAGTTCAGGTCACGCGGCTCGTTCCAGATGCAGTCTTTGCGTATGTCCTCAATGTCGAGGGTCCGCACCCGCAAAATCGCCCACTGCTGGGACCCATTGGCCTGACCTGTGGTGCGGTCGTTACCGATGCCGCCTGTGCGAAATTCACCCCATGCCTCTCCCGGCGGGAAAATAATCACACGCGGCACATAAGGCAGCCGCCCGCCAAATCCCTTTTCATATTTATCCTGCACCGAGGCTACCTGCTTCAGCACAATATCGCCCAGTTCCTGCGGGAAATCGAACCAGTAGATAGTGGCGTCGGCACTTTCACCGCGCCACCACGGGCGTGTCGGGTCGTTATACTGCACGGTTATCGGTTCGGTCTCAACCCCGCTGCCATCACCACCTGCTGCGGTAAAGGTAACATCCAGCACCTGCCAGGGCGGCAACCCACCGCGCTCAAACGGTATCGCTTGCCATGTACCTTCTTCATCTATCTGCTGGGCTTGCGTCCGCCCGCGATCCCCACCGGCAAATTCATGTTTCACATTCACACTCTGGAGGTCCACACCTTCCGGTGGCGTCACCTTGAAGGTAAACTCAAGGCCGCGCGGATAGCGTGTCTGGTAGGTAATCACACTGAACACATAACCATCGACTTCTATATCGTCAAACATCACCGGCTCGTCACTCGGTTCAAGCAGTTCCACCGCGAATTCCAGATCATCCACTGGCAGGAGGGTTGCGGTGGGGAAGGTCTGGAAGGGGGCTGTTGAAGTGGGGGTGGATGCTACAGCGGCTGCTACCAACAAACTTGTCGCCAGAAAAAAGGCAATCAAAACAAACACAATATGTTTCATTAAATTGCTCCCAAATATGATTTTCTGTGGCAATCATAATGGGACAGGTAGCTAAAATCACCACCCGGCGCACTTTTTAATGAGTTTCTAAAATAGGGTTAAAACGGTCGGGCAACAATGGCTTATTCCAGTGGCAATGGCTCGCCACGCATGTCACGATAACCCATGTCCAGCATCCACTGGCAGATGACCAGATCACCGTTACGCGGCGTTAAAGGGATGCCATCATCACGCGGGAAGCCATCATACCCTCGAAAGTAACCATAGCGTCCCGTGAGTTGAAGTTGCGCGGCAGGTGACAGTTCCGCATCTCCAATGGCGATAGCGTGAATATGTGGTGTTAAATCTTCACGTTCGTCGCGGTAAAAAGCAGCAAATCCCGCCAGCCGCAGGGCATCAATCATCAGCGGAATATCCTCCCATTTGATGTCCCACGTATAGGGGATGTTGCGCACCGTCAGGTCAACCGCGCCGCCGCCATCATGGGTGCCAAAGCTGGCGCTCACCACCCCCGGATTATAGGACCCCTGTGTGAGTCCTGCCCCGGTGAAGGGAATCGTGCCGCCGTACAACTGCTGGGCGCGTTCGAGCATCCACAGGGTGCGAGCATTGATGGTGGCACCGCCAATTTGAACCCGTGTGTAGTCATCGGGTGGGCGCAGACAGCCACGCGGTTCATTAAACGGTGTAGCGCTGGGCGTGGGTGTGAATTGAGGCGTCGGTGAGGCCAGTAGTGTTGCGGTTGGTATGACAGGTGTAGTATCGCGGCGAACAACTTCAATAACAGGGTCAGGCTTTTTGGATGCCGTTACCTGTTCAGATAAATTACACGCAGTTCCCACCAGCAACAACAGTAGTCCGCTAAAAACCACTAATTTCCGCACACGGGCCTCTTTCTTGAGCATTGACGCTTTAATGATACTGGATTTCGACCCTACGCCGTGCTGACGATTGGCGCACGACTCACATCTCGTTTTCGTGGAGCATGTCGAGAATGGCCTGCCCCGTAATAAACACACGGCGCATACCATCTGGCTGTGAAGCGCGTAATTGTCCCGACGCGATCATCCGCTTGACCGTGCTCAGGCTGACATTGAGGATGTCAACGACCTCGTTGCGGCTGTAGACACGGTTCGGTTCGATGACGGGACGTGTGCTATGATGACTGTCAGACATTGGCAATTATCCTTTCCAAAGTTGTTCACAAAAGGTCATAACGGGTTACATTGTACCATGAGAATTCCACCACTGACCAACCGCTACATTCTATTTGCCATTGGCTATGGAGTGTTAATCCTCGGCTGGTTGACGCCGGAAGAGAGTACGGTGTGGGTTGTCGGCATGCTGGGATGGGGGCTGGCCTATCTTCTAGCTGGACTGTTTATCCGCCAGCGGTGGGGTGGTCGTAAGCTGCGTGATCGTATCTGGATTCCACTGGCAATAATGCTGGGGGCGATCATTGGATTAGCCGCCGCCGGATTAACCTTTCTCCTGATGCTCATGAAAAACGTCCAGCATTCCCATCTGGTGCTCGATTTTTCCAATGAAATCACGCTCGGCATCCTCGAACGTGCTCCACTATGGGCAGCGACTGGATTGTTTGCTAACCTAGCTTTTGTACTGATATATCTAACTGTGCGCCGGAGGGAATGGGATGACGAAACTGACGGACGTACGTGGCATCGGCCCGACTACCACCGAATGGTTGAATGAAATTGGCATCCATACTCTGGAAGATATACAGGCGTTAGGCGCTGTCGAAACCTATAAACGCCTGAAACGCGCCTTCCCCAAATTCGTGACGCTCAATGCGTTGTGGGGCCTCGAGGCGGTGCTCAACGATATGGACTGGCGGGATATTAGCCCGGAACGCAAAGCCGAATTACGCAAACTAATCGAGGATTGATGTCTGCTCGCTTGATTTTGACCCACGAGAATGCTGATTTTGATGCGTTTGCGTCGATGCTGGGCATGTATAAACTGGACCCGACTGCGATTCCGGTCCTGCCACCCCATCTCAACCGCAATGTGCGTAACTTTATCACGCTGTATGCGCATAGTCTGATGCCGCTGCGCCAGCATCAAGACATGCACCGCCAGCGTATTGAGCGGGTTTATGTGGTCGATTCACAATCATTTAACAATGTGCGTGGCATCAGGTCCGACACCCCTCTGCATTTTATAGACCACCATCCCCTTGAGCGGAAGTTAGGCGAACACGATTCTTACGAGGGCGATAGAGTCGGTGCAAACACCACCCTGCTGGTCGAGAAGATTCGGGCACGCGGCATTACCATCACCCCACCCGAAGCCACAACCTTTATGTTAGGTATTTACGAAGATACCGGCTCATTAACGTTTGGCGAGACAACCGCCCGTGATATTCACGCTGCTGCCTGGCTGCTGGATCAGGGTGCGAATCTGGATAAAGTCCGGGACTTTTTGTCCCATCCCCTCACCGACGAACAACATGAGTTATATGACGAGTTGTTAGAGAATCTGGAATTCATGGAGATTTCTGGTCACAGCATCATTATTGCCTCAGCCACAGTGGACGCCTATGTGCCCGAAATATCCAGCATTGCCCAGAGACTGCGCGATCTATACGACCCCGGCGCGATCATCATGGTCGTGAAGATGGGGCGGTCCGTTCAGTTCATTGGGCGCAGCACCGTTGATGAAATTGATATTTCGCGCCTCGCCAGACACTTCGGTGGTGGCGGTCACCGGCGGGCCTCGGCTGCCATCATGCGCGATGCCCGTCTGGTGGACATTCTGCAACAGGTTCACGAGATGCTGCCTCAGGCGGTTGAGCCAAGCGTGCGCGTCCGGGACCTCATGTCAACTGGTCAAATTTTTACCATTTCCCACGAAACGACCATCGGCAAGGCACTAGAAATGACGCGGCATATCACTCACGAAGGTTTTCCGGTAGTACGCGATAGCAAGGTGATTGGCCTGCTTACCCGTCAGGCTCTGGACCGTGCTCGTAATCACGGTATGCTTTCCCAGCCCGTCACGGCCATTATGGAAGCAGGCGAAATTACAGTCACGCCGCAAGATTCACTGGAAACCCTGCGCCGCGCCATGATGGAATCCGGTTGGGGCCAGATGCCTGTCGTCGACGCCCGGGGACTGGTGGGTATCGTGACCCGCACCGATCTGATTCGCCTGTGGAGTGAAAACTGGATGCGCCCCGATCACCACGACTCATTGCTCACCCAACTTCAGGACTCGCTGCCTGCGCCTTTGTGGCAGTTGGTCGAATTCATCATGACCGAAGCTCAAGCACAGGATATAGGGCTGTATCTCGTGGGTGGTTTTGTGCGGGACCTGTTGTTGAACCGGCCCAATTTTGATATTGATTTCGTCGTCGAGACCAATGCTATTGGCTTTGTGGAACATTTGCATCGCAATTTTGGCGGCGACATGCGCCAGCACCAGCAGTTTAACACCGCCAAGTGGATTCTCGACAATCAGGTGGCACACTGGCTCGGTCTGGAAGACATCACCGGAATCGACCGAATTGATTTCGCCACCGCCCGCACCGAGTTTTACGACGAGCCGACCATACTGCCGACAGTGCGGCAAAGCTCTATAAAATTGGACTTGCATCGCCGCGATTTCACGATTAATGCGCTGGCAATCCGCCTTTCACCACCACCTGCCGGGGAACTGCTGGATTATTACAACGGCAAAGCCGACCTTGAAAATGGTATCATTCGCGTCCTGCACAGCCTGAGTTTCGTGGATGACCCCACCCGCATGATGCGGGCCGTGCGCTTTGAGCAGCGGTTCCAATTTCGCATTGAGCCGCGCACCGAAGAACTCATCAAAGACGCCATTCCGCTGCTGGACCGTGTCTCCGGTGACCGTCTGCGCAACGAACTGAACCTCATCATGGCAGAGATGAATCCCCTTGCCGACTTCAGACGTCTGGACGAGCTTGGCATTTTGAGCGCCCTCCATCCCGAATTGAAGGTTGACACATGGTTTGAAGGCGCATGCCGTGCCCTGATGTATCTGCGCCGCCATCCGCGTTGGGATGTCCCGGAAGATTTTGATAACTGGCGGGTTGCCATGTTCGGTCTTCTGACGGCGCGTATATCTGAAAAAGCCCTCAACCAGTTACAGGATACCATTTCCATTTCGCGACCGAGCATGCGCCATTTACACGATGTCCGCCGGACCTATCAAACGATGAGTTCTCTTGCCGAGACAGCAAAACCGGGCGAGATTTACAGCCTACTCCATGATGTGGATCATACCGGCTGGCTCACTTTATGGGCCGCCATGCCCTTCGCATATCAACGTCGCTTTATCGAACGATTTGTGCAACAATGGCAGCATGTCAAACCCATCGTCAGCGGTACTGACATCCTTGAAATGGGTGTTAAACCCGGTCCAATCATCGGAGATGTCCTCTGGGAACTGCGCCGTGCGTGGCTGGATGGTGACATCGCGACCGCAGACGAAGAAAAAGACTTGCTGGCGCGTTTGATTGACGAGTTTCGCCAATAAACGGCACTCTGGAACGGAGAATTACTCGTAATGGACGTGGGAGAACTTCCACGCTTTAGACTAGATTTAGATGTACAATTTCGTATTGCTGAAGAATCTGATCTTGAGAAATTGGAATGGTATGGGCAATATACCCATTTCCGTAATCTGTTCCGCCTGACCTATGAAGGGCAGTTAAGAGGTGAACGCTTGATGCTGCTGGCCGATACGAATGGCTTTCCGGTTGGGCAGGTTTTCATTCTGTTGAACCAGCGCATCAATCTGTGGCAGTCCGTCCTCAATCGCAGCGGTAATCCCCCCCAGCAACGCGGCTATCTATATGCCCTGCGCGTGATGGACCATTTACAGGGACAGGGTATCGGTACACGCCTGATCCTTGAAGCCGAGCGCCTCATGGTTGAAAATGGCTCATCATGGTCCACCATCTCCGTAGCCAAAGACAATCCCCGTGCAATGCAGCTCTACAGCCGCCTCGATTATGATGTCTACATGGAAGATGAAGGTCGCTGGAGTTATGTTGACCACACTGGCAAGACGATTAACGTTCACGAACCATGTTACATGATGGAAAAACGATTGTGATGCTGTCCCGACCATCCGGCTCTGGATTTATCCTCGCACACATTTAGACCATTTGGCGTACTACCAATCATAGGGTTTTCTGTCGTTTTTCCGGTAGCGGTAACACTTTAACGGATGTAGTGAAAATTACCCCACCCTCAAACAAGGAGAGAACAGGAATCACCACACGAACAGCCCGATATTTTTATGCTAGTTCATGCGACAAATTCGCTTATTCAAGCCGTGCGGATTATCTCAACCGTTTGCGGGGAGACACAGAGGGGGTACATTTGAGTGTTCCACTCCGTCTGAGCAGCCCCATTGATGAGACGATCTAAACGCCGTCACTTGATACGGTTACCGTAAACGTAGCCTGTGCCGAGCCGCCGTTGCCATCACTTAACGTGACGGTGATGGTTGCCACCCCTTCGCCGCCCGCCGTTATGGTAACGGTTGTGCCGCTGGCGGATGCCGACGCGACATCGGGGTTATTGGAAGTTGCAATGATGGTAATCGGGTCACTATCCGGGTCGCTGGCATTGATGACCTGACCCTCCTGTGTACCCGGCCCCATCGACATCGCCGCCGGAAGCTGGTTAAATACCGGGTCCTGATTGGCCTGACCACCACTCACCGTAGCAGTGAAAGATGCCTGAACGGTGCCGCCATTGCCATCATTCAGCGTCACGGTGATACTCGCAGTGCCGGTTGAAACGCCCGTAACTCTGACCGCGTTGTTATTGATGACAAAGACTGTCGCCACATTGCTGTTGCTCGAACTCGCTGTTGCCGTGACTATATCGCTGCTATTGGGGTCGGCAAAGCTGAACGGCGCATCCACCACTTCACCCACTGTTAACGAGACGCTGCCCGGTAACTGCGTGAAAATGGGCGGCTGGTTCGGTTCCTGCGTGGTTGGCGAGGGCGTAACCGTCGGGGCCGTTGTAGGTGTATTGATACGTATCGGTGTATTGGTCGGCGGATTAAACTGGCCCGGTGTATTGGGCAGTGTCGCTGATGGTGTCGTGTTCAAGGCTGGCGTGATGCTGACCGTCGCTGTTATCGTGGTCGTTGTAATAATTGGCGGAACCTCTGTGGCCTGCACTACCGGATCGTCATTATCGGGCGCTACCCCCAACAAAATGGCCCCCACACAATAACATGGCAGAGTTGCCAGAATGATAAACAGCAAAATGCTTCGCTGGACCCGTTGTTGTTGTTCTCCCGGGTCAAAAAACTCAGTAATCCCCATTCAGAAATTCCTCAGAAAATTGCGCCGAATGTCCTGAAAAGTGTACCACGTTGCGACGGCGGATACCTACCATCAATCTGACGGGCAGTTAGCGGTTGCCTCACGATACGCCTGCCAGAATTCACCTGTCGTCTCATAACGGTCATTGGAGTTTTTTGCCATCGCTTTCTTGAAAACCGCATCCAGCGAAGACGACAAGCGTGGGTCACGTTCTGATATTGACGGAACCGGATTGCTGATATGCGCCAGCAGGTATTGAATGGGCGATGTGCCGTGATAGGGAAGCTGCCCGGTCAACACATGAAAGGAAATCACCCCCAGTGTGTACACGTCGCTTTGCTTATCGACCGGATAACCCCGTGCCAATTCCGGCGACACGTAGGCCGGGTCAAACATCGGGGTCGGGCGACCTATGCTGAGTTTTGGCGACAGGCGGTGCATGTTGAAGCCGCGTACAAAAATATTACATTCACCGTCGATAAATATATCATCCGGCGTTAGTTCCCCATGAATGATGTCATGAAAATGAACGAATTCCAGCACATTCGCCAGTTGTTCGATGACCTTGTCGGCACAATGCCTGAGCAGTTGCAAATCATCAAGCACCCTACCCAGAGTAGGAAATGCCGTATTAGGAATAGCGAAGTAATAAACGTCGTTGGTTTCGCCAATATCCAGCACAGGCACAATCGCGGGATGGGTAAATTCACGCAGGGGTGCAACACATTCGTAAAACAAATCGCTGAACGAGGCAGATCGATATATCCCTTTAGAATACACCTGAAGCATCAGATTCGCGTCAGTACGATAAACTGTTGCCCGTGAATAATCATTGAGTTCTTCAACAATCAGATGTTTACCAATGTGACGCCCGATCACATTTAGCTCCGCCGAAACATTCCCATAAGCTGCTGCCACCAACTGCCCCCATTATCAATCTTTTGCAGCAGTTCATCAATATCATCCGCCAGTTTATGAAGAAATTCATCGCGTTCCTTCATCTCAATGAGCAGCGCCCTGACCGTCGCCAGATCTTTCCTCTCGCGAATGTACTGGCGCAAATCCCCCAGAATAATCAACTGCGTTTCTCGCGAGACCGGGCTGGGATCAATCAACATTTCGGCGATTTTGTGGATGCGTTCGATTGGCGCGGGTGGTGCCTCCGGCAGGGGGTCGGGTAGGGGT
>JAKEEQ010000553.1 GCA_022616515.1 Chloroflexota bacterium | reverse complement strand
TGCTGTTCAGCCAACTGCATCGTGGCAGCGTCCTGCTTCTTGGAACGCCGTTTCGTCACGCATCATCCTTTCACTTCATACCCCTATTGTACCCGCCTGAACACAATAGCAACATTTTCTGTGAACGTTTACAATACTTATCCACGCACATTGAAGAAGGATTTTTTATGACCACTATGGCAAATCGAGTGGCGGGGTTTGGGACTACTATTTTCAGCGAAATTAATGATCTTGCCCTCAAGCATGATGCCGTCAATCTGGGGCAGGGCAAGCCAGACTTTGATGGCCCACCGGAAATTATCGCCGCCTCGCAGCAGGCACTTGAAGACGGCAAGCGCAACCAGTATGCGCCGGGGCTGGGTATTTATTCGCTGCGACAAGCCATCGCGGAACATGAACAACGTTTTTACGGCCTTGATTTAGACCCCGACAGTCAGATAACCGTCACGGTGGGGGCCACTGAAGGGATATTTGCCTCGGTGATGGGGCTGGTCGACCCCGGCGATGAAGTCATCGTCTTCGAGCCGTTTTATGATAGTTACATCCCCGCCGTCAAAATGGCCGGAGCGATACCACGTTATTGCCCTCTGCATCCCCCAACATGGCACTTCGACCCGGATGAACTCCGTGCTCTATTCAATGAAAAAACACGGGCGTTAATCATCAACACACCCCACAATCCGACCGGGAAAATTTATACCGATAAAGAACTGGCACTAATTGGTGACCTTTGTAAGGAATATGATGTTACTGTCATCTCCGATGAGGTCTACGAGCACATCATTTTTGACGGCATTCCCCACAAATCGCTCATTATGCTGCCGGATATGTTTAAGCGAACGGTCAAAGTTAGCAGCATTGGAAAATCGTTCAGTGTCACTGGCTGGAAAATCGGCTGGGTGGTCGGTTCTCCGGAACTGGTTACAGGTGTCCAACGTGCCCGCCAGTTTATCAGTTTTGCCGTGGCGCATCCATTGCAGGTTGGGGCAGCTCATGCCCTGCATATGGATGATGAATATTTTGAGAGCCTCATCAAGCTCTATCAGGGCAAACGGGATTTGCTTATCAAGCTCCTGAATGATGCCGGGTTGAAGTCCGCCACGCCGCAGGGCAGTTATTTCATCATGGCGGACTTCAGTGACGTTTTTGATGGAAATGATATTGAGTTTGCCAAATGGCTCATTCAAGAGATTGGTGTGGCCTGTATTCCGCCGACTTTTTTCTACAGCGAACCCAACAAACACATCGTCAGTAAGCAGGCACGATTCGCGTTCTGTAAAACTGATGAGGTGCTCCACGCTGCTGCTGAGAAACTTGCCAGAATGGGGAATTGATGAATATTTTCGAGCATCTTTCACCGGTAGATGAAGGGCTGCGTTATAAACGGAATGACCCTAATGATCTACGCTGGGGCGATGTGATGCACCAGCAGGCTTACGAGGATGCCGATATTGTGCTGCTGGGCTGCCCGCAGGATATGGGCGTTGAGCGCAATAAGGGACGAGTTGGGGCTAAAGATGCCCCGGCGGCTGTCCGTCGCGCATTCTACCGTCTGGTGGCACTGCCGGGCATGGCGATTTTTGATGCAGGCGATATCATGATTCAGGAGTCGTTGGAGGCTACGCATGATTTACATCGCTCCATTGTGCGGGAGATGCTGCGGGATGGCAAACAGGTGGTGGTGCTAGGCGGCGGCAACGACACCTCGTATCCTGACTGCTCGGCGTTATCGCTGGAAAGCAAACAAATGCTGGCCTTCAATGTCGATGCGCATTTCGATGTTCGAGCAGACACCCTGCGCAACAGCGGAACGCCCTATCGCCAACTGCTGGAGGAGGGTTACATTATCCCGGAAAATTTCTATGAGGTGGCCTACCAGCCATTTGCAAATTCCCCCGTCTATGTTGAATATCTCGACGAAATGGGTGTCACGACCTACAGCATGCGCGATGTTCATGAGCGCGGCATTGATAGGCTGTTCCATGCCATTATTGAAGCCCATCACAGTGTAGATGCAATTTTCTGGGGATTGGATATGGATGTGGTGCGGGCCGCCGATGCGCCCGGCGTCAGTGCCGTTAATCCAACCGGGTTGACCGGGGAGGAGTTTATTCAGATCGCGTCTCTGGCGGGCAGCGATCCGCGCAGCCGCCTGTTTGAAATTACGGAAATCAATCCAACGTATGACATCGACGAGCGCACCTGTCGACTGGCAGCCGTCGCCATCTACAACTTTATTCTGGGTACAACCTGACCATTCGGGTAGTTGACTCTCAATAGACCGGTCATTATACTTTGAAAAGGTGAGTGAAGGAACATGCGCATGTCACAGGAACTGCCTGCCCGTGACCGAATCCTTGAAGCATTCTCCGAGTTGATGGAGCAGCAGGGGTATTTTGGTACGGGGCTGAAAGAAATCATTGAATACAGCAAAACGCCAAAGGGGTCACTATATCATTATTTTCCAGATGGCAAGGAAGAAATCGCGACGGTTGCTATCAACCGCAAAAGCGAAATGATGCAGGCAAAGATGGCTGAGCATTTTGCCATTGTGCGCGACCCGGCAGAGGCCGTGCGATCACTGTTGTTGACGATGGCGCAATACGCACGGATGCAACATTGTCGCAAAGGAAATCCACTGGCAACGGTGGCCCTCGAAACGGCTAACAGCAGTGAGAGGATTAGGGAAGCGTGCGTGAATGCTTATGAAGCCAAGCGCCAGCTTTTCTACGACAAGTTTGTAGAGAGTGGCATCGCGGATGATGCCGCGTGGCGACTGGCGACGACCTGTATAGCTGCCATCGAAGGAGCCTTTGTACTTGTGCGGACGATGCAGAACGCAGAGCCACTGGAAACGGTTGCCGATATGCTGTATGACATGATTAAGGCTGAGTCCCACGCTTAGCCGGGGACTCAAAATTTTTTTGCAACCAGTTATATAGACTGGTCTATCGAGGAGTGAAAAATGACCGATACAATCGTCGTAGAAGATGTCTACAAAGCATATGGCGATGTCAATGCACTGAACGGTGTAAGCCTGAGTGTGCGTGAAGGCAAGATTTTCGGATTGCTGGGACCAAACGGTGCTGGCAAAACAACACTTGTGCGTATCCTGACGACGTTACTCAAGCCCGACGCGGGGCGCGTAGAAGTTGCAGGCATTGATGTGCTTAAGGATTCAATGGCGCTGCGGCGGGTGATTGGATTAGCCGGACAGTATCCGGCAGTCGATGAACAGCTCACCGGACGTGAGAATCTTGTCATGGTCGGGCAGCTTTATCATTTCAGCCGGAGCGAAGCCAAAAGTCGAGCACAGGATTTGTTGAAGCGATTTTCGCTCACCGATGCTGCCGACCGCCCTGTAAAGACTTATTCTGGCGGGATGCGGCGGCGTCTGGACCTTGCGGCGAGTATCGTGGCTCGACCAAAGGTGCTTTTCCTGGACGAGCCAACGACTGGGCTTGACCCGCGCACACGGATGGAAGCATGGGAATTCATCCGGGAGCTGGTGCGTGATGGTGCGACCCTGCTGCTGACCACTCAGTATCTGGAAGAGGCAGACGCACTGACGGGTTTCATCACGGTTATTGATGAGGGTCGTGTCATCGCCGAGGGAACACCGGATGAGCTGAAATCGAGACTGGGATCGGATGTGCTGGAACTGCGAGTCAGCCGCGACATCAATCTCAAGCGGGTTGAGTCACTGCTGCAACCCATCGGCAAGGATATGCCTCAGATAGATTTGCAGTCAGGCGATATTTCAATAGCCGTTAATGATGGCACACGAAGTTTGCTGGATGCGGTTCGCATTCTCGATGGCGAAGGTATCAGTATTGAAGACATCGGCTTGCGCCGACCAACACTGGATGATGTATTTTTGTCAATTACAGGTAAATAGGGGGAATGATGGCACAGGAACAAACCTTTAGCTCAGTCCATATCGGTCAACAATCTGGTGGCAGTATTTTTGAACGTATCTGGTGGAATATCCATGATACTCTTGTCATTACCCGCCGCAATTTGACCTACTACACACGCTTGCCGCAGTTACTGGTCTTCTCGACCATTCAGCCAGTCATGTTTTTGCTGCTCTTCACCTATGTTTTCGGCGGGGCGATTCAAACGCCGGGTGGCGAATATATCAACTATCTGCTGCCGGGAATTCTCATTCAGACAGTGATGTTTGGCGGGACACAAACCACCATTGGCCTTGCCGAAGACCTGTCGAAAGGGTTGATTGATCGCTTCCGGTCGTTGCCAATGGGACGAGCGGCAGTGCTGGCTGGTCGCACCGTAGCCGACAGCATCCGCAATCTCTTCGTGGTTATCCTGATGACTTCAGTTGGATACATTATCGGCTTTGAATTTCAGAATGGGCTGCTTAATGCGCTGGTTGCGGTGGCGGTATTGATCCTGTTCGGGCACGCGATGTCGTGGATTTTCGCGACCATCGGTATGCTGGTCAAGGACCCTGAGACCGCTCAGGTCGCCGGATTTATCTGGGTGTTTCCCTTGATTTTCGCCAGTTCAATCTTTGTTCCAACCACCACCATGCCGGATGCGCTGCGAACTTTCGCCGAAAATCAGCCGGTATCAGTGGTGGCAAATGTCGTGCGTGACCTGACACTCGGTACATCTACCGGCGATTTCTGGCTGGCGCTGGTATGGATCACGACTATCTGGCTGGTGTTTGCACCCGTCGCGGTTTGGCAGTATCGCCGCGCTGCGTCTTAAGGAAGGTATTTGCCATGCAAGACAAAATTGCCTTGATCACAGACGGGACAGGTGGCATTGGTCTGGAGACGGCGCGGGGCATCGATGACACTGGCGCAACCATTGTCATCGTCGGGCGAAATGAGGCGCGTGGCCGGAATGCTGTTGAGGATATCAAATCCTCAACAGGCAACTCAAACATTGAGTTCATGGCGGCTGATTTATCATCACAGACCGCCGTCCTGCTCCTTGTAGATGAATTCGAGGAACGTTACGGTCGGCTGGATGTGCTGGTAAATAACGTCGGTGGGCTTTATGGCAGCCGACGGGAAACGGGGGATGGCATTGAGGCGATGTTTGCCATAAACCATGTTAATCCCTATCTGCTGATAAGGCGTTTGCTGCCATTGCTGCAAAACAGTGCGCCAGCGCGTATCGTGAATGTGACGACCGGGGCGCATCGTTTTGTGAAGTTGGACCTCGATAATCTACAGGCCGAGCGCGAATTTGATACGCCAATTGCGGTATATGCCCGGTCGAAACTCGTGAATTTAATGGCATCTTACTATCTTGCCCGCGCACTGGATGGTACAGGGGTTACGGTCAATATCGCGGACCCGGGTGTGGCGAGTACAGATATGAATGCCAATATGACTGCTGACTTCTTCCCACAGGCTATGCGGCTTCTGTTTCCGCTCTGGAAGGTCATCGGTAACTTCACCAGCGTTGAAAAGGCTGCCCAAAGCTCGATTTACCTCGCCACTTCTCCTGATGTGGAAGGCATCACCGGGAAATATTTCAATCCGGCGCAGAAACGGGTGAAATCATCCCGCGAATCCTACAACGAGACATATCAGCGGTGGATTGTGGAGATTACGGATAATCTAGTGATACAGGCAGCCTTAAAGCTCCAGTCAGAGAAGTTCAGCGATAAACATAGTCTGCCTATCCATTAGACCAAAGGGGTGAACCCAATAAGTTCACCCTGTCTTGCTCATACAGAACATTTGTGCTATGCTGGAACTATCGTGAGCAGTGTCTGTGAGGTTCTATGCTGGCGCGAGCGGTTTTTGAGGTTCTGTGGGCAGATAGTCCACAGGCAGAAGAACGCCTCGGGCGGAAATATACACTGATTATTCAATCAGATGAGACATCCCATTATCTAACCATCTACCGCACAGGTAAAGAACGACCGTCAACGGTGCATGCAAATGTCTTTGCCAGTCTTGAGGAGTTGTTGGCGGATGCCCGCGAGAAGATAATGCGGCGATTCAACCATGGCTACTCGCTGACATGGTGGGATGAAACCTTTCCGTTCCTGGATTGGATCAGTCAACGGGGCTATCGACGCGAGCGACGTGATATAATGCCACCACCTGTCCAGCTTCATTTGCCACTCCACGAAACCTGACACCTCGCCGGGGAGAATCACTGATCGGAGTTTGGTGCAGCCCGTTTTTCGGCGGCCTTTGTTTCAGGTTCGGATTTTGGAAGTTCAGCTTTCGGCTGCTGAGAATCTGTCTTTTTAACACGATCTCTGTGATCTGGTGGGTTTTCCAGCAACCGCATGATTTCGCTGGTTAGTTTTGGTAAGTCGATAGGCTTCGTCAGGTATGAGTCAGCGCCCAGTCCCATTGCTCTGTCAATACTTTGTTGATCGAAGCGTGCCGAAATAATTAAGATTGGCAGCGCAGTGTAATCGCCCGATTCACGCAGACGTTTGCACACATCAAATCCTTCAAGATCTGGCATCATCAGGTCAAGAATAAGTAAATCCGGGTCCTCGCTGTAGACACTGGTTAGCCCCTCTTCGCCCGAAAATGCTCCCACCGTCTCGTGCCCGATTAAATCCAGATAGGTGGACAGCATATCAACAGTAGCGGCCTCATCATCCACAATCAACAGTTTCGACATCAATACCCTTTCAAATTCCCCGAGACTCCTATTCGCCATAATATATCGAACTCAAGGAGAATACAAACTGTCTCATACGGGTATAATGTGATAAAAAAGTGAAGAAATATCTGAAAAATTGAGCAAAGGCTAGCGATCTATGCAACGGATTGTGGCGCTGTTTCTTACCTGTTTTTTAATTGTGGGTCTCTCATGGGCATCGCCGCCATCACAGGCGGAAGCTATTCCGATAAGCTATGGTGATACGGTTCAGGGCACAATCAGTGCCGAGATACCCTCCATGGTCTACAGCTTCAATGGTCAACAGGGAGACCAGATTGAAGTTGTAGTTACGTCGGTAGGTTTACTTGATCCGTTCG
>JAKEEQ010000552.1 GCA_022616515.1 Chloroflexota bacterium | reverse complement strand
TGCTGTTCAGCCAACTGCATCGTGGCAGCGTCCTGCTTCTTGGAACGCCGTTTCGTCACGCATCATCCTTTCACTTCATACCCCTATTGTACCCGCCTGAATACATATGGCAACATTTTCTGTGAACGTTTACAATACTCCTTCAAAATGTTATTTATTGTTAAGGAGAGTTCTATGTCGTTCAAGCGTATGTCTCGTCGCACGTTTTTGAAGGGTAGCGCGGCCCTCGCTGCCGCGACCTTATCCCCATGGTCCGCTAACCAGCCGTTTTCCGTGTTTGCCAGTCCATCAACCCAACTCTCAGGTACCCTGCGCATCTTGCAGTGGAGCCACTTCGTCCCTCGCTATGACACATGGTTCGATGAATTTGCTGTCGCATGGGGCGAAGAAGTTGGCGTTGAGGTAATCGTCGATCACATTAGTCTCGGTGATCTTCCCGCCGCTGCCGCCGCCGAGATCAACGCCGGTGAAGGCCATGACCTCATCGAATTTCTGACCCCCCCATCGGCCTTCGAACAGAGCGTACTCGATCTACGTGATGTCAATGAAGAAGCCGAAAGCCGCTTTGGCGAGCAGGTCGCATTTGCCAGGCGAAGCACCTACAATCCGTTCACCGATTTTTACTACGGCTTTGCACATGGCTGGGTTCCCGATCCGGGCAACTACCGCCTGAGTCTATGGGAAGCTGCCGATAAACCAGAAGGCCCCTCAACATGGCAGGATCTTATCGATTTCGGTGGACAAATATTTGCCGAACAGGGTGTCCAGTTGGGGATCGGCATGTCCAACGAACTGGACTCCAATATGGCCTGCCGCGGCCTGATGTGGTCGTATGGTGCATCGATTCAGGATGAAAACAGTCAGGTCGTCATCAATTCACCGGAGACAATTGCCTCCCTAGAATTTATGGCCGAACTGTACAACGCCGCCATGACACCGGAAGTCTTCGGTTGGGTGGCTGCCTCTAATAACCAGCTTCTGCTGGCCGGACAGGCATCCTACATCTTGAACTCGATCTCTGCTTATCGCACTGCCCAGGCGGATGTCCCGGAAATTGCGACAGATGTTCTTTTCACCCCAGCACTAACCGGCCCTGATGGCCTCGGTGTTGTCGGTGCACATGTGATGCCGATTTATTTTATACCCACACACTCTGAGAATGTTGATGCGGGCAAAGAATTCATGCTGCATCTGACCGCCAACTACAATGACGCGGTTTTTCATTCCGAACTATACAATTTCCCCTCCTTTGCTGACACGGCCCCAGATCTGTTGGCTGAAGGCGGCTGGCTTGATGAAGATCCATTCGAATCTGAGCCACTGGATAAACTCCAGAGCCTGCGCGAAGCTGTTGAATGGACAACCAATGTCGGTCATCCGGGACCGGCCAATCCTGCGATTGGTGAGGTCTTTGCCACGTTCGTCATCCCGACCATGTTTGCTCAGGTTGCGCGTGGCGAAAAGAATCCCGAAGAGGCCGTGGCAGAAGCGGAAGAACAGATCGTCGCCATTTTCGATAATTGGCGTGAAGAAGGCTTGATGGAATAACCCGGCATCAATTTCACACAAAAACTCATAAGTAAAGGTCAGCCTCGTGGAGCACTCCACGAGGCACAACCTGATTGCACTTAATTCAGGAATAATCATCAATGTCAGTTGTAGAAACCCGTGCGCTCGCAAAGTTTTTTGGTGATGTGGTGGCTGTGAATGCCATTGATTTGCGTATAGAGGAGGGCGAATTTCTGGTTTTGCTGGGGCCATCCGGTTCGGGTAAAACAACCCTGCTGCGTATGATTGCCGGACTGGAAAAACCCACTTCCGGTGAAATTCTTATTGGCGAGCAGGTCGTTAACAATCTACCACCCCGCGCCCGTAAAATTTCAATGGTCTTTCAAAGCTATGCGCTCTACCCCCACATGTCCGTCTTCCGCAACATCGCATTCCCGCTCAAAGCAGAAGGCACGTCCCGGCTTGAGCGGCAGGAAAGAGTCCTGCGGGCGGCATCCATGTTTGGGATTGAGCATCTACTTGACCGTAAGCCACGCCAGCTATCCGGTGGACAGCGCCAGCGTGTAGCACTGGCCCGTGCGGTGGTGCGTGAGCCGGGTGTGTTTCTGCTCGACGAGCCACTCTCTAATCTTGATGCACAGCTACGCGCCTCTGCCCGTGACGAACTCAAGCAGTTTCAACGGCGTATTGGCACCACCACGATCTATGTGACACACGATCAGGTCGAGGCAATGGGCATGGGCGACCGGATTGCCGTCATGAATCATGGGAATCTACACCAACTTGGTACGCCAAAAGAACTTTATCGTGAACCCGCCGATGTTTTTGTGGCAACGTTCCTCGGCTCGCCGCCTATGAATCTAATTGATCAGGACTCCTGTCTGATTGGCTTCCATCCTGAGCATTTCCTGCCAGAAGCAGTGGTGGAAGCACGACCGGAAGACTTCCGTTTTCCGTTCGAGATTACGCGCGTAGAATATCTTGGTGCGGATCGTTTCCTGTATGGGCGTGTCACGAGCCTACAAGGGCCAACCAGAGTTGTCTCCAAGATGCCCTCACTGGTAACGCTGCCAGTTGAGGCTGGCAATACTTATACCTTTATTGTGCAGAAAGATGACCTCAATTACTTTGATAAAGAAACCGGCCTGCGTACCGCACCAGTCCCCTTTTCAATGAATGTAGCAGGATAATGAAACAATGACTGCGCCAACATGGGATAAAAAACCTCAACAAAGATACTACTGGCTCGACAATGCAGGCTGTCTTGGCGTGCTGCTGGTATTGCCTGCCTTGATTTACATTCTGCTGCTGGTTGGCATTCCCTTCATATTGTCCATTGGCTACAGCTTCAGCGATGTCACCATTGCCGATCAATCTTTTGACTTCGTTGGGTTTGAGACCTACGAGCGGGTGGTGGATAATCCCGTTTTCCAGACGGCGCTTGAGAACAACTTCCGGTTCACGATTGTCTCGCAAGTTCTGGTGACAACACTGTCTGTTATACTGGCGACTGCACTTGCCCAGAAATTTCCCGGCAGATGGCTCTTTCGGTTTCTCATTTTACTGCCCTGGGTAACGCCCATCGCCATCGGCACAATTGGCTGGCTGTACATGCTCGATACCATCTATAGCCCAATTGACTACGTGCTGCGCGAAGTGGGGTTTCTGGCGAATGTCGAGGAGAAGGGCGAATTTGTGCGCGATTTAACCGACGAGCTGCAAGCCATCGGTCTGGTCAAAGATGATACGGCGCTCAAGTTAAACTGCCAGCAGCGTGGAACGCGCGAAGTCTGCTTTTTTAATATGCAGTGGCTGGCACAGGCCAATACTTCCCTTGCTTCTATTATTATGGTGCATGTCTGGCGCATGTTACCGCTGTCAACCATCATCATTCTGGCAGGATTAACGTCGATCCCACAGGATGTCAAGGATGCGGTTGCCGTTGACGGCGTTGGATTCTTGCGTGAATTTTTTGAGGTGACACTGCCTCTAATTTCGCCAATTGTCGGTATTGCAACCCTGTTCGGGCTGATTTTTACCTTCACCGATGTGGCGGTCGTGGCGGTCCTCACCAAAGGTGGCCCGTCTCAATCCACTCAGGTACTGCCCTACTGGGCTTATCTCAAGGGAATCGAAGGCACGAATCTGGCAGAAGGAGCAGCCATCGCGCTGTTTATGTTCCCCGTATTATTGGCGGTGGCAGCACTGGTGTTGACATCCTTACGGCGTCGGGAGGTGACGTGAAACATGAGAAACAATTACGGCCTGCGACGTCTTGGGCGTTATTCATGCATCTATGCCGTTGTAACGCTTTTTGCACTTTTTGCGGCACTGCCTTTTTTCCAGATGGCAGTCAACGCCTTTAAAACAGACGGTGATTTCAATAACACCCGCGAAAATAATCCATTCTGGTTTAATGAGCCACCAACCAAAGAGCATCTCAATTATCTGCTCGAAGAAACCGAATACATCACGTTCATCGAGAACAGTCTTCTTATTGGGGTTGCGGTTGTGTTGATTACCCTGCTCCTTGCCACGCCCGCTGCTTATAGTCTGGCGCGACTGTTGGGTCGGGTCGGCGAACCCATCGGTATTTTGATCTTTATGGTGTATCTGATTCCGCCCACGCTTCTTTTTATCCCTATGTCGCGCGTGGTATCTTTCATGGGCTTGCAGAATTCCAAATGGGCGCT
>JAKEEQ010000551.1 GCA_022616515.1 Chloroflexota bacterium | reverse complement strand
TCATTTACTCAAACGCATCTTGTACACACGCTTTAGCATTGATGTTCAGTCTTTTCAATGGGATGCTGACGTTGCTTTTTAATTTCACATAGAGCGTAAGGTATATCCGACAGCGGGTAGTGGATAGTGAAAACCGTCACCTCATTGCTGACCGCCAGCGCTTTCAGATAATGCTCAACAACGGGCATATACCATTCGCCCTCAGACGCCGCCATCCCCGCCACCACAACCGCAATTCGCACTTCTGTAGTCCTTATTCCGACAACTCATCACGATCAGGAAGTTTTTCTAGTAGCTCATCGGTGAGCATTCCAAGCTGGTAATAGGCATAAATTAAAGCTCCGACCTGAGCGCGGTATTCCGCCTCACCAATCTGTGCGCCGGGCGCAACACTCAGAATACGCTCCTTAAATGGCTCCAACAAAAGGGGGCCGGATTTAAATGTGCTTCCGACATGCCCCACAATGAATATTTCATCTTCCATTCCCAGACCGCGAATCACAGCACAAACACTGTCGCCAAGTTCCTCGCCTGCCTGGCGCAGAATATGTTGAGCGACCGTATCACCTTTTTGCGCACACTCGGCCACCCGGCGACCAAAACTGGCAACCTGCGTTTTCATATCATCCAAGAATTCGTCGCTGTAAATGTGTTCCAATGCGTCTTCGGCAGTTTTCACACTATAGTGATCGAGCATCGCCCGCAGCAGCAAGCCTTCAGGCAAGCGCCCGTCCCACATTTTGAAGGCAGCCTGTAAACCATGAATGCCCACCCAATAGCCACTGCCCTGATCTGAAACGATATAATCCCAACCCAGTGATTTGTAGCGTTTTCCCTCTTTGTTGATGCCAAAAGCGGACGACCCTGTGCCTGAAATCACTACAACTCCCGGCTCACATTTGGTTGATGCCGCCCAGGCAATCACAATATCGTTCTCAAGAAACAATTGTCCGGGAAGGCCGATGGGATCAATAAGTTCCTTGTAGATGCCATAATCATGCTCACTATTCAGGCCAGCCAGTCCGATGACGGTGGCACTGACATCCTGTAGGGATTTACCTGCACCTCGGAGCACATCCATAATCGCGGTTTTCATGGCTTCGGCGGATTTTTCCTGTCCAACAGCGTGATAATTCGAAGCCGGGGCCACTGTTCGATTCAGTATATTTCCTTCCATATCTGCCAGAATGGCAGCGGTCTTGGTAGCTCCCCCGTCCAGTCCAATCACATATGACATATAATGTCCTTAACTCAATAACTGATTAACTTGCTGCAATTGTACTGATTCCCCCTCTGAATTGCACCTTCAAACGAGTTTCAAACACCGCTTGAGGATAAAATTAAGCTTAGCTATACTTTGGGGGTATCAATCGAGGAACTTAGGGCTATGTCCAACCAACCACCGACCATCGATAATCTTGATTTGCTGCCACAACGACAGCTTAACATCGCATCACTTGTGCCCGCTCTGTTATGGCAGCCTTTTTTTCAAGATAAACACGAAACCTTAGCGATTGGCAGTTTTGACAGTTTTGATGGCTTAATTGTGCAGATGCGTCTTTATGGTCCTTCAGACAACCGTGTTCTGGATGAGTTGTCGGTGAATACCCCCAGCGTGATGGCAGTGGCCTATAATACCCTATACGCCTATCTCATCAGTGCCTTAACCGATGCCAACGCGCTTATCGCGGATATGTCCATGCACCATTTGACGGCAGTGTTCCCGATGCCGGAAGGCGGGCGGGCCGCACAGGTGCTGCATGCACTGGTAGGCATTGAAAATGGCGTCAATAATGTTAAGGGAAAGACTCCACCCGGTTATCCCGATATTCACTGGAATGTGAGTGCCGGGGTTAGCTTCGGCAAAATCAATGTCGCCATTCTGGGCAATGAATTCCTCGGTCGGAAAATTATGCTGCTGGGCGGTCCGGCTAAAATCCAGTCCGAAGATGCACTCGAATTGACGCGACGTGCACAGGTAGTGGTTCATCGCGAAATTTTAAAGCAACTTGCGACAGCCCCGAATGGCGAATGGTTAAATGATGAGTATTTCCTTCCATCGACATCCTTTCGTGCCTCAAACGTTGGCGAGGTTATCTCTCCCAAAATTCTCGAAGAAAATCGACAGGTCATCGCGCCCACCAATCTGGTGCAGACACACCGGCTGGCGGCCTTCGTTGATTCACGCATTCGTGTTCGCCCACCATTCACGCCCCTGCAAAAAGGCATCTTCAGTGAGCGGCTGACGTGTCTTACGCTGCGTTTGACCGGGATGAATTTGCCCAATGCGGCCATTGCGGATCGCTGGCAAAAAGTGTTGGAACAGGTTTTTGATATTGCGACACGATTTGGCGGCCTGATCAATAACGTTGTGTCCGAAGTTGGTATTGGCGAAATTACAATTTTATTCGGCGTCCCTGAATCGCAGGAGTTTATGGAACGTCGTGCCGCACGCTGTGCCCTGGCACTCAACCGCACACTGGCAGCACTGGATGTCACGCTGCAAATCGGTATCGCTTCGGGCAAAGGCTTCGCAGCCCTGCTTGGTACGCGCTTCTACAGTGATTATGTGGTGGTCTCTCCGGCGATAGATCGTGCTAAATATCTGGCAAATCGTGCCGAGTCACGGGAAATTTTGAGTGATGCCTCCATTCAAGGCGCAACGGCTGACCTTTTTACATGGCGCGAACAATCAACCACTCTTATCAATCAGGAAAAAATCTTCGCGCTGGCCGGTGAGGTCAGTCTGGGTAGCGGTCTGAAGATTCGCCTTCAGGTGACTCGTGATCAAGCCATTGTCGGGCTTGAGGAAGAGCGAAAAGCCATTGAGGAGCACGTTCAGCGAGCCGTCAACGGTGATGGACATGTGCTGCTGATGGCAGGCGAAAGCGGGCATGGTCGCTCCACACTGGTTGACATCCTCATCGGAAAATGGCTGGAACAGGACGGCAATGGATTTGTTTCGCTAGGACCCACTTACAGCCCCAGCGCCCCCTATTCTTTGTGGATTCCTATCTGGCAGGCGATTTTTGATTTGCGGTTGGATGACACCGTTCGTCAGAAGCAGTTAAAGCTCTCGCGGGCGTTTTCGCGCATATTGCCGGACGCCGATGGTGGGGTGGCGATATTCTCCGATTTGCTTGGCGTGACCGAAAAGCAGGGTTTCAGCCTGATGTATCTGCCACCAGAAGTTCGCAACCGGCGTATATTTGATGCTACCTATACCATGTTCAGCCAGTTATCGGACCTGACGCCTATTTTGCTCGTTTTCGAACACACCGACTATGCCGATGAACTGTCGATAAGTCTTATTGAGAAGTTAGCGTCTGTACTGAAGAATAAGCCCATCCTGTTCTGTCTTGAAGATCGACGAAACCCCGCTCACACATTGGTCAAGAATTTCGAAACCATCGAAACGATCACGGCCAAACCAATCTCCAGTGCCGACGCATGGCGCTACTTTGAACAGGAAATCCCCAATGTCAGTGTGCCGTACAGTTTCCAGAAGATTCTGGACCGTCGGCTTGGCGCAAAAGATGGGAAACTCGAAATCCCGGCCACCGATCTAGCAGCACTGGTCACTGTCTTGAAAAGCAAATTCTTTGTCCAGCGTGGAACGCGGTGGGTCGCGAATGAAGCCTATACCGCGCAGGACATCCCTGAAGATGCGCCTGAAGCCATCGGCTGGTTGCTTATGAATGTGGTAGCGGAGAGCGAACGTAATGTAGCGATTCGAGCGTCGGCAACGGGCATCAGTTTTCCCCATCATGCCAACTGGTTATCCAGTGGAGGCTCTGGCAGCGCATCGGCTGAAATTGAGCGTATTGAGGAGCTTGGCCTGATTCAACGTTATCTTGACAACGGCCTGCTCGAACGCTGGAGCCGCTTTCGCCATGAAACCATGCGAGAAACACTCTATTCGCAGTTGGGTGCGCCGATGCGGGCGCGGCTGCACCGCTCTATTATCAACTGGTACCGAACTTATTTTCCAGGCAATGCCAGTGCCGCTATCGTCGCCGCCCACGCCGAGCGGGCCGGGGATACCCGAGAGACCGTGCAAGCGTATTTGAATGCGGCCTCGTTTGCGGCAAGCTGGGGCGCAACTTCCACGTCGATGCAGCATCTGCTGGCCGCCGAGCGCCATCTGGCCCGCGAGGGCAAACCTAACCCTGAATTGATGCTGGACCTTAGCCTGACACGGGCAGCTTTGTATCGCAGCCAGCACCAGATAGACCGGGGCATCGAACAGGCTGAAATGGCGCTCAAACACGCTTACGAAGCGGCTAGCGCCCACGCCAAAGCCCGCAGTTTGATTTGCCGGGCGACGTTTGCCAGCGTTCTGGAAGATTGGGAAACCATGCTGGGCACAACAACAGCCGCCTACAAATTCGCCGAGCAGACCGACGATAAAGAACTCATCACCGAGGCGACATGGCTGCATGCCAAAGCGTTGATGGCGAATGATTTCCGCCGCGAAGCTGTACGTTTGCTGCTTGAAGCCCTCGAAAAATCCGACAGCGAGCTTCAACTTGAAATGCGTCTGGATGTGGCGCGTATCCTGCTGGTTGACCATTACCGCGAACGGGCTAATGAACATATCCGCCGCCTCGAAGAACAGGCCCAAAAACTCGATAATCCTGTGCTGCTCCAACAAATCATGAGTCTGGTTGGTCAGATTAACCTGATGTACGGCAATATCGACGGGGCACTGCATGCGCTGGAACGGGCCTTGACTCTTCCACCACCGCCCAATTCAGGAATGGCTCCGCTGGCGGACGTGTTGCTCAATCATGCGGTGGCATTATGTTACGCGGGACGCTATATGGATGCCGAAGCGGTGTTTGACGCGGCCCGAGATTATTATCTGGAAGATGGTAACGAAGACCGGGCACAGTTTGTAGAAATCGTGCGGGCTTTTGAACTGCACATAGATCAGGCCAATTGGGATGATATTGAGCGAATTCTGGATACCGCCAGCGATGTCATCGACCCCTATATTCAGAAAGAAGAGGTAGATATTCTGCTGGACCTCATTCGCGTGTCGGTGGCTTTCGGCAAAGAAGATTACAATACCGCTCAAGAACTGTTAACCAAACTTGAGGCTCAACACGATTCACCTGCCCGGCGCTGGTATCTACCTATTGTTTATCTGCGACATGCCGAACTGCTGTACAAACAGGGCAATCTTGATGAATCTCGCAGATATGCCTACGAATCGCTGGGAGCGGTTGGCATTCAGGGTGATTTGCGTTACCTTACGGCAGCCTATACCCTGCTGGCCGAGGCCATGATTACTCAGGGGAACCACTCTGAGGATATGATTCTGGATGCGTTGAATCGGGCGGTGATGAGTGGGCGAACACACGGACGCCGCATGCATCTGGCACGGTCTTTGCTGCTGCTGGGGCATCATTTACGCGAGACTTCACATCGCTTCAAAACACGTGCGCTGGGCAGCAGTAGCTTGTTTGAGGCGGAGGAAATTTATAAGGAAATGGGCATCTCTAAACCGGGGTCCATTGCCAGTTATACGGATGAAAAAGAGATTGATATTTCAGGTTGAGGGCGACTATAATCCTCAGCAATCTGACTACAAGGAGTTCGATGTTGCGACGAAATTCACTGCTTATATTTATGGCTCTTTTATTCTTTGGGCTGTTAGCAGGAGCCGCCCTGACCGATGGCGGAAATCCGCTACCCACCGTTGAACAGGTATCCAGTCCCGAAGCATCCGTTTTACAAGGAACGGATAACCAGTATGCCACATTCGCCCTTCTGGTGCTGCTGGTATTAGGCTCGCTGGGGGCAATGGGAACTGGTTTAGCCGTGTTGTTCTGGTTCCTGAATCGCGGTGTTAAACGGACCGAAGTTGAAGAGGCCCAACCGTTCGACTTCAGTTTGACAGCGACTGAGGGCAACACCGCCGGAGCACTCATACAGAATAATGCCTTTGCAATTGTTGTCACGATTGCCATATTGCTGATTGTACTGGTTGTCACACTGACGATATTGTCGGGCGCACTGGCTTAAGCATAGGGCGGTGAAAATCGCCCTATATTTCCCATTCTGCCTCATCAATAAGCTGATTCTCCAGATCAAACGCCTGGACCCGGATTTTGTTCTCGTACAACTCAATCAGCGGATAACACGGCCCATAATAGCGAAACAGGCTGTGTTCAATACTTTCACCCTCACCATAAATGGTTTCTGAGCCTGCCCCGGACACGATGTAATGCACCCCATTCTTGAGCAATCGCTCATACAGATGCGCATGACCGCTCAACACAAGGGCCACGTTATGCTGTTCAAATTTTGGGACCCACGTTTCTGCGACATAAATTCCATCCCATTGATGAACGGCACCTGAATTAAATGGCGCGACATGAAAAAACACGACTTTGTAGCGCGAGTCTGTACGCGCCAGTTGGGCATCCAGCCAGTCTTCCTGCTCCTGCCGGATGTAACCGTGACTGTAAAAATGCTGGCTGTTGACGCAGATGAAATGAATGTTGTTGATCATAAAGTCATACCATGAACGCTGCCCGCGGAAATTTTCATCCGTAAACACCGGAAACATCATGTTCAGGGTGGGAAAACCGTCGCGCCGGGCAGCTTCGTCATACTCATGGTTACCAATGGTCGGATAATGCGGTGCTTGCTGCAAAACCGGCTGGAAGGGCAGGAAATATTTCTGTGTCCAGTTCATGAAGACATCGCCATCATACTGGTGCATCCAATACACCAGATCACCCAATGCGAGATACATATCAGGTTCGTGCAGGGCCATGAGTCGGGTCAATTCCGGTGTGACTTTATCGCCAAAGCCGGTATCCCCCAGCGCTCCGATTTTAATGGGGAAATCAAATGGTTGGGTGCGAAATTGCCCCTTGCCCCATGATTTGCCCGTCAATAGCTGCGGTTCGCTGTTGCCAACGACAACTTCATACTGATAATTCGTGCCGGGCTGCAAATCTTCTACCCGCACGTGATGGATAGGGTCCGCCGG
>JAKEEQ010000550.1 GCA_022616515.1 Chloroflexota bacterium | reverse complement strand
TGGTCTTCACGCGGGCATCGACATCGAACTGCCTGCCCATGACATCTACGGAGACCCGCTGCGCAATTCGCTGGAGCGTGGTGACATCGACATTGGTCTGGTAGACATAGCGGTGCGCCGGGTTCTGGATATGAAATTCCGGCTGGGGCTGTTTGAACAACCATACGTGGATGTCGATGATGCAATCAGCGTGTTCATGACACCGGACCAGCGCGACCTGTCCTATGTAGCCGCCGAGAAGTCAATAGTGCTGCTCAAGAATGAAGGGCTGCTGCCGCTGCCTTATGATCTAAAGTCGGTGGCTGTCATTGGTCCTTCTGCCCACAGTGTTCGTAATTTGCAGGGAAACTATCACTACCCGTCGCATCTTGAAGGCGTGATTTCGGGGGTGAATGTCAGTCAGGAAGCGCCCGTTCCAACGGTATCGTTGCCCACTGTTGATTTAAGCGAACATTTCCCGCCGTCAGTCACTGTGCTGGAAGGTTTGCGGCAAAGTCTTGGTCCTGATACACAAATTTACTCCGAGCCGGGCTGTGAAATTAATACGAACGATACGTCAGGCATCAACGCGGCAGTGGAGGCGGCTCGCAAGGCGCAGGTGGCAATTGTGATGGTGGGTGGCAAATCCGGCTTAAACAAAGAATGCACCACCGGGGAATCCATTGATCGCGCTACACTCGGCCTTCCGGGGGTTCAGCAGCAGCTTGTCGAGGCTGTTTACGCGACCGGAACGCCAACAGTAGTTGTGCTCATCAATGGTCGCCCGCTGTCCACATCGTGGATTGACGAACATATTCCCGCCGTGTTGGAAGCGTGGCTTCCGGCACAGGAAGGTGGACGGGCCATTGCCAACATCCTGTTCGGCAGGGCCAATCCGGGTGGGAAACTCCCTGTTTCCATTCCCCGCCATGTCGGGCAAGTTCCGGTGTATTACAACCATAAGCCATCCGGTGGACGCACGCACTGGCAGGGAGACTATATCGACTCTCCCACATCACCACTGTACCCATTTGGGCATGGCCTCAGCTACACGACTTTTGAGTACAGTAATTTGCAGCTTTCCGCGACCGAAGTCACAGCGCATGAGACGGTGGATATTTCCTGTACCATTACCAACACCGGCAGCATGGCAGGCGATGAAGTGGTTCAACTGTATGCCCATGACCTTCATGCCAGCGTAACACGGCCCGTCAAAGAACTCAAAGGCTTCAAGCGAGTCAGTCTGGCTCCCCGTGAATCAGTCCGGGTAACCTTCCGGTTATCGGTAAACCACATGGCTTTCTACGACCGCCAGATGAATTTTGTGGTCGAACCGGGCCACATTGAGGTCATGCTTGGTAGTTCTTCGGCAGATATTCGCCTGAAAGACACCTTCGAGATTGTCGGCAAAACGACTCTGGTCCAACAGGTCTTCAATACACCTGTTACCGTCGAACGCTTAACCTTCCCGGAATAAAGGATAGTGAATAATGTACGACCCGAAACCTGAACATAAATTTACATTTGGTCTCTGGACGGTAGGCAATCCTGGCGGTGACCCGTTTGGTTACGCTACTCGCCGCGCCCTCAGCCCGGTAGAAATTGTGCACCTGCTGGCAGAAGTCGGTGCATGGGGCGTCAATTTCCACGACAACGACCTCGTGCCCATTGATGCCACGCCTGCCGAGCGCGATCAGATTGTCAAAGACTTCAAGCAGGCACTGGACGAGACGGGTCTTGTCGTGCCGATGGCGACCACCAACCTGTTTCGCGATCCTGTTTTTCGTGATGGGGCTTTCACGGCAAATGACCCGGCAGTCCGCGCCTATGCTCTGCAAAAAACGATGTGCGCCATTGATCTGGGTGTGGAACTTGGTGCAAAAGTCTATGTGTTCTGGGGTGGACGCGAAGGAACGGAAACCGACGCCTCCAAGAACCCGCTCGATGCCGGTAAGCGTTTCCGCGATGCGTTGAACTATCTGTGCAATTATGTCAAAGATCAGGGCTATGAACTGAAATTCGCACTGGAAGCCAAGCCCAATGAGCCACGCTCCGACATCTATTTACCGACGACGGGGGCAATGTTAGGCTTCATTGAGACACTTGATTATCCAGAGATGATCGGCGTGAATCCCGAAGTTGCCCACGAGCACATGGCGGGTCTGAATTTTATGCACGCGGTTGCTCAAGCCTGGGATGCCGGAAAGTTATTCCATATCGACCTTAACGACCAGAAATTCGGGCGCTACGATCAGGATTTCCGCTTTGGTGCGGAGATGATCAAACAGGCGTTTTATCTCGTTAAATTCCTTGAGGATGTAGGCTATGAGGGCAGCCGTCATTTTGATGCCCATGCCTATCGCACCGCCGACTATGACGATGTGAAGGAGTTTGCACGGGGCTGTATGCGCACCTATCTTATCCTGAAAGAGAAGGCACAGCGGTTCAATGCAGATGGCGAAATTCAGGCGCTACTATCCGACATCAATGCCGATGATGGCACCTATGGCTTTTTAGATGCTGGTTACAGTGCACAGTCCGCCCAACAACTGCGCGACATCAATTTTGACCGCCAGCAGCTAACCAGCAAGAAACTGCCCTATGAACGCCTCGACCAGCTCACCGTTGAACTGCTGCTGGGCGTCCGCTAACGAACATCACTCCAGGTTGTATGGACTTCTTCGTGACCGTTCTTGATAGCACGCAGCAGGGCATCCTGATCAATCGGGATGCTGTAAATTCGGACGCCGGTTGCATTATACACAGCATTGCTGATAGCGGGTGCGGTACAAATCGACGGGATTTCACCCACCCCTTTGGCCCCGTAAGGCCCGGATGATACCCTATCTTCAACCAGCCGGGTGATGATTTCGGGTGTATGTTTGATGCTGGGCATCTTATAGCGGGAGAGGGTACTCGTCCACGGAATGCCATCCTCGACAATGAATGCCTCAGAAATCGTATTGCCGAGGGCCATCACAATACCGCCCTCGATTTGCCCCTGTAAACTCAGGGGATTGATGGCACGTCCGACATCCGTACTGGATACCACTTTCAGCACATGGACTTCCCCGGTCTCTATATCAACCTCGACCAGTGCTGCCTGAGTGGCATAGCTGAAGGCAAAGTGCATATCACCGCCTTCACCGAGCGGCCTGGTTTGCGGTGCCCAATATTCATGTCTTGCTTTAGGCATGATTCCGCTCGCCTTCATCCAGCGTACAATGTCACCAAACTCAACGTGATCGCCGTTGTAATGGAGCAAACCCTCTTCATAACGGAGTTCAGACGGAGGATAGTCAAGATGTTCAGCCGCCGTGCGGGTAAAGGCTTCGCGCAGGGTAGAGGCTGCCAGCCGCGCCGCATTGCCGCTCACGAACGTCTGGCGTGAGGCGGTGGTTGGGCCGCCGTCGGGTGTCAAATCCGTATCGGAGAGCAGCACCCGGACACGCTCATAGGGCAAGGTGAATTCTTCAGCGACACACTGTGCCAGCACGTGAGCAAGGCCCTGTCCCATATCCGCCGACGAGGTGCGCACCTCGACTGACCCGTCTTCAAATGCCTCAACTTCCGCAATGGCTTTATCAGGAGCACCGCCACCCAACCCGGTGTTCTTGTAGGCAGAGCCAACGCCCCAGCCGTAGGCTTTATGCCCATCACGCCATGACCACTGCAACGTGCCATTCTGCCGCATATCGTCATAAACATGGTCCAATGTCTGAACCAAACCCACCGACTCACGCAGTTCCTGCCCGGTAGCCGTAATCGATCCGACCCGCTGCGCATTCCGGCGGCGAAACTCCATAGGATCAATGCCAATCTGTTCCGCCAGGATGTCCATATTCTGCTCAACGGCGAAGGCGGATTGGGTAACACCAAATCCCCGGAACGCCCCGGCGGGCGGATTATTGGTGTACATGGCATAACAATCAATTTTCGCATTAGGGACTACATAGGGTCCCGTCGCATGAGTAGTGGCGCGGGTCATCACCTTGTCAGAGAGGGAAGCATACGCACCCGCATCACCATACAGTTCGGCCTGAACCGCTACCAGTTCCCCGCTTCGCTTGGCCCCTGTTTTGATGCGGATGATGGTCGCATGGCGTTTGGGGTGGAAGATCAACGATTCTTGCCGCGTATACAGCATTTTCACCGGGCGTCCGGTGACACGCGCCAGCATGGCAACATGTATCTGGCCTGCAATATCTTCTTTGCCGCCAAAGCCGCCGCCAATCAACGTCCCGCGTACCCGGATTTGATCTGGTACAATCCCCATTGCCTGTGCAATCTGTTCACGGTCCTGATACGGAATTTGTGACCCCACATATACGGTTAATTTATCGTGCCCCTCAACACCTTCTGGCACGCCAATGGCGCATTCCGGCTCCAGAAAAGCGTGTTCAACAATGGGGGTGCGATACTCGCGTTCTACGATAACATCCGCTTCGGCAAAGCCCTTCTCAATATCGCCATGTCGTACCTTGATATGCTTCAGCAGGTTCCCACCGGGATGAACATGCGGGGCGTTAGGATCATGGGCGTACTCTGGATCGGAAACAACCGGCAGCGGGTCATACTCTACATCAATCAGCGCGATGGCTTTAGCCGCGATTTCCGGGGTATCGGCGGCCACAATAGCTACCGCATCACCGACATAACGCACCACATCTTCACATAATACAGGCCAATCTCTGCGAACAAGCCCGTGCAAATTTTCGCCCGGCACATCCTTATACGTCAGAACGGCATGTACACCGCCAAGTTTTTCTGCGGCTGAGGTATCAATGTTGACGATGCGGGCATGGGGATAACGCGAGCGCAGTGTCCGCGCAAACAGCATATTGGGGAAAACGTAATCATCAGTGTAACGTGCTTTCCCGGTGACCTTATCGCGTACTTCATAAGGCGGCACGGATTTCCCGACAATACGCTCCGTATCCTCGACGACGGGTTCATTGACCGGCAGGGCCGCCTTGCCGCGCATTTCGCTGGCTGCCGATTTAATGGCCTGAATAACACTGCTGTATCCTGTGCAGCGGCAGTAGGTATCCTTGAGCGCCGTTTTAATATCGCCGTCGGTTGGATTGGGGCAGGCGTCGATAAGCGCCACCGATGTCATAATCAAGCCCGGTGAACAGAATCCGCATTGCACCGCGCCGTGCTTAATAAAATTATCCTGAACCGGGTGCAAATGCCCGTTCTGAGCCAGCCCCTCTATGGTCAGGATGTGTTTGCCATACCCTTTGAAGGCGGGGAACAAGCAGGAGTCGACGGGTATTCCATCGACCAGCACCGTGCAAATGCCACATTCTGCTTCTTCACAGCCGATTTTTGTGCCTGTTAAACCGAGGTCGAGTCGCAATACTTCTGCCAGCGTTCGTGACTCAGGCACATCGAGCGAGAAATGTTGATGATTTACGGTGAGAATTAATTCAGTCACGATGGCCCTGCCTTGCTCTTGAAATTGCGGTATGAAGCGTCCGGCGTAACAATACGGGGATAACTTCGCGTCGATAATCGGCGGTGGCGCGATACTTGCTGGTGCGGGGACGGACGGTATCATAGGCGCTGGAAATCGCGGCTTCTATCCGTTCCTCGGAAGCCTCCTGTCCCAAAAGAACGTCTTCAATCTCAGACAACCTCGATGGAACTGGACCTGTCGGCGCTACACAGATGCGCACTTGCTCGAATATTGTACTACTATCATCCAGCGTTATGGATACCGCGCAGCCCATAATCGGCAGCGCCACACCCTGCGGGCGCATGATCCGCTCAAACGCCGACGCGGACTTGCCCGCCTGCACCTTGAAACGAAAGCCAAGTAACAGATCACGGGTGGGGTCAATCAGCGATTTACCCGGACCGACAAACATGTCAGCGATTGGAACCCACTGTCTTTCACCACTCAGGATAATTTCGGCTTCAGAGTCAAGCGCTACCAGCGAAATCGTGCCATCGCCTGCCGGGAGTGCATGGGCAACATTTCCCCCGATAGTGCCGACATTGCGTACCTGTGGACCACCTACCACGCCACAGCTTTCCACAAGACAGCGGGCGTGATTGTTCAAGAGTGGAGATTTGGTGATCTGGTCATGGGTTACGGCAGCACCAATCAAAACATGATCGTTGGATTGGTGGACGGAGATAAGTTCTGGAATAAATGTAATATCAACAAGCGCTTCCTGTGGTGGTCTGGCACCCTCGCGGAGTTCAATCAGCAAGTCGGTTCCGCCCGCGACAACCCGCGCGGCACCATTGTAATCAGCCAGAAGCTGCAACGCCTCATCAATGGTTGAGGGGGTATGGTAACGGTTCCAGACTTTCATATTGCCAGTTCCGAAATGATTTGCTTCATCTTTACTCTACCACACTTTGTTTTCTAAACGGATGCTTATTCTGGCTGCGACGCCCCGGCCATCATCAGGCCAATCTCATTGATGTTAGCTTCCTCGCGGCTCACCTCGCCTACAATCTTCCCCTCATATATCACCACAATACGGTCTGACAGCGCAAGAATCTCATCAAGGTCCTCAGAAATGAGCAAAATCGCCACTCCAACCTTACGTGCTTGCAGCAGACGGCGGTGGATATATTCAGTTGCGCCGATATCTACGCCGCGCGTGGGTTGAGCGGCAATCAAAACATGCGGCTCACGCGACAGTTCTCTTGCCAGCACCAGTTTCTGGATGTTACCCCCGGACAGGCTCTTGACAGGTGTTTCGGTGCTGGGAGTCTTGATTTCATAATCAATGATATGCTGGCGCGTGGTTTTCTTGATTGCTCCCAGATTAAGGAAAAAACCCTTCCAGGCAAAGGGGAACTGGTCAAAACCATGTAAAACGACATTTTCCGCGACGGTGAAATCTTTGATGACCCCTTCAATCATGCGTTCTTCGGGAATGTAAGATAGACCCATTAAACTCCGTTGGTTAGCCGAGCAAGAATCAATTTTCTTGCCGTCCAGATAAATATTCCCCTGTGAGGTAGGACGCAGCCCGGCTATCACCTGAGCCAATTCCTGCTGACCATTACCCGACACACCTGCCACACCAACAATTTCACCGGAATGCACTGTCAGATTTATATCGATCAGACCCGCGTAACCACGATCACTATTGGCATGAACGCCTGTTAAGGCTAACCGGCTTTCCTCGATCTCAACCGGCTCATACTCATAGCGCAACACAACCTCACGACCGACCATCATCTGGGCTAGCGAGGCACGAGTCGCGGTCTCGGCGGGAATGGTGTCCACCTTTCTACCATCGCGCAAGACCGTGATTCTATCGCTGATGGCAAGCACCTCTTTCAATTTATGCGAAATGAAAATAAGCGAATGACCATCTTCTTTCATCCGGCGCAGAATCTTGAAAAGGTCATCGACTTCCTGCGGGGTCAGCACGGCGGTCGGTTCATCGAGAATCAGCAGACTGGCTTCTTTATATAGTGCCCGCAGAATCTCTACCCGCTGCTGTTCGCCCACCGACAGATGCCAGATGGGCACAGCCGGATCAACGTTGAGGTTGTAGATTTCCGATAACTTGCGCACCCGCTCTGAGACGATGTCGATGTCCAGCAGTAATCCACGCGATGACCGCAGGCCCATTGCAACATTTTCGGCGACCGTCAGGGAAGGCACGAGCATAAAATGCTGGTGAATCATACCGATACCGAGTTCGATGGCCGTGCGCGGCGACTTTATGCTGACCGGATGACCATTGATGAGTGTTTCCCCGGCATTCGCTGAGTATAAGCCGTAAAGAATCTTCATCAAAGTGCTTTTACCAGCACCGTTTTCGCCAAGCAGGGCATGAACTTCACCCGCTTGCACGTCAAAGTCCACTTCATCGACGGCCAGTACCCCCGGAAAGTGCTTGACGATTTTTTTCATCTCCACGCTGCGGATGGCTTTGTGTTGTGGGTTGACCATTGTGCTTTTCTCAAAACTCAAGCAGGGGTGACAGATGTCGCCCCCGCCAAATTAGATTAGTGTTTAGCTACTTTCTTCGTCTTCACCATCATCGTCTTCGCCGTCATCACTATCGTCCGCGCCGTCGGTATCTTCTTCGTCATCCATCTCCTCATCGTCCTCGCCGTCGTCCATGTCCTCTTCTGGCAAAGTCTGGACATCTCCGGCAATTATTTCTTCGATGAGCGCGTCCACTTCAGCCAGCAGCTCTTCATCAAGTTCAAAGTCTTCGTTGAACTCGATCACCAGCCCCTCGTTTTCAAGGTTAATCGAATACGTTTCGCCGCCGAGTGTGCCATCTTGAATGAGTTCGATCATATCGGTCAGGATGACTTCCCAGTGATAGACCTGACTTGCCACCACAATCTCTGGCGCTAATTCGGTCTGGTTAGCCTGCGTGCCGAACCACAGGACATCGCCCTCTTCTTCAATCGCTACACCAACCGCACCGACCACCATCTGCGCTGAGCCGGTCAAAATATCGGCGTCATTGGCGATATGCGCTTCAGCAGCTTCCGTAGCCAGGGCCACATCGCTAAACGAACCGATATAGTTGACATTGACTTCAAGCTCTTCATCGACATAAGCGACACCCTGCACGAAGCCATCGACATATAGTTTGGCATCCCCGGCTTCGACGGGGCCAACCACACCGATAACGCCCGATTCGCTCAAGTTGGCAGCAAGGAAGCCGTTGACGAAACCACCCTGATCGGATGCCGCTTCATAGGCAAACACATTGTCCAGACCGAAGGTATCGCTGTCTGTACCCCATGCGAAGGAGACATCAGGAAAATCAGGGGCAATTTCTTCCAGAACCGCACCATACTGCGAACCATGCGCGATGATGAGATCATAACCTTCCAGTGCCCATTCGCGCAGGGCAATAGCGGCATCGTCTACCACAAATGTGCCTTCCTGAAACACAAACTCGAAATTGTCCTCGCCCATCTCTTCTTGAATGGTTACGAGCGCGTCATACATGCTCTGGCTAAATGCCAGATCATTGGTGGCGCTTGGCATCACGACGGCGACACGGAAGGTATCCTGTGCCTCGACAGGTTCAGCATGATTCGCAGGTAACGCTGCTACGGCAAGCAATACAACCAGCAGTGCTGCAACAAAAAACTTACGCATTTGGAACTACTCCTTTTGAAACGACTAAATAAAGAAACCAATTGAGTGTCACGTAATGCAATCCCTCCTTATTCCCCCCGTTCAAATGGTTTGGTTAACGCGGTCGGTTGCTCCACACGTTGTGATGCAATAATCAGTGTTAGAATAGTTACAACGTAGGGAGCCATCACGGCAAATTCGTCGGGAATATCAAAACTCAACGCGCTCTCGATGGTTTTAATCTGTAGTTGCAGCGCATTGACGGTGCTGAACAACATTGCGCCTGCCATCACCCAGTATGGCCGCCATGCGCCAAAGTATACCAATGCCACCGCAATAAAACCCTGCCCTGCGGTGAGATTTCCCTGAAAAAAATTCACCAGTGCAATCGACAGTGACGCACCTGCCAGACTGGACATCACCCCGCCGAGTGTTACTGTGAAATAGCGCACCCGTGCCACGCTGATACCCATCGCATCCGCTGCCTCTGGAGTTTGCCCAACGGCACGAATTTGCAGGCCGAGTGTGGTTCGATTCAAAATGCAGGCCGATAGAGGCACGGTCAGGAATGCCAGATAGATCATGATATTGTGATTAAATAGCACTTCACCCAACACGGGTAAATCGGTCAAGACCGGAATATCTACCTTTGGAAAACCTTTGACATGGGTAGGTGTGCCGACCAGGCGCTTGAACAGCATTTCGCTCAGGCCCAGCCCAAACAGATATATTCCAATACCGCTGATGCCCTGTTCAGCTTTGAGCGTCACGCTGACGAAAGCTGTGACCAATCCCATCAAAAGCCCCGTGCCAATGGCGGCCAGCAGTCCTAGCACCAGACTGCCTGTTTCTAACACGGTGTAGTATGACGCGAACGCTCCGAGCAGCATGATACCCTCAACGCCCAGGTTCAGGACGCCGCTGCGCTGGCTGAAGGTTTCACCCATACTGGCGAAAATGTACGGGGTCGCCAGCCTGATCGCTGACGCAAGCACAGTGGTTCGGAAAATTTCATCCAGCATCAGTCGCCACCTCGCGCTTTAACGACTCATTCACACGCCGCCGCGTCCGTTGGCGCGAGATGATCTGGCTGCTGACCACAAAGACCACAATCAGGCCGTTAAGCGCCGTGATCAGCGAGGCTTCAATTTGAACTGCCCGCTGCATTGCCTGCCCACCGACGAGCAGTCCGCCAAAAAAGATTGACGCCGGAATAGTCCCAATCGGGTGCAGCCCGCCAAATAACGCGGTGACAATTCCATTGAAACCCGCATTCCCTGTAAAATCCGCCGCCGAGCCTTCCGTTTGGAGGACATATTGCAGACCGGCCACCTGAACAATCCCCGCCAGCCCGGCAAATCCACCCGACCACAGCATTGAGTACACGATTTGTCGCTCCACGTTAATGCCTGCATACCGCGCAGCCCGCATGTTCTTGCCGACCGCCCGCAATCGATAGCCGTAGGTGGTTCTCCACAGCAGGATATAGATGATGACGGCAAGTACAATGGCAACGAAAATTCCGGCATGCAGCCGGATAGGTACGTCGGTCAGAAATGTTAGTCGTGGCAGACGTGCATGTTCTGGGATTTTAATCGTTTTCGCAATGCCGCCCGCTCGATTGCGCTGCTGGGGGTCCTGAATCGGGCCGTTTAGCAAGTAGACCATGATTTGGAGGGCGATTTGATTGAGCATGATGGTGCTCAGGATTTCGTTGACGTTGAAATATGCTTTGAGCATCCCGGCGATACCGCCCCAGATCGCACCGCCGATAAAACCAGCAACCAGAATAAACGTGACGGTGGCCGCCCGGGGAAAATCATTCCAGGGAACATAGGTGAAGACCTGTGGTATCTGATCCATTTGCAGGGCCAGAATAGTGCCAAACACCGCCCCCATCATCATCTGTCCTTCCCCGCCAACGTTAATGACACCCGCGCGGAAGGCGATACAGATGCCGATGCCAACAAAAAGTAGAGGGATTGATTTTATGACAGTTTCGGCTCGTGCATTGATCTTGAGGGGTTCGCTTGTGCCTGAT
>JAKEEQ010000054.1 GCA_022616515.1 Chloroflexota bacterium | reverse complement strand
CCTATCGCCCAAAACCAGCCCCTCCCTAACCCTCCCCATGAATGGAGAGGGAATTGCTCACCTGCCGTTTTTCCCCTTCTGGAGCCGTTTTCTGCTTAACTATACACCTATGGAACGCCATGTGCGGCATCCCTACGAAAACCCACGACTCCCGTAGGGACACACTCCGCCACCGTCAACATGCGACCTACCCACCATGAGCTGCCGGTTTTTACTCAACCTCGCCCGGCAGGAATTCGTTGGTGAATACGGCCTCGACGTCCAGTTCCTCAATGAGACCGTTGTCAACCAGAAATGCCGTGAAGTTTTCCCAGACTTCAAGGTCTTGCTGGCCCCAACGCGGGGCATCCGCTTGATACTGCTCGGCCAGCCATTCGGCGCTCGACGTCACCAGTTCTTCGTCCAGTTCAGGCACGGCTTCCAGTAAAATTTGAGCGGACTCGGCGGGATTTTGAATTGCGTCGGCATAACCCCGTGCCACCGCCTGCGTAAAGGCGCGTACCACTTCTGGATTTTCCTCAATCATGCTGCCGGAGGTGATCAGGATCGGCGTGTAGTAATCCGGTACGCAGTCCCGATAATCCTGCAAGAAGATGACGTCCAGTTCAGTGCCAGCCACCCCGGCGCTAATCCCCTGCCAGCCGTAGAAAATCCAGGCAAAGTCGATGCGTTCGCGGTCGAGTAGTTCCAGCGGGTCGCTGAAACCAATATCCAGATAGTTCTCCTCACTCCACTCGGCATCATCGCAGCTTAGCAACTGGCGCAAAATGGGGTTTTCCAGTTCCGGGAAGCTGAAGCCGCCGTAGGTCAGATCGGCTAAATCTGCCGGATTTTCGACCGGGTGATCGTCCGCAACCGTGGCAAAACCCGACGTGTTATGCTGGATGATGGCGGCGATAGAGACAAGGTCCCGTCCCTCGGCCATTGCCAGCGAGGTGAACTCCTGAAAGCCGATGCCGAAATCAACCAGCCCGGCTTCGAGGGCGGCTTCCGGTGTCAAATCAACCGGCTCGATGATCTCCACGTTGAGATTAGCCTCCTCAAAATAGCCTTTGGCCTGTGCCACATATATCCCGGTGTGATTGGTATTAGGCGTCCAGTCCAGCATAAGGGTGACATCGGTTTCTTCATCGAGGGTGGCGAATTCGGTCGCCCCACCCAGCGGATCATTCATTTCATCATCGTCATCATCACCCTGCGCGAAAACCGTCAGCGGCAAGGCGAACAACAGCAGTAACAGTAACAGCTTCTTCATGAGAAAATCGTCCTTTCGTGTTTTGAATATATGATACGCAAAATGTGAAATACACCCCCTCTGCCCTTCGGGCATCTCCCCCGCAAGCGAGGGAGAGTGTTGCGTTTTCTCAACGACAGTGCATTTCTCCCCGCAAACGGGGAGGTAGTCCGCAAGAACCGGAGGGGTGAACCGACTGTTTGGTCTGTTATTCTCTTTCTACAGAGGTTAATCAATTCACATTTTGTGTATAATGAGTTACTCATTCCAGCACACGGGCTTTCAGGCGCTGCCATTGACTGAGCAGGTCGCGTCCCTGCCCCACATAGCGCCAGCGCAGAGCCAACACCTCGACCAGCATCATGGTTACCACCAGCGTGATACTCAGCGCCGCAATGATAATAACTGCTAGATAGACCTGATCGGTGCGGAAGGAGCGATAGGAGCGCTGTAAAAACTTTCCGAGTCCATCGCCCGCGCCGACGTATTCACCGATGACGGCCCCCACCACTGCATAAGTTGCCGCCAATCGCAGCCCGCTAAAAAACGACGGCATCGCGGTCGGCAGGCGCACTTTCCACCACACTTGCAGCGGATTGGCTCCCATCGACTTGAGCAATTTGATGTGATTGCGTTCCGTGCTTTGCAGGCCATTCAAAGTGCTGATCGTGATGGGATAAAAGGTGAAGAGAATGACCACGACAATTTTGGGGCCAAACTCGAACCCGAATATCAGAATCAGGATGACGGCAATGGCAAAGGTGGGAATGGTCTGGGATAAGACAAGTACCGGATAGAGCAGCCAGCGCACCAGTGGCACAAGGTCCATGACCGCCGCCAACCCCAATCCCAACCCGATGGCTATTGCCAGTCCGGTCAGGGTGGCCCACAGTGTCGCGGGCACATGAACATCCATCAGTGTGTCATGATGTGTATCCCAGGCGGCCTGTAATTCATCGACTGTCGGGACCAGTCCATCCAGCGCATCGCCTTCCAGCCCACCCAGATCGAGGTAGAGTTGGGCCAGCCCGCTCAGCGTGAACAGGGCCACCACGCCCAGCAGCGCCACCAATCCGAGCCGCCGTGCCCACTCAATGGCCCGGCTAACGATATTTAGCCAGTTTGTCATCAATGGTTGACCCTTCGGTTGAATCGGAAATCTTGACGAAGGTCAGGGCCTTCTGAGCACCACCTTCAAAACAGGCATGATGGGCTGCTTTCACTGCTTCGAGACAGTCATCGAGTGTGCCTTCCAGTACGGTTTCCATTGGTGTAACCATATATTTGATCCCGGTCGCGGCAATCGCGGCAATGGCTTTATCGACGACGGGATACGAATCTTCAACGAGCGGTACAACCTGTACACTGACGGTTACAGTACGAGACATAACGGCTCCTTTGTGTGGTTGGATTTGGTGTTGGTTTTTACTGGTGGTGTCGTTGGTTGGCGGACGCCATGTATGGCGTCCCTACCTAATCGAATAAATCCCGTAGGGACAGCATATATGCTGTCCGTTGTGTGTTTCTTACCGTCACGTTGCATCACGCCCGGCCCACCGTATGCACAATCGTCAAAACCCCGCTTTCAAACGTGACATTGGCGGGCTTTCCGCAAATCACGTTGCTCATGCCACGCGCCGGACCCAGATACAGCGTCTCATGTTTCAGAGGATATTCCAGCCCCTGCGTGGCAATCCCCGTAACATCCATGTGAAATGGCAGCAGCGAAATGGTATCACCCACTTCGCCCATCAATTCATGTGTGCCCGGTTCAGTCAGCCAGAGTGTTTGCCGCCCGGAGACCAGCCGGGCATCGATATGGTCGAGGTCGGGATGAGATAGTAACTGGATGTTGCCCATTGTCTGGTCGATGCGCCCGCCCATCGCGCCGATAATGTGAATCCATTTTGCGCCGCGTTGGACCGCCTCAAGCAGTGCCAGTTCTAAATCGGTTTCGTCTTTGGCATGGGAAAAGCGGAAAATTTCTGCCCCATCCTCGATGAGGGTGGCGAGGGTATCCAGCAAAATCGAGTCCATATCGCCGACCACGATTTGCGGTCGCAGGCCAAGCTGAAGCGCATTATCCGCCCCGCCATCCGCCGCAATGACCGGCACACCCTCCAGCCCGACCAGCGCACGGATGCGATCTACAGCCGGGCCGGGATTGATGTCTCCGTTGGCGATAATTACGGTTTTGCTATACATAAACAATCACACCACCTTCAGTGTAGAGAGGTGGTGTGTTCAGTGTCGCTATAGACCAATCTCCCTACGCCAGCATTATCCGGGTCAGGTTACGAAGGGTCGGTGTCGCGCTAGACACCCTCTCAGCCTGATTGCTCAAGCTCCCCTGTTGTAATTGTATGAGTGAATTGTAAAGATGTTGTTTGAATCTGTCAATGGTATCCGCGCTCCCTACGATGATGCAGTCGTACCCAAAGTTGAAATATAATTGAATTGGGAAAAAATCATGTGCCCCGACCCTGTTCATGATTATTCAAAAAGCAAAGTCAGCGACCATGAAAATACATCTCGTCATTAAGTACCTGCTCGTCATTTCGGCCCTTCTCTCCGCTAGTAATTTGCATACCAGCCGTGCTGGTGATCCGATGCAGCGCCCCGGTAAGGATAAGGCGATGACTGCCGCATGGAGTCCAGATGGCGAGTTTATCGCGGTGGGTAGTCATGATTATCTCGCAGTCTATACGCGGGAGCTTGAGCAAGTGGCTGCTTTCGAGACAGACGATGTGATTACGTCGCTGGTCTGGAATCCGAACAACCAGCAAATTGCCACCGCCAGCCGCGCTCGTGCTGTACAATTGTGGGATTTTCCGTCGGGAGCCAAACACACGCTGTATACTACCGCCATTGCCGATGACCGTTATTCGGGCAGTGTGACATACAGTCCCGATGGCAGGTTATTAGCCAGCGCACATTTAGACAACACTGTACGCATCTGGGATACTGAAACCGCAGAATTGGTGAAGACACTAAATCTGAAAGCACCTGCTTTCGCTGTCGCATGGCATCCTGATGGCGAATGGATTGCCGTCGGGAGCAATGTAGAGATTGAATCACGCGAGGGAGACACTGTCGTTGTTGCCTCGGTCCAAATCTGGGATGTGGGGACCACGCAGATTATCAAGCGCCTTGATACCGGGCGAGAGGACATCAATGAGATGTACACGCAGGTCATGGCAAGCCCGTATTTTATCCCGGTTCGATTTTTACAGTGGTATGCGAACGGGACAAGGCTTCTGATGGAAACGTCGGATGTATTTAATAACGAAGGTGGATGGGATATTGAGACAGATGGTGATACCCTCGACCGGATGAATATCCTCGCCGAATGTGGCACATCGAATAAGACGGCGCGGTTTGCTCCTGATGGCGATACGCTGGCAATGGGGGAGGTCGTAGCAGGCTGCGGCGGGTCTGGCAGCGCGGATGCGTGGGGCGTTGAGATTGCAAGCCAGGATGGCTCGGTTGGCTGGCGTTCGCTCTATGTGGGTGGGGGTGAAATTCGGGATATAACATGGCATCCCGATAATCAAACCTTTGCGGTGGTCGCAAGCGATGGCAGAGTGGTGTTTTCGAGCTTCGATCCGGCGGAGAGCTACCAGCCTGTACTTGAACGTGAAGCGATCCTTGTTCCCTGCCAGCATAGACGATGGGCACCGAACGGCATCAGGTGGCGTCAGGTGTGTGATTCGTAGACATTGTTTCTTCTACGGATGATCCCGTTCAGCATATATCTGTCATAAGCCCCGGAGAAACATGCATGAAACTGAGAAGCCTACCGATCTTTGTCCTAACTTGTGCTGTCTTGCTCACCACAAATACTGCTCTCTACGGAATGGAGCATAAGCAGCAGGGTGAGAGCTATGCTCAGACTGGGGACGACATTCCCTATCTGATGGCATTTGCCACCGACCCCGCCCCACACTTTATTATCGAACGGGCGGATGGTACAGACAGCCGTATTTTTGCCGCTGACGTAATGGCTGCCGACACCAACATGGTTGCGGGTCCGGGGTGGTCGCCTTCCGGTCAATGGTTCGCATGGACAGCCAATGCACTCTATAAGGAAACAAATACTGGCGACCGCCCTTATGTCGTTAGCGTGGATGGGCAAACGCGCCCAACGGCTCTGGATAACATGAATCGAGTGAGTATGGCGTGGTCGCCCACTGAAGATATTTTGCTGGTAGCGGGGTTGCTGAATCCGCCAGAAATCGCCTTAAATCCTGAGACGCACATATTCGAGACCACGAACGATGCCGAAACGCTGACCATGCGCATTGGTCTGCTTGACCCCGCCACCGATACGTTTTTGCAGGTTCAAGATATGCCCGCCCCGTTTGATCGTCGTGATCTGTTATATGTCAGGTATCGGGCAGCGTGGACATACGATAGTCGTCACGGGCTAGCGCTGGCAAATGTTTATGACGAGGACACCGCTTCTGAAATCATCAGGTTTTACCGTATTGGGCTGGATGGTGATGTTGGCGTTGCAGACTATGACCCTGCCACATTCGTCAGTGGTATCGACGGATTGGTCATTTCACCTTACGGGGAAGTCGCTGCTTTGCTGCCCCCCGCTAAGCTGCAAATCATCAATGCAGTGGGAGACGTTAACAACATCACCATTCCCTCCACCCAGCGGATTATTAACGCGCAGTGGAGTGCGAACGGCGAACAACTGCTCGTCCAAACCGAACTACCACCACGCGAGGGCAACAACACCCTCGCTGATCACGGATTATGGGTGTGGTCGCGTTCCAGCAATGCCATCACCGAATTATTCAAGGGTGATACCTCCGAGAGATCATCACCACTGGCTGCTGTTACGCCCAACCCCGATTTCAGTGGTGTATTTTTTATCTGGCTGAACAACGGACGCGATACAGCCCGTTATGCCAGCATGGATGGCGCAAAAATCTTCGACTTTGCCGAAGTCCCATCTGTGGTGCGTGCCGTCTGGAACGCCACCGGGCAAGTTGCATTCGGGTTGGAGGACGGCAGTTATGTTGTATACGATATTTCAGGCGATGTTCCTGTCAAGCGTGGGACCTTTGCCTGGAGCGTGGAAATCGATCCTGTCCTCTCTCCCAATGGACTGACGGTTGGCTATGTGTATAACGAGGTCTACCTTATCGAGGTGGCATCCGGTGAAACTCGCATCCTGCCACCAGATTCGCGCCGCTATTTTGCCAGTTCACGCGGTGAGATGAGCTGGTATGCTACCCTTCAGTGGAGTTTCTTATTTGAAGATGCGTTGGTGGCAGGCGGCGGAGCACCGTACTATACCGGCGTGGTCAATACCGATGGCTCGGTGCGGCGTCCACTCGGCTT
>JAKEEQ010000549.1 GCA_022616515.1 Chloroflexota bacterium | reverse complement strand
TTCCTGCCACTGCTGGCAATCGGCTTGATTTTCCTGCTGCCGGATGGTGGGAATGATGTTGGCGAAGCGTAATCACATCGTTCAATGGTTGACAGTGGGGCATTTCCTCAATGACTTTTTTGCGTCGGGCAGTCTGGCAATCATCATCGCCGCGCAAACCAACCGGCTCGATCTGTCTGGTGCGGATATTGGTCTGGCAGGTGCGCTGTTTCAGGGCGTTTCCGTCTTTCAGCCGGGGATTGGCTGGCTGGCCGACCGGCTAGAACGACCTTATTTGCTGCTGCTGGGTGCGATGGTTACGGCATTGGGAACATTGTCGATTTCCCTTGCCGACACCATCCCCGTCATCTGGGCCGGGGCGGTGGTGGGAGGCTTGGGCAGCGCAGCCTTTCACCCGATTGCCTTAGCCGGTACACGCGCTTTTGCCCCGATGGCAACTCGTGGGCGGTCCATTGCGCTGTTCATGCTGGGTGGAAATGGCGCTTTTGCCCTGAGTCCGCTGGTTTTCGGGTATGTCATTGACCATTATGGGCTGGGGTCCTATGCGCCGTTTGTGATGATGAATGTGCTGTTTGTGCCGGTGATGGTGCGGCAGCTTGGCCCACACATCCGGGGCCGCCTCGATACCGCTAAGCCGGACACATCGAATGGCGAAGCGGCATACATAGTGGTGCGGTATATGATGGGCGCGTATCTCGTGGTGGTATTCCTGCGCAGCGTACTCAATCAGGTGCTCAGTCTTTATTTGCCGCTGTATTACACGCAGCAAGATCGTTCGCTGGAATTTGCCGGGATGGCGACTTTTGTGTTGCTCGTCTTTAAAGCATTTGGAGCCTATATCGGGGCAGCCTTGTCCGATTTTTTCCCACGCCGCCTGATCCTGCTGGTTTCTTTAATTGCGTCAACACCGCTGTTATTTGTGCTGCTGGAAGCCCACAGCGTCGCGCTGATTTTTGTATCCAGTGCGCTGCTGGGCTTGATGGTGAATGCCAGTTGGCCTATTTTCCTGATGATTGGTCAGGAGATTATGCCGGGCGGGGCAGTCGGAGCCAGCGGATTCACCTTTGGCTGGGGATTTGCCTCCGGTTCGCTCGGTGTGCTGCTGGTTGGCCTGCTGGTAGATGTCATCGGGCTGGGTAATGCACTGTTGATGATTGCCGCCACACCGCTGCTGGCGTTGGGCCTAATTTTCCTGCTGCCGGATGCAAAAAATGATGTCAGGGAATATACTCACGACATAAAAAGTTCATGACAATGGGAGTAAATACGGATTCTCTATTGATGCGCAAACAGATTATCAAAATCGTTTTTTTGCTGTTGGTGGGCATGCTTATGGCAATCCCATTGTGGACAGTTCAGAGTCAAGGGGATGATGAATTCGAACCAACCTTCCCCGATGTGCGGTATGTTGAAGAGGGCGATTATAAGCACAAAGTCGATGTTTATCTGCCGGAGGAGGCCGAAACGCCCTATCCCACAATGTTGCTCTTTCACGGCAATGGCTATACAAAGTGGGACATGGAGCCTTTAGCGCAATATTTTGTGGGAGAAGGGTTTGCGGCTGTTGCCGTTGAATATCGCAACCCTATGCCTGACTTCATCGAGGACAGCTTCTGTGCGCTGGCATGGACACATACTAACGCCGAAATGTATGATTTTGACACTGACCACGTTTTTGTTCTGGGGCATTCGATGGGCGGCTTTGCGGCGACGGTTCTCGGTGTACACGATGAACCTGAAACATTCCTGACAAATTGTGCTCATTCGCTCCCTGAAGAGAATCGCTTAGCAGGCGTAATTTTATATGCGGCGGGCGGCATTGATACAAGCACAGTCGAGGATGCTGCTGACCGCGCCGAACGGTCAGCGCTTATAACCGAACAAATTGATGGCAGCGAACCGTCGTTTTTGCTGGTGCATGGCTTAATTGACCGACGTGTTTTACCGGAAAGCTCGGAGCATTTCGCCAGCTTGCTGGAGGATGCTGAAGTGCCGACAACGCTGGTGCTGCTGGACGAAGTTGGTCACTTCTTTATTGACCCGACCAGTGAACCCGGCGCATTAGCCATTGAAGCGGTGGATGAATTTTTGACGGATATTTTCGCGACGGAAGAGGCCGAAGAAGAATAACTGATTCACATCTCGCTAATACAACCGCTGGGCCTGATCTTCCTGCTGCCGGATGCGGGAAATGAAGTCAAAGAATAAGATTTAGCGCGATATACTTCTTTTAACATAGACTGAGAGGTAATCATGAGCACAGATCAAGAACGTGAGGACCGTATTCGTAATGAGGCGATTGTCGATTGTTATGGCGAGTTTGAAGTTGCCGCAGGTTGGCATTGCTACCTTGATGATCGACTGACCTTTCCGTTTAAAGCGAAATGTGCTAAGAAGCGCACAATTTCACCACTCAGGACAGGCGAAGTCGTGGAGGTCATCAGAATGGCAGATCAAGATGATTGTATGAACGAAATGTTCGTCATCATTCGCTTTATGGATCGCGAGTTTGGCGTGCCGCTAGCCCAACTTCAGACACTAGATGCTGATGAACAAACAGAAGAGGCAGCCGGGGATTGGTTTTACTGGGTAGACCAGGGTTATCAGATATAATCTGTGCGCCAAAGGGTGATTTTGACTGTACTGAATTAATTTACAAAGTTAGTTAATTAATTAGTCTAGCCTATCAGGGATTTATTAGTCAATCCGAGGATCGAGTATACTCGACCCCTCTGGCGTATTGTTTTTCGGAGTGGCACGGAATACCAAGCCCCGTGTCAATAAAACCATAACTTACATTGAATTTACCATCGGCGAATTAATTTATAAAGTTAGTTAATTAATTAGTTTAATCTATTAATACAACTGCTGGTTGGCGGTCAGGACCTCCTCGCGCAGAACTTCCCAGATTTCGCCAAATTTTTGCCCGAACTCCGGCGTGGTGCGCAGTTTCATCACGTCGCGGGGTCGCTCAAAATCGACCTTGAACTCGGCGATGATATGACCGGGACGAGCGGACATGACGACGATGCGGTCAGCCAGCGTCAGGGCTTCTTCGATGCTGTGCGTCACGAAGAGCACGGTCATGTCACTCGATTTCCACAGACCGAGCAGTGTATCCTGTAAAATCAATCTGGTCTGGGCATCCAGCGCCCCGAATGGCTCATCCAGCAGGAGGACTTCCGCGTTGTGGGCGAAAGCCCGTGCCAATCCGACCCGCTGCTGCATCCCGCCGGAGAGCTGCCCCGGAAAGGCATCAACGAATTTACTGAGACCAACGCGCTCAATCCATTTGAGTGCTCTGGCATAGCGGTTGGGTCCGGCAACCTCGCGCCATTTGTCCAGCAGCAAGCGGCCCTCCTTGACGCTCAACCACAACAGGCGCAGGTAACTGGCCTGCATGCGCATTCCATAGGCGACATTTTCCAGCACGGTCATCCACGGGAATAATCCGGCGTTCTGAAAGACCATTGCGTAATCAGGGCGCATGGTGTCGCTGCCGTGAATTTGGGTAACACCCTGTGTAGCACGTTCAAGCCCCGCTATCACACGCAGAAGGGTTGTTTTGCCGCAGCCGCTGGGACCCACTACACACACAAACTCGCCCTCCTCAACCGTCAAGCTTAAATCCTGAACGGCGGTGATGGGCTGAAAGGTGTTGTTGTCGGCAAAGCGGACGGTTAAATCCTTGACCTCAATCTTCATGGGCGCTCAAACCGGATTCCATAGTGGCGGCTGCGATAATTGTACATGATGTCGGTGTAATCATTGGGATCGGGGAAGCCCCGATACTCGTCTTTGATTTGTGACAGTTGGATCATGAAAGTCATTTCGCCGATGGTATAACGCCCGTACAACGACCAGCGTTCCATACGCTCCAGCAGGGTAAAATCACTGGCGAATTCGGGAAAGTTAGCCTGCAAATGGGCATAAGCCGCCTCAAGATCATCGACCACAAAGCCGATATGGTGTATGCGGCTGGGGATGCCGTCAGTGAGCGGTTTGCCCGGTTCGGCATCAAAGAAAAATAGTGCCGTGTTGCCGGTCGTTACGACGGTGATGTGCTCGTCATCGCGGATAATGTCCATCTTCAGGCCCTTATGGAAGAAATCACGGGCGGCCCGACGGTCACCAACGGTCAAAGCCAGATGGTCAAAGCCTACCTGCTTCCATTCACGCTGTACGTTTTCAAGGGGGGTGAATAGAACGTTGATGTCGGCGTGTCCATAATGGTTGTGAATCTCGCCTAGAAACATATCCGGATAAATGAGGTCTTCACCGATACGCAGCGTAACGCGGTGGCGCTGCATGACGTCGGCTGGGAGTAGCTGCGCCATCGCTTCATGCACAATTTGCAGCGGCCCGAAGTCACCCTCGTAGGTGCTGCCATTCGCTGTCAACTTGACGGGAATCATGTGGTTGCTCCTATTGGAAAAAGACCCGCCTCGGCGAGACGGGTCTAGAAATGAACTACCTAGCCGTCCGAGGGTTCTTCGGTGGCCTCTTCTTCCATATCGTCGTCCATCTCTTCTGATTCTTCTTCATCAGTTTCGATGGCTCCAATATCGGCGATGACTTCTTCAAGGAGAGTGTTATCTACCATAACTTCAATGTCAAGCGGCTCTTCATAGGAGAGGTCGCCTTTGGCGAGGAAATAATCCTGAAGCGTGCTCAGGTCTTCGATGTCTACTTCACCGTTGAGGGGGAAGTAGGGGCGGGCGGCGGTCTGGTTAATGGCAGCCGGGACCTGAGTATACTCCTCAAGGATGGCGGCGGTTTCATCGCTGGCCCAGGCGTCGTTGTCGGCTAAATCGCGAACGGCGCGGACATAAGCCCGAATGAAGCCAACGGCGGCCTCACGGTTGTTGGCGATGAAGTCGTTGCTCATGTAGAGGAAGGTGGCCTGAAAATCGTCCACGAAATCTTCGGAGAGGCGAACCACGAGGCCCTCCTGTTCGGCAAAGGATACCAGCGGCTCACCGAGGATAGCAGCGTCAATACGGTCGGCGCTGTCACTGTTGAGGGCAGCGGCGACATCCGGGAAGGCAACCGCAACCAACTCGACATCGTCCAGTGTGAGACCTTCTGAGGCCAGTGCCTGTGCCATCCAGTATTCGGTAGCAGCACCGGGCGCGTTAATCGCCACGCGACCACCCTCCAGATCGGCAACACTGGTGATTTCGCCGTTTTCAAAGCGTTCGGCGCTGACCACGAGCGGGCTGGTCAATGGATTGGATTCGCTGTGGACTCCGGCCACAATGCGAAATCCGGGATCATTCTCCAGATCAAGATTGCGTTTGGCATAATTAAACAGGCCAGCACCGGCCCCGCCCATCACGACATCCAGTTCGCCGGTGGCGAGGGGCGCGAGAGGTTCACTACCACCGGGGTTACGCAGGATTTCTACGACGAGATTTTCATCCGCGAAATAACCCTTTGCATCGGCCACGAACAGCGGCGCGAAAATCATGACCGGAACGGTTCCTACTTTTACTTCAACAATATCTCCCTGATGTGTTTGAGTGGCGGCGGATGGGGGGGATACAGCAGCCGAGGCCGTTGCACTCAACACAATGGCAGTAACCAGTGTCAGCACTACTGCCCAACGTTTAATCGTCATCAATTGCTCCTTCGCTAGACAACGTTCAATATGTTTTAAACGTTATAAACGTAAGTGTAAATCACTTTCGTTGAAGTTTCAAGTGAAAACGTTCACAAATAGATTAAAAGATGATTGAACGGCCCATCTAAAAGCGTTCCTTTTCAAGTTGGGGGGCGAGTGGCAGAGTGAAATAGAAGCGGCTGCCCCGTCCGATTTCGCTCTCAACGCCAACTTCACCGCCGAGTTTCTCCACGATGCGCTTGACAATGGAAAGACCCAATCCCTGCCCCTCTGCTTTCAGATGCTGGGGCAGGCGGTTAAAATTCGTTAACGAGAAAGTAGCAGTTCAAAACCCCGGCTTCTCGGTTTAACTTTCGGGCGTTGCCTCGCCTTCGGGTGTGGCTTCAGGTTCCGGTGCTGCTCGGCCCGCAGCGGCATTCAAACGCAGCGTAGCCTCTTCCAATTTGGCACGTGCGTCTGCTAAATCGACCAACGCCTCGTCCACAAACGGGGCCAGATTTGCGGCGGGACACTGGTTGGCAAATACTGAATAGTTCTCCCGCAAAATGGCAAGCGCATCACTGATGAGCACCACGCTGGCATCAATGTTCACATCACCTTCCTGCCCCTCCGGCAGTTCGTAGTCCTCGTCTTCAGAGACTTCGGGAACGCGGCAGCTTGCGGGTTGGGTACCTTCCTGTACTTCCAGCCAGCGACCTTCAACCGTGTTCAAACCGGGTGTCTGGCGGTCGATAATAGCTAACATTTCATCAACATGTGTGGCGTAATCAATGCCCGGTACTTGTGTAGGAACAGTTGTAGCGGTCGGGACCGGAATGGGCGTTTCGGTCGGCTGCCCGAACAAAGCCGGGTCACGAGTGGGAGCCGGATTGAAGCGTAACTGGTTTACCGTGTCCAGCAAGCCGGGCACAGCATCTCTGACCGCTGTCAATCTATCGGTAATCTCAATCACTTCAACCACACCCATATTCCGACAATCGCTCCTGAAGTCATCATAAGCGGTATTCAGAGTGTCGATATTGGTACGATAGACGGTTTCGGGGCCAAATGCAGCGAGCAAATCGGGATACGTAAATGCTTCAATCGGCGTCAAATCGAACGCGGAAGGGCGGTCAATCGAACGGCTACAGTCCGGCGATTGATCTGGCTGTGGTACCTTACTCAGTTCTTCGACGATTGCCGCCGCGCTGGTTTCCATATTTTCAATATTTTCGGTGTAACTGGTCAGGAGGGTGTCGCGGTCGGCCAGCGTCCCCGGATCACGCCGCTCATCCCCACCGTCATCACCCCCGTCGCCGATTAGTGACAGCGCGATATTGCCGATGACCAGCAAAACCAGCAGGCCGCCTAAACCTAGCATGAGCGTCCGCAGCAGGGGCGACGTCCCTCCCCGTTCGCGGGGCTGCATAGCACGAAAGGTCTCCAGGGCTTTGCCAGCAGCTTGCCGCACTTTTTCATCCGGGTCGGTTTGATAGACGCGCACCAATACCGGAATCGCTTCGGGGTTTTTGAGTTTTGCGATGTCCGCACAGGCTTTGCGCCGCTGTTTGGGATTGTTCGACTTTAATTTCTCTACAAGTTCTCTCAAGTCCGCCATTATTCAATCGCCTCGGTGACTGTAAATGTACAAGTGCCACTTTCTTCGGGATTGTCTGAACCCGGTCCATAGTTATCAAAACCGTCAAAGACCTGTTCATCCCATGTGCCTGTGTATTCAACGGTATGCACACCGGGATCCAGTTTGCCAACCGGGACAAACCACCAGATGGTGAAGTAATTATTATTGCGGGCATCGCGCACCATGTCGGTCCGCCACTCGTCATAATCTTCAAGGCGTCGTCCATCCAGCAGCACCGTATACTCCACATGATCCAGATGATCCTGCATCAATTCCGGTTGGGTCACCCACCAGCGCCAGTAAATGCTCACCGTCTTATCTTCGGTTGGGTTAATCGGCACGATACGATCTTGCTGGCAGCGGGCCAGAATGTTGACATCACTGATGTCAATGGGCGCGATTCCGGTCGGGATGGGCGTCGCTGTGCCTTCTTCCGGCGTGGCGATTACAAACGGTTCGGCGGTATCCCCACTGTTTGTCGGTACAAGTGTCGCCGCTCCAATTGTGGAGGACGTCGCAGGCGGTGTACTGGAAGTGGCTTCAGCGGTAACCTCTGGTGGCGTGGAACTGGTCCCGGCAACAACCTCCGGCGGCGTGGGGCTGAATTCGGAGGTCGGACCAACGGTTGGTATAACCTGCCCGAAGTCGTCAATCAGCGTCGACGCCACATAGCCCCGCACAACATTACCTTCGTCATCTTCGTACTCAATCAGATACCACACCTGACCTAAATCATTGCGCTCTGTGCCGACGATGCCAACCTCAGTGTTGGGGGCCACCGTCGCCACCGGGGCAAAACTGTTGCCCGCCCCGGCGCGGACATTGACATTCGACGATGACAGAATTGATCCGCGAATGGCAGGCGTCGCGGTGGGCGTGGCAGTCGCCGTCGGCGTGACTGGCGTTTCAGTGGCGGTTGCCTGCGGTGTATCGGAGGGCGTGAAGGTGTCGCTCGGTGTCAGTGTGGCGGTGAAGGCAACCGTTTGTGTGATAAAGGGTGGTCGCAGCGTGATAGATGGTGGAACCGCCGGTGGTTCTTCGGTTGGCTCCTGTTCACAGGCCACCACTACCAGAATCAATATTATTAACAGTAAAAGACTTTTTTGCATATTCACCCCGACAAAATCATAAACAAGTGGGTAGTGGTCCTAGTTTGACTGATGCGGGAGATCAGAGAAATATTTACCCCACCCTAACCCTCCCCGCAAACGGGAGGGAACCGGCGTCGCCATCCTCCACCCCATTCATAAGGGAAATGTCCGAAGGACAAATCGCTTTATTTAAGCCATGCCTGCTATCTCCCCCGTTTGCGGGGAAGACACAGAGGGGATAACTGTATCACCTGCTCATCAGTCAATATGTCACCAACAAGTGCTAACCTTAACAGGAAAGCTCATCATATACAACTAACGCTTACCGCACGGTCTGAACGGACCGCAGCAGCAAACCACGCATCACAATCGCCAGCCCAAATGTCATCAATATAACACCAATCACCGTTTCGCCAAACGACGCAATGCCCTGTGTTTCCAGAAGCAAACTGATGCTCACTCCAGCCACCACAGCCCCACCCAGAAAAGCCCGCACATCGCGGCGCATCAAAGCCACGAGTGACCACAACGCAGCAGCGGCTAAACTGACAGCGGGCCACCATTTTTCGATAGCGTCTGGTAAATCAGCATTATTCACAATCGTCAGAAAAATGCCACCAACCGTCAAGGCGACGGCAATCAAAAGCAGTCCGGGTCGCGCTACACGGTCGGCGACAGTATGATCTTCTGGCAGTTGGAGTGGCTGCCTGACCTGCTCGGCGGGAACAATGGCCTGCGGCAGGCTTTCTTCCATGATGCCTTCGATGATGTCTTCCTCGTAACGCTCGTTATCTGGCTCGACTGGCGATGGCTCCTGTTCCGGCTCCCGTTCAATGCGCGGTCTGGAACGAAATGGCTCTTCATGTGACATAAAAATTTCCTGACAAATGAAACACGTTTATGATAGCGAATAAAACTGAATTCAGACAACTTGCTATGCTATAGTAAAGGTTGTACATGGTAAAGGACAGGTAAGCAAATGGACAACGACCGCCGCATTCTCCGTGCGACTTTTTCTAAAGATATTAGCGATGAAGCCATCACCAGGCTGTATGAAGCGGGTACGGTCGTGACCTATCCACCTCGCAAATTTCTGTGCAGGCAGGGAGAATTTGCGGACAAGTTGTACATCATGCTCGATGGTTGGGCCAGCGTATACAGCGAAATTGATGATGATCTCTATCACATCGACAATATTCGAAGCGGCACTTTCGGCGAAATCGCCCTCATGCTCAAAGGCGTCCGCAATGCCCATATCATGACACGCGAAGAGAGCCGCGTGCTTGAAATCACCAGCAACACCTATGAGGAATTGCAAAAATCCCACCCGGAAATCGTCATCGAACTGGCAAAAATGGTACTGCGCCGCATCCTCGAACAGGACAAACGTAATCTCGTTAAACTCAAGGCGCGTAAAGAGCAGATTGTCCAGCAAAAGCCGCAGACCCTCAACGAAAAAATGATCAAGACCATGTTTGAGGAACTGCCGGTCGATGCCATTGCGCGTGAGTTGTTTGCCCGCCAGTCGATCTATGGGGTACCCAAAACCGATAAGCAATACCAGACTGACGTGTTTATGGTGATGCCGTTTGACCCGAACCTGCGCCCGGTCTTTGAGCACATCCGCAATGTTTGCAGCGAACGAGACATTAATCTTACCATCAAGCGCGGCGATGATTTTTTCTCGCGCAACGCTATCATGTCGGAGATATGGGCCGTCACCAACGCCGCCCGTCTTATCATCTGTGACTGCACGGGCAAGAACCCAAACGTTTTCTATGAATTGGGCATTGCCCACACGCTTGGCAAACCGACTATCATGATTACGCAGGATGCCGCCGACGTGCCATTTGATTTGCGCTCCTACCGTTATATTCGCTACGACAATACCCCGGCGGGGATGCTTGATCTCGCCAACCAATTGCGCGAGGCCATCAGGAAGATACTGGCGTCGCTGGAACCTAGCGCCTCCACTTCCACGCCGTCGTCTTTAGGCTAACCCAGATCAGGTTGTCGATTTCGTCGAGGTCGGCATCATCGGCTTCGATCCATACGGCAACTTCATCTTCATCCATGTCGTAGAACAAATCTGGCTCGCGCTGGATAGGGTCAATGATTTGTCCGGCACATAATGAACCATCAATACGATCTATCCGAATTTCTATCATCTGTTGACTACCCCCTCAAACTCAGGATGCTCCGCCAACCATTTTGCCACAACATCGCGTGTTGTCCGGTATCCAATTTGCTCAAGTTCCTGGCTTCGGGCATTTTCAAACAGCCCAAAACCCTCAAGCGGCAATGCTACGGGCATGTCGGCTTTAGCTAATTGTTGCTTTATTTGTCCGTGTCCCACAACCATCACCATACGTGACATTAATTCTACAATATCCGGGGCCTCAATTTTATCGCCGCCCAACGGATTGAATCGATTCCAGAGTAACTGCCACCCTGACACATCATTTTTGAAATCGAACGCGGGATGGACGATCTCAAGTTTGCCCGCATCCACCGCAATCACCGCACCATCAATAGCTCTGCGAACAACATCAACCGGCAGCGGATTGACGATACTGCCATCGATCAGCAGCATTTCTTTATCCAACGCAACCGCCGGGAAAAGGCCGGGCAGGCTGAGACTGGCCCGAAGCGCATCCCGCAGCAGACCACGCTGGTGCAGATGCACGATGGCGTGGGTGGCATCAAAGGATACACAGGTTAACGGGACCCATAAATCTTCCAGCCGTGTATCGCCAAATATATCACGTAATGTTTTAGAAATCTGTTTACCTGAGATGAGTGAGGTAACTGGCAGTGTCCGCTTTGCCAGAGAGCCGAGCAGGCGCTCCAATGCTGCCATGCTTTGTTGAGAGTCCTCGTTCATCGCCAGCATCGCTGCCGGGATGCAGCCAAAGCTGGTCGCCGCGACGCTGTCCAGGGCAATCCCCGGTTCATTCAGGGCGCGAATCACGCCGCAGTAGGCATAAGCCCGCGTAACTCCAGCCCCGAGAACAAGACCAATTGACCGCCCCATCAAACGGCGTGCCAAACGTCGGGTGTCGTTGGGGTTGTTCATGGCGATGTGATGGTGAGCATCGAGTTTGCGCCGCTCCAACCAGTGTCGTGTACCGGACGGCAGCGTTTTCTTGTTGGGATGCAGTAAGATTAAATCTGTGCTGGCGGGTAGTTGAAGTGATTTCTCGACATCTGTCACATCATAAGGATGATTGACCTCTGCTACTAACAAAATTTTGTCAACATTTTGAACCGACTGCCGCGCCCAGGCTTGATTGTCTGATGAAACATCATACACAACCAGATCATGCAGAGTTTCTTGCTCGCGAAGCCAGCTAATCACAGGTCCCATCAAGGGCTTATTGCCCAATGCCTGCGACGCACCCACGTAAAGCTGCTCGTCAAGTTGGACTGCCGATAGATGAAGGACATTACCCATTGCGCCAAGTTCGGCCTTCAGATATGACTTGAACTGGTCGATGGCTTCACTATCATGCAGTGGCAAAATGGCAACTGCCCGCATCAGCGGCGTTGGTAGGGGCAGATTGATGATTTTGCGAACGAGGGTCAGCATGATCTGTGGAAACTGGCTGTTCAACTGGTAGAATGCGCTCCGGGTGAATTTGACGAGTTGAGAATGCCGGGCAGCGGCAATTGACCGCAGCTTGTCTTTTGCCTCTAAAAAAGACGCATCCCCGATAATGGCTCCACGCCCAGGGATGGATTCCTTCGCTTCATCACTAACCTGCACCTGCCCGCTCACCACGACATACAGTGCATCCGTAGCAAATAAGCGCTCACCCGCTTTGAGATCAACCCACTCCAGTTGGCGTTCAATCTTGTAGGCTGTCATCTCATCTACCCATGAAAGGCGGGTGACGCGGCGCGGCAGTGTCTGCTGCTGGTCAGACATGGCCGCTTCGATGGTCTCGCCATAACGCTCTTCGTATGCCTGCTGTACAGCCTCGGTGTCGAGGTAAAGGGCACTGCGTAGCTGGATGGCGCGTTCGTAGACCAGTTCATAGGTGGTGATGAAATCGTGCGCGATGATGGCGCATGTCGTCGGATCATCGGGAACCAGATAGGCCCACTGCGGTGCGAATCGCTCCAGATCATCCCCCACCAGAACCGTATCGTCTAATTTGAAGCGCCCCAGCCCTTTAGCTCCCTCTGGTTTCAGGAGGATTTCGATGACAGTGCGCATCTGGTAGACAAGGTATTTTGTGTGATCCACGATAAACTGTGAAAAACGATTTTCCATATCCCCTCCCTCGTAAGATTTTAGGGGAAAAGAAAAAACCCGCAACAATTGCGGGTTCGTTCATCGAGGTTATGTGCAGCTTAACTTATTTGTTGCGGTTCACTTCACGAATTTCGATGAGGCGGGCGGCCTTACCACGACGGTCGCGCATGAAGTACAACTTGGCACGGCGAACCTTGGAGTGACGCAGCACTTCTATCTTCTCGATACGTGGGCTTTTATACAGGAATGTACGTTCTACGCCCACACCATGACTGGCAATACGGCGCACGGTAAAGTTGCTGTTGTTGCCGCCGCCGCGTGTACGAATGACCATTCCGGGAATGACCTGAACACGTTCACGATTACCTTCGACAATCCGCAAATGCACACGGACGTCATCGCCTGGATACAATTCCGGGAAGCCACGGTCTTCCGCTTCCAGGCTCTTAATTAAATCCGTCATTTTGAATGACCCCACTGTTTGTTTATTGTCTCGCCACAGAAAAAACCCGGTGACCTTATGGGTCACCAGACTCGACGCATTCTAGCACAGGCACAGGGGCTTTTCAATATGGGATGGTCAGAAAATCAACCAATCCAGTCCGCAATGGCAGGCGGCAGTGGCTTCTCCATGACGCGCAGGTAGATGGTGGCTTTGCCGAAAAAGATGAGCAGGGCTTGTAGGTAGACATCAAGCTGGGTAGCTATGGGCATCTCATAGCCGCTGCCCCGGCCTATCAATTTGTTGTTCAGGTCGTCTTCGCTGAAATCTTCCAGCACGGTTTTCATCTCGCCGTCCAGCTTCTCTAACCACTTCTTTAGATTTTCCACGCTGCTGCAAACATCCGGGTCAGGATGGCGGTAGGAAAAATCCGTCTTCAAGGTTTTCAGGGACTGGACATAGGCATATTCGATTTCGCCCATCTCTTTGCATAATTCGCCCAGCGTCATCGCCTGACCACCCGGTGAGAATGCAAGGTCAGAATCACTTACAGCGTCCAGCAATCCAGTCCGCATCCCGTGTGACCCATCAATCCACGACCATCTTTGTTCCATTGATTCATGCATTCTTGTATCTCCTTTGGTATCCACAGGTATGATAACGTGAAAGGTGTGATGTGTATTGTAAAAACGCGCCAGCTTAGAACTTATGTGCTATGATTGGTAATGAGGACTAGATAAAAATGTATTAGCTTTGCCTATCTACCCCTCAGTCGCTTCGCGACAGCTCCCCAAACATGGAGAGCATGGCTCAACACTTTATTCAAACCGTGCACATCATCTCCCCCGTTTGCGGGGGAGACCGAGAGGGGGTAAATGGCTGGATGCATATCCCATCTGCCAAATGCTCCATTGTACTTGTCAAAGCATCGCAATAGGAAATCAAGTATGACACACGCCACTATTGACCATGCTCGTGGAATCTTAAATCCGACGCTTGCCCACCAAAAATTCCAGATTTGCCGCTACCTGCCTTCCCCCGATCTGGCTTTCTTTGTGGAACGCTACTGGACCATTCGCTGGGACCTGCGCGGACAACCGCCTTTTACACAGGAAACGCTGCCCTATCCGTGCATCAATCTTGCCATTGAAGAAAACCACTCCGGCGTTTTCGGCATCGAAACTGGCAAATCCGTGCGGCTGCTGGAAAATCAGGGGCGAGTTTTCGGCGTGAAATTCAAGCCCGGTGCATTTTATGCCTTCTTCAATGCACCCGTATCGAACCTGACCAATCGCTCACTACCGCTGTCGGATGTGTTTGGACCACCAGCCCGTAAACTTGAGCGCGAAATATTGGTGCTTGACGATGACAGCGCCAATATTGAGATGATGGAAGATTTTTTGTGCGAACGGCTGCCAGACCATGACCGGACGGTTGAAGAAATCAACGGCATGATTGACTGTATTATTCAAGATAAAAGCCTGACTAGCGTCAACCAGTTAGCGCAGCGTTCCGGCATGAGCAAACGGACCATCCAGCGCATCTTCAAGCGCTATGTCGGGGTTAGCCCGAAATGGGTTATCCAGCGGTTCCGGCTGCATGAGGTTGCTGATGAACTGGACTCCGGCGTGGTCGATGATTGGTCGGCTTTTGCACTCCGACTTGGCTACACAGATCAGGCGCATTTCATCAAGGATTTTAAGGCGGTGGTGGGTCAGACCCCGGCTCAATATGCACGGATGGTCAGGAACGATTAACCCGTCCTCTTTGTTATGCTATAGTAGGGCGATGACTGACATACGTCCTAAACCCACCCCACAACGACGTCCAGTTTCGCCTGCCGAATTAATGCGTCTGGGCCTGATTTTGGGCATCACTATGATTGGCGCAGGCATTCTCTGGACAGGACTGGTTCGCGACCAGAATCTGCTGGATGCGTGGTTTTCGGGCAATATTTTTATCCAGATTGTCGTAGGGGCGATATCGGGCGCGACATTCAGCCTCATCCTGTGGCTCATTGGCCCGTATGTTAAAGGCTTCGAGACGATTCGTGAGAGACTGGTGCGCATCATTGATTTTCGAGCGGTGCGCTGGTGGCACATTGTGGTGATTAGCTTTCTGGCGGCGGTTCCAGAGGAGATTTTCTTCCGGGGGACGTTACAGCCCGTTACGGGACTCATCATTGCCGCGTTTATTTTTGGAGCCTTACACAGCATCACACCCCTTTATTTTGTGTATGCGACGGTGGCTGGATTCGGGTTGGGCTTGCTCGCAGAATGGCAGGACAGCCTGTGGTCACCTATTGCCGCCCATTACGCCGTCGATTTTGTTTCACTGGTTTTATTGACACGCTGGGTACGACATGACAACTCAACCCCAATCGAAACGGTTAATCTGGTATCAGGCGAGCCGCCCGCGTAGCCTGACCGCGACGTATGTCCCGCTGGCGCTGGGTGGTGTGTTGGCGTGGGAAGATCATGTATTTCACGCGGGGCGTTTCCTGCTGGCTCTTATCGGGGCACTGTTCCTGCAAATCAGCGCCAATCTGGTAAACGAATATTTTGACCACCGGCGCGGCTCCGATCAGGAGAAACAGCAGGGGTTGGGCATGATTATTGTGCGGGGACTGTTGACGCCCACTGAAGTCCTCATCGGGGCCATTGTGACGCTGCTCATTGGCAGTGCCATTGGCCTGTATTTCGTGGCGGTGACCGGACCCACTATTTTCCTCATCGGGATTGTGGCGGTGCTGGTGGTGGTGCTCTATTCGGCGGGACCGCTGCCTCTGGCCGAAATCGGATTAGGCGAACTGACCGTTTTCGTGTTCATGGGGCCACTGCTTGTCTTTGGGGCGTATTTTGTGCAGGCGGAGGAATTCAGCGCGAAACCGCTGTGGGCTTCCCTACCGATTGCCTTTCTGGTGGCGGAAATTATGCACGCCAATAACCTGCGCGACCTTGACGCTGACGCAGCCAAAAATAAGCGTACCCTATCCGTCACCTTTGGCAGGAGATTTGCCCAAAATTTCTATGCTGGCTTGATGATTAGTGCGTTTGTCAGTGTGGTAGTGCTGGTCATCGCAGGCATTGCCCCCATCTTGACGCTGGCAGTATTCATTCTTGCCCCACAAGCAAGAGACCTCATCAAGACCGCCACCACCTGCCTTGATGTTCAGGAACTGCATATAGTGCTGGTCAATTCGGCGAAAATGCACGCCCGCTTTGGCATCATCTATGTCGGCGCGTGGTTCGTGCAATTGTTCTTGATGCGGCTGTAGACATAGATTCAACATATCTTGTTTTCGGGAATCTAATTTCAGATTGCTGAGGCTACAAATCCCGGCGATTGACGACTTGCTCTACGACAAGTTTTCCCCTGTAACTGTATTTGAAGAAAATCACCTCACCCTCTTCCAGCCGATATAAGATGCGCCAGTTTCCAGAGCGCTTACGCCATAGTCCTCGATATTCGGGAGCTTTCAGTTTCTTTATATCGGTTATCTCGTTAGGACTGATCGGTTCATCAGCATTCAGGAGTTCAATAAGCTTGCTGAACAACAACCTGAGATCGCTTTTAGGCATCTCATCAATCTGCATCTGGGCTTTTGATGTTATCTCAAGATACCATTTGTAAGCCATTAGCAGTCTGTACAGCGCCCAATCATGATCTCATAACGATCATATGCCTGATCCCAGCTCATGTCTCCAAAGAGTGATTTCCACTCCTCAGATGCGACAACATCATCGAAAAAATCGTAATTGCCCTCCTGATCTGCCTGTTCAGCAGCAGCGTCAATGTTGATCATGAATTCCATTTGGGCAGCATTGAGCACAAAATCATCTTTTATTTGCCCGGTGGTTTGCTCAGTTCTTGGTTGTGAGGACACTATCAATGTCTCCGACTTTTTTACTTGTGTTCGACCTATGCGTATTTTATCAGAAATTGGTGTTGCATATGGCGTCTGCCAAATCAGCCGTTTGCGGTGCTTCTCTCGAACTCCTCTAAACTTAATACTCCGACGTTATCTCCCTCATAATTCTTGAGCGTTGATGGACATCTGCTATACTTGGCGCTATTGCATTGAATTTGCCGTATTGTGAGGAATGTCATGGCAGAAAATGTTCGTATTGGAATTATCGGGGGCAGCGGACTCTACGCAATGGATGCCCTTTCAAATGTGAGTGAAATTAACGTTGATACCCCCTTTGGCAAACCCAGCGCGGCCATTACGGTCGGCTCGATTGCGGGGAGCCGGGTGGCGTTTCTGGCGCGGCATGGCAAGGGCCATGTCCTCAACCCAACGGAGGTCCCGTATCGTGCCAACATCTGGGCGCTGAAATCCATCGGCGTGGAATACATTGTTGCGGTCAGTGCCTGTGGATCGTTACGGGAGCGTTTTGCGCCGGGGCATGTGGTTATCCCCGACCAGCTTATCGACTTCACCAAAGGCAAGCGGGATGTCACCTTTTACGAAAACGGTCTGGTGGCACATGTCGGGGTGGCTGATCCCTTCTGTCAGGAGATTCGGGCACATCTTGCTGAAGCAGTGTATGAGGCTGGCGGGACGGTTCATTACGGCGGGAATTTTATCACGGTTGAGGGACCCCGCTTCAGCACCAGAGGCGAGAGTAATCTGTTCCGCGCATGGGGCATGGACATCATCGGCATGACGACTTCACCGGAAGCGTTTCTGGCGCGTGAAGCCGAGATTTGCTACGCGGTGATGGCGCATGTCACGGATTATGATGTGTGGCATGAGGAGGAGGAAGCCGTGTCCGCTGAGGCTGTCATCAAACAATTTAACAGTAATCTCAGAGTGGCGCAGAATTCGATCATGAATGTGATTCCGAAACTGGCAGGGATGCCCGAAAAAGTAACAGAGGCACACCGTGCGTTTGATGGAGCGCTGACGACGAAGCGGCACGCCATTAACCCTGTGCAGCATGCCAAACTGCGCATCATCATCGGGGATTGAAAGGAGACACCTATGATTATTGTCATTGCTCAACATAGAGTCAGTCCTGATACGTACAACAGGGCACGAGAAGCAATGGGGACATATGTAACAGCATGTCGCCAGTTATCGGGCGTTATCAGCATTACTCTCACTGAGGCCGTCGATGACAAAAACACATTCATTCTCATCGAAGAATATATTGATGATGCGGCTATGGCGGCACATGGCAAATCCGAACCGTTGCATCAAATGCTGGAGAAAATCGGTCCACTGCTGGCAGATACGCCTTCAGTACATGCCTATTTCGTTAGTGAGAAGCAAAAATGGATGTGAGCCACAGCACCCGGCTTCAATAAACACAACTGAATTAATTTATAAAGTTAATTAAAGGGGTAGCCGCTGGATAGGTTATCCCAATTATGGTCCACTTGAGGAAAGTGGCAGATAGAGGGCCTTGTCTTAATATTCAGCGCGGTCGCTTCTGTTTGCGCTCAAGTAGACGCTGCCGGAGGCTGAGCATATCAGGTCTATTTGCCTCAATCTTGCGATACACCTGTTCGGCAGCCTCATCCTGCTCACGGATATAGGCATCCACCTCTTCTCGATGGTTGAGATAATAGGCAATGACTGCATAGACATCAGCCAGTGAAAGTACATCGAAGCTGTCAACGATTTGTTCTGGTGAATCTCCCCGATAGAAAGCGGCAATGATGGTTTCCAACCGAACGCGAGTATTGGCTATCAGTGCTGCTCCATCGGCATTTGTTGTTATAGGTGCTTTTTCAGCTTTGATTGCCAGCACTGTGTGAATCCCTTCCCTCGTTTATTTGATAGTGGCGACATGGATGAAGGATTTTATGTTGACGGGCAGCATCCATGCTGTCCCTACGGGAATCATGGATAATCGTAGGGACGCCATTTATGGCGTCCGCTAGCTAGACAAGCCAGCCTATCTGTTAAAGCGTTACCATCACTGTCTATCCTATTGTAACGCGAGTTTTGACATTGAGAACAACTGTCGCCAATTTTGAGTAATCTCTTTTTTGAAAGCACTTCTAAGCTGAATGCAAATTAATTTATAAAGTTAATTAATTAAAGGGGTAGCTGCTGGACAGACTACCCCAATTTGTTTACAAAGTTAATTAATTCGATGCCTCCGTCGCGAGGTCTTCGCGATGGCGGAACTGCTGTATATACAGGTCGTAGTATTCGCCTTTTTGTTCCAACAGTTCATCATGCGTTCCACGCTCCACAATCTTTCCATTCTGCACAACCAGCACCTGATCGGCATTGCGAATGGTGCTCAGACGGTGAGCGATAACAACACTGGTCCGGCCTTCCATCAGCTCATCAAGGGCGGCCTGAATCATCCGCTCGGTACGGGTATCGACGCTACTGGTGGCCTCGTCCAGAATCAGGATGCGCGGGTCACTCAGAGCGGCGCGGGCAATGGCGATAAGCTGGCGCTGCCCCTGACTCAAACCGCGACCGCGTTCACCGAGCACGGTGTCATAGCCGTCGGGCATCGTCTGGATGAATTCATGGGCACGGGCTAACCTAGCGGCAGCCTTTACTTCTTCGTCGGTGACATCGAGATTGCCGTAGCGGATGTTGTTGGCAATGGTATCGGACCACAGGAAGTTATCTTGCAAAACGACGCCCATCTGTTTGCGCAGGCTGCTGCGGGTGATGTCACGAATATCATGCCCGTCAATGAGAATCTGGCCCTGCTGGATGTCGTAGAAGCGCCCGATGAGATTGATGATACTGGTCTTGCCCGCCCCGGTTGGCCCGACAATGGCTATCGTCTGGCCCGGTTCGATGACGAAATCCACACCGTTGAGCACCGGCTCGGTGGGGATGTAGGCGAAATGCACATCCTTAAATTCAATGCGGCCTGTGGTTTGTGGTAGTTCAATGGCGTCCGGCTTATCGGTGATGTCCGGGGCTTCGTCAATCAGGTTGAACATGCGCTCGGCTCCGGCAACGGCGGCTTGAATTTGCGCCCAAAGTTGCCCGATGATACGGACCGGCTCGTACAGACGCTGGACATACACCAGAAAGGCGATCATCAGACCGACGGTGACCGGATAGCCGAGAACATCGGTCCCGCGAATGGTCCAGATGCTGCCCAGCCCGATAATCATGGCCTGCGCGATGACACTGAGCACGTTCAGGACAGGCTGCAAGGCGGAAATGATCGCTACGGCGCGGATGTTGGCATCGCGATTAGCGGCGTTTACTTCGCGGAATTTCTCGATGTTTTCAGCTTCGCGGCTGAACGCCTGCGCCTCACGCACACCGGAAATGCTCTCCTGAAGGTCGGCGTTCACCTCGCCCATTTCTTTGCGGGTTTCGCGGAAAGCCTTACGGGCTGCCCTCGCGAAATAGACCGTTGCGATCAGCATGATAGGCACGACAAAGGTAGACAGCAGCGCCAGCGGCGGGTGCATGAAGAACATCACCGCCAGGCTGCCGAATAGAACCAGTATCTGGCTGCCGACGCGCACCAGCGAGAAATTGACGGCTGTCGCGATCTGGTCGGCATCGTTGGTCAGGCGGCTCATAATATCGCCAGCCGGATTTTTGTCATAGAAACGCAGGGTCAGGCGGTGAATCTGGTCGAAAACATCGTTGCGGATTTCGGTCAATACCCGCTGCCCGGCATAGGCCATCATATAGAACAGCACACCATTCCCAACGGCGGATAGGATCGTCATCCCCAGCAGCACCATCATCACGATGCCAAGTGCGCCGAGGTCAGGTTCGGTGGGGTTATCGACAAAAACGCAGCTTGCCGACCCCTGCCCGAAGTTCGGGGCGATGTAGCAGTCGATGGCCTGCCCGATGAACCACGGCGGGGCCAGTTGCAGCAGGG
>JAKEEQ010000548.1 GCA_022616515.1 Chloroflexota bacterium | reverse complement strand
GTAGGGACGCCCCGTTGGGCGTCCGATAGGTGTAAAGGTAAGGGAAGAGTCGCTATTGTACAAGGAAAAACGACCCTTTGCACCGGAGGATAAATCCTCCGGCTATTGCACACGAAACTGTGGGTTAACGCAGACTGTGTGCGATATACCGGCCTTCTTTTCCTCCCCGTTTGCGGGAAGGGCCGAGGGGTTAATCCCGGTCGTCTACCAGTAGTCTTTGATTTGAAATTTCAAGGAGAACGCACCACTATGGCAATCCCCACACTGCCGGGCACCACCGCCAGAACCATCACCACCGACCGCATCACAACGCGGGTATTGTGCGCCGGGCCGGATGATGGCATCCCGGTGTTGATGCTGCACGGCAATCTCAGTTCCGCGACATGGCTGGAAGAACTCATGCTGAGCCTGCCGGATGACTATCGCGCCATTGCCCCGGATATGCGCGGTTATGGTGATGCCGACCCCGCCAAAAAAATTGACGCCACACGCGGCCTCGGTGATCTGGCGGATGATGCCGTTGCCCTGCTGGACCATCTCGGCATTAAAGAAACGCACCTTTTAGGGCATTCGCTGGGTGGCAACGTGGCGTGGCGATTGATGATGGATGTGCCACAGCGACTTCTCAGCGTGACGCTGGTCGCACCGGGTTCACCGTATGGCTTTGGCAGCACTCGCGACGTAGACGGCACGCCAACCTATGAAGACTTTGCCGGGTCGGGCGGCGGCCTCATCAACCCACAGGTCGTTGGTCTCATCAAGCAGGGTAATCGTGCGACAGACAGCCCATTAGCACCGCGAAATATACTGCGAGCCGGGGTATTCAAGCCACCCTTCATCCCCAAACGCGAAGAGGATATTTTGTCGTCATCACTGGCAATACATCTCGGTGAGCAGGATTATCCCGGTGATACAACGCCCTCTAAAAATTGGCCCTATACCGCACCGGGTCAATGGGGACCCAACAATGCGCTCTCGCCCAAATATGCGGATGCTGTCCAGCGGCTGTTTAGCATCAAAACCAAACCGCCTGTGCTGTGGATTCGCGGCGCACATGATCGCGCTGTGTCAGATACCGCTGCCAGCGACGCGGGTACACTGGGGCAGTTGGGCCTGATACCGAATTATCCGGGGCCGGAAGCCTTCCCGCCGCAGCCTATGCTCTCCCAAATTCGCAGGGTGCTCGAACGTTATGCGGCAGCCGGTGGCACCTATACCGAGGTCGTCATGGAGGATGTGGCCCATGCGCCGTATATCGAAGACCTCGCGGGATTTAATGCCCACTTTCTGCCTTTCCTGGAGGAAAACAAATTCGGGGCAAGCCAGCCCTTAAACCCGCTGGTGAAATGGTACAGTAAATTCAAAAAGGCGCTCTACGGAGAGACATGATGTATATCGGAGATTATCTGGGTCGCCGCGAACTCTATACGCCCAACAAACTGGCAATTATTGACGCGGGAAAATCCCCCGAACTGCGATTGATCTATCGTGAATTTAACGACCGCGCTAATCGACTGGCGAAATGGCTGCAATCTGAGGCTGGTATCGGGAAAGGTGACCGTGTGGCGATTCTGGCGCGGGATGGCGTCGAGCATCTGGACTGCTTCTTTGCCTGCGGGAAAATCGGCGCAATCCATACCGCACTAAACTGGCGACTGCACTGGCGCGAACTGGCCTACCTCATTGAGATGACCACGCCCACTGTCCTGATTTACTCGGATGACTTCAAGGACAGTGTGGAGGCACTGGCAGAAGACATCAGCGGTACTGATCACGACATTGATTACTACCTGCACATTGAGGGTGATGGCATCCCCGGCAGCCTGCATTTTGAGACCATCCTGCAACATTCCAGCCCGGACCCGATTCTATGCGAGACGCTCGAATTGGAGGATACGGCCTGTTTGCTGTTCACGGGTGGCACAACTGGCCTGCCCAAAGGGGCAATGATCAGTCACCGGATGATTTGCTGGAATGCTTTCAACACTGTCATCCACGATGTCACCCACAATGACATTTATCTGTGCGTGTTTCCCCTGTTTCATGCGGGGGGATTATTCGCCTACGTCTCCTCACAGGTTATTTTCGGCAACACCACTATCCTCACCCGCCAATTTGACCCGGAGCAGGTCCTCAAATTAATCGCGCGCGAACAGGTGACGATTTTCGCGGGTGTGCCGACCATGTACCAGATGATGATGCAGTCACCGGGATTTGATGATGCCGATATGAGCAGCCTGCGTTTTTGCACAAGTGGCGGTGCGCCGCTGCCCGTTCCGGTGATTGAACACTACATTGAACGCAAGGGCATCAAGTTCAAGCAGGGTTTTGGCATGACCGAGTTCGGGCCGGGATTGTTCGCGCTGGCTCCCGAAGACGCGATCCGCAAAGCAGGCAGCATCGGACGCCCTAACTATTTTGTTGATGTGCGGGTGGTGGATGAAAATAATAACCCGCTTGGCCCCAATGAAGTCGGTGAACTGGTCATTAAAGGGCCGAGCCGCTGCTCTGGTTATTACAATAATCCCGAAGCGACTGCTGCGGTTATTGATGAGGAGGGCTGGTTTCATACCGGCGACCTGATGTATTTCGATGACGATTACTGTTTTTACGTGGTGGATCGTAAGAAAGATATGTTTATCTCCGGCGGCGAGAACATCTATCCCAACGAGATTGAGAATGCGCTCTATCGTTTTCCTGGTGTGCATATGTGTGCGGTGGTCGGACTGCCGCATGAGCGCTGGGGCGAAGTTGGCGCGGCGTGCGTGGTCATGCAGCCGGGGGCACGGGCTACGGAAGATGAGATTCTGACCTATCTGAAGGACAACCTGGCGGCGTATAAAGTACCCAAATCGGTGGTGTTTATGGATGCGCTGCCGATGTCCAGCATGGGTAAGATTTTGAAGCGAGAATTACGAGAGCAGCTTGTCGAGGGATAAATCTTCAATATCTGGGGCACTGGCGCAAAGCGGCTGAGGGGTGGCGAATTAATTAATTAACTTTATAAATTAATTCCGACTGGCTCTAGCAGCCAATCTTTCTCCGAGATATGATCATTTGAGCCGGAATTAGTAAAGACAGTAAATTAATTTCTGATTTGTGTGCTGTGATTGTGACTGATAGGGGATCACTTCTATCCTTGTTGTATTCCCCAAGCATGGGGAGAACCGTGCGCGGTGCTTTGACTCAGCTTTCGTCGTCCCCTGTGCCACAAGCCCATCTGTTGCACAACTCTCTTGCATTTCCGATAATAGGCATATACCGGGCAAGATATCGGGGAAAGTGATCACCTGTGCTCAGATTCATCAAATCACTATTGCGGCGTCGGGCCAGGCATCGTCCAGTGGATGAAGCGGTTGAACCGTCTGAACAGATGCTAACCGATGTTAACATACACAGCATCGTACCACAGCTACCGAGCCATCATGCTAGGGCGAAGGAAGTCCTTGAAGGGCTTATTAAAACCCTCCCGGAAGACCATCCAGCTTATGGAGGCGTACTCAACAATCTAGGTGTGGTGCTGCGAGCGGAAGCCGACTATGCCAGGGCGAAGCGAGCCTTCGAGCGGGCCACTGTTATCTGGGAAGCCTCTCTAGGGAAAAAGTATCATCTGGCAGCGGCTGTCAACAATCTGGGTGGAGTGCTGCGGGCACAGGGCGACTATACCGGCGCACAGAAAGCCTTCGAGCGGGCCATTGATATATTGGAAACATCTGTTGGAGAACAGCGTCCCAGCCTAGCAGCGGCTGTCAACAATCTGGGATTGGTGCTCCAAGCCCAGGGTGACTATGATGGAGCGAGGCAAGCCTTTGAACGGGCGCTGCGTATTGATGAAGCCGTTTTGGGCCCTGTTCATACCGAAGTAGCCACCGACTTGAATAATCTCGGCATCTTGCAGGCGGAAATGGGCAAACTGGATACGGGCATTCTAAGTCTGATGCGTGCCTTGCGGATGAGAATGTTTTTCTTGCCGGAAGGGCATCCCTATATTCAGAATACATGGAATGCCTTCATATATTATCAACTTAAGAAAATCATACGGGATAAAGGTGTGTCTGAGGAGGAGGCGGTTAAGATTCTGAAAAGACGGTTGTGGATTGAGTAACCGTCTGGCAGTCTACTAATAAAGCGAAGAGCGGACCACATTGCGGCCCGCTTTCGTCATCGCCACAAAAATTCCTCGCTAAATCACATCCAGCGACTTGCCGACTTTCTCAAATACACTCAACGCTTCTTCGATGTCGTTGCTGTCATGGGCGGCGGTATTCATGACACGGATGCGGGCCGCGCCCTGCGCCACTGTCGGATAGCCAATCGCTATCGCAAACACGCCGTTATCAAACAACTGGCGGCTGAATTCACGGGCCAGCTTCGCATCGCCGAGCATGACGGGCACAATCGGCGTTTCGGAATGGCCGGTATCAAAGCCCAACTCCTTCATCCCATTCTTGAAGATTTCGGCATTAGACCACAAGCGTTCGACCAACTCGGTGCTTTCTTCCAGCAAATCAACCGCTTCCAGACAGGCGGCGGTATCCGGCACCGTCATGGCACTGGAAAACAGGAAGGGACGTCCACGCTGTTTGAGCCAGTCGATAATCACCTGACTCCCGGCAATAATACCGCCCATCACGCCGAATGCCTTGCTCATCGTGCCCACTTCAATATCGACTTTGCCGTGCAATCCAAAATGATCGACAATACCCCGTCCGCCGCGACCCAGCACCCCTTCGCCATGCGCATCATCGACCATCAGCAGCGCATCAAATTCTTTGGCAACTTCATACAGGGCAGGCAGTGGCGCAATATCGCCGTCCATGCTGAACACGCCATCGCTGACCACCAGATAACGCTCGTATTCGCCGCCCGCTTTGGCCTCTTTGATTTTGGCGCGGAGATCGTCCGGGTTGTTATGTGCGTAGGCAATAATCTGAGCACGGCTCAAGCGGCACCCGTCAATGATGCTGGCGTGATTAAGCTGGTCGCTGAAAATGACATCCCCGCGCCCGACAATGGCGGGAATGGTTGCCAGATTAGCAGTAAAACCCGACTGCATGGTGACGGCAGCTTCCACACCTTTGAACTCGGCGAGGCGTTCTTCAAGCTGGTTATGGAGGGTCATCGTTCCGGCGATGGTACGCACCGCGCCGGGTCCGATGCCGTATTTGTCGATGGCGTCTTTCGCGGCCTTGCGCAGACGGGGATGAGTGGCGAGGCCGAGGTAATTGTTTGCGCAGAAATTGATAACAGGTTTGCCATCCACCACAATGCGCCCATCCATCTGGCTCTCGATGGTGCGGATGGTATTAAATAGTCCCTGCTCCTTCAGGTCCTGAATTTGTTCGTCAAGAAAGGCTGTTTTGTCTGTCACACAAAGGCTCCTTGTTGCAACATGGAAAATGTGTTGCACAGTGACAGTGACATCTATGTCCTTCAAACATTCGTCGCTGGGAACCCTCCCCCTTTGTCCTTCGGACATTTCTCCCCATAAATGGGGAGATGTCGCGCTAGCGACAGAGGGGAAGGGAGGGTTAGGGTGGGGAAAAACCCTCCGCCACCATTAATACCTTGCGACAGACCCTCGTGCGCAGGCCGCCGGGTCCCTCTGTCAATGTGCAGTGCCCATTTTAACACACCCCTGTTACAATAGCCCCGCTTTTTACCTGCAACATCTGAACAGAAAATTTGCGATGACAGACTCCTTTGACTCAATCAACAAGGCAATGTCTGAAACCCTTTATGTGGAGCCGGATGACATTGCCGCCAACCGCGCCGGGACTATCACCGAGCGCCAGAAAGATCGCATTCACGGGCAGCTCCGCGCCGCCTATATCGGCATGGGCTGTGTCGGGATGATGAGCATCGTACCTGCCCTTGTCATCCTATACATACTCAATACCCTCGCCTTTCAGGTGATAGTAATTAGCGGGATTATCATCTGGGCATTTCTAGCGGTGCGCACCATTCGCGATGTGAATAAACGCCGTGCTGTCATTGAGCACGACCTCGACAATAATGCGGTTACAGCGGTTCAGGGCGAACTCCAACGCAAGACGGAGAAACGCACCCAGTTCATTGGAATCGACAAAGCCTGGTTCGTTGTACCTAAATCGCTTTATGATGCGCTTCCTGAAGGCGAAACGGCCACCATTTATTATCTATCAGAAAGTAAACAATTCCTGGCGTTGGAGTCGACAGGATAGCGTTTAGCCTGTAGACTCGTGGGGAATGTTTCAATCCGGTTTATGATTAAGGACCATCATGAGCATCAAGGATCAGATTAATGCCGACCTGAAAGAGGCCATCAAGAGTCAAAATAATGCCAGACGGGATGCCCTGCGTGGTTTGATGGCAGCCATCCGTCAGGTCGAGGTCGATAAACAAAAAGACGTGTCCGATGACGACGTTGTTGCCATTTTGCAAAAAGAGGCAAAAAATCGGAATGAGACCATTGATGCCTTCACTCAGGGTGGCCGTCCGGAAGATGCCGAACAGGAACGCCTTGAACTCACCATTATTGAGCAATATCTGCCTGAG
>JAKEEQ010000547.1 GCA_022616515.1 Chloroflexota bacterium | reverse complement strand
GCTTCTGGGAGATGTGACAGGTGAGATTTCCTGCCTGCTGAATCTGGGGAGTGTCTATACCTACCTAACCAATGAACTGGACAAAGCTGCGTGGACACTTGAACGCGCCGCCGCCCTGAATGCACAGCGTAACGATGTTTATGATGATGTCTATATCTACAGCTTATTTGGTACGGTATCCCTTATGCGCGGTGATCTGGAAGAGGCTGTAAAGTATCACCTTAAAACTGCCGAACTTTCCAAAGAAGTTGGCTACAAACACAGTGAAGCGGTGGACCGGGTTATATTAAGCCAGACCTATTTTTTTGCCCAGCGGTTTGAAGAAGCCATTGAAGCGGCCCGTCAGGGCATCGCGATTGCGACTGAAATCGGATCTCCGTTCTGGATATGTTTTGGCAAAATTCACGCAGGCTGGGCGCTGCTAGGAAGCGATGAGGTGGAACAGGCACTCGCCATTTTGCAGGAAGCGTCAGCGTATGATTTTGATACACTGAAGCATGAATATGTCATTCCGCTGGGCATCGCCTATCTACGAAGCGGAATGCTCAAGGAGGCAAGCAAAGCTCTTGAGGATGGTGTAAATTATGCTCAAAAAATCCTTGACGATACACCGGAAGATAGAGAGGCTATAGCCGCGTTAGCTCTGGCAAATGCAGGGCTGGGAAAAATTGATAACGCGATGGAGATATACACAAAACTTCTGGCGCATGCAGCACAACCAGCCATTATCGACCATACACGCCGCCGTTTAGACGAGCTTCAAAAAGCCGCGCTACAGGATTTAACGGCGTTGTATGATGTTCTAAAACCTCAGCGCTAATCGTCTTGCAAAATTTCGGCAACACGCCCCACGCTGCCATCTTCAAGGCGTACCTTGATGCCATGTGGATGAAACTCGGATTTCGTGAGAATTGACTGAACCACACCGGGTGTGCGAGTGCCACTTCGTTGGTCAGCCTTCAAAACCACTTCGACCTGTAAACCGGGTCGAATATTCTTGCGATAGCGTCCGTCCATAGACTCCCTCGTTCTGCCCACTTTATTCAATTAGTGGTGTCAGATAGGCACACGTTGACACGGAGCCGTCTGGTTCAACCTGAGCCGACTCATCATCGAGAAGCTGCACTTCGGAGGTATAAACATCTTCGGCCTCGCTGACTGTCATATCCTCACAATAGCCCGTGTAGGCATCGTCATCAGCGATAACGCTCATCAACAGCGGCGTGTCCTCACCAATGTATGTATAAACAGGTGGCATATCTTCTGCGTTTTCCAGTTCTGGACGCGCGATGTGGGTAATGTTATAGGCGGTATCATCCACGTAGGCAACTGCCATTTCATCCAGCCCAATCGCCGGGCAGTTAATAACGTTCTGGGTGGGAGTGATTTCAAAGTCCGCTTCGTTAATGTCGTCCACATTGCGGTAAGTATCTGGCGGTGTATCGGCTGGAACGAGGACAAAATTGACCTGCCAGAAGTCCGAATACCCCTCATCATCATGCATCTGTTTGATAAGGACTTTGTGATCGATGCGAATGGCGTTGCCTTCGTCATCAAATCCTTCCACAAGCACATAAATCGGGGCTGAAAGATCCGTGTTTTGCCCAAAATTGAAGGCTGTTAGATCGTCGCCGTCCAGCCACAAAGTAATCGGGTCGTGGTCGCGGCCTTGCAACTGAGAGCCGGACCGGGCAAGCGGGATATTGTAGGTTTCGCCGGTTGACGTTGGGGGCCAATCTTGAGCGAGTAATTCATCCGCGCTGGTAATGCTGTTCGGTTTATAATCGTCTGGTACGGTGACATTGATGATTTCGCGCAAATCGCTGTAGCCCTCTTCGAAGATATTGGCGGCGATAATGTCGTACTGGCCTTCGATGGGCGTTCCATCCTCATCCACGAGACGATACTGAACACCAACACCCACCCGCGCACCTTCATCGAGAATGGGTGTGCCATTCTGGAACGTGTAGTAGTAGACCTGACGCCCCCCATAAAAAGCCTCGACAACCTGATAAGTTATAGAAGCCTGCTGTGGAGGGGCAGCGAGAACACTGGCAAACATTGAACTAAAAATGATGACTAAAATCCCAAAGCGTAGCATAAGTTGTCCCTCGATAGAAATTTACCTGAACGTTAACCCATAGATACACAAAAAGCGACCTGTTCAGTGTCGCTTTCGTGACAATTTCATGAACTTTAAGGTGTTATTCATCTCCCTCAAGTGTATCTGGTTCGATAGTGTAGTCCCACGCTCCGTTATTAAAGAGGGACTCAACAAACCAACCTTCCAACTCGCTTTCAACCAACCTTACACTATACCAGGCGCGGTTCTGACTATCACAGAATGGGCCGTCAAGCACGATAAATTCCGTCAAGATTGGGAAAGTGTCAATCCGGTTACCTTCAATCGCATCACGCAGAGTAAGGGGGGTTTGGTCACCCTCGGAATCAACTCGTCCCCGGTCACCCGGACGCAGGCGAGATGGTGCTTCGGGATTACAGTTGGTAAGTGGAACGAGCGTTGGTGTGCCAGTTGGCACTGGTGAGGGCAATAAAACAGAAACATTGGCTGCAACAGCCTCCGGTTCATTCAAGGGTTCGAGGTCTGCGAGATCGACTGACACGGGGATGATCTTGTAATCAAGCCAGTTAGCAATCCAGACCTCGTCCTGTGTGGCGACCAGACTTGCCGGGAACTGCCCGGCGGACTCGGTATCGAGAAGTACGCCGTTATCAGCCTTGAATCGGGCAATGGATGCATCATCAACATTGGTAATCCACACCCGCTCAAAGGCATACAGTAACTCAATCGGGCGACCCGGTATTTCTTCCAGCACAATATTTTCATCCACTTCACGGCTCAGGTTATTGATCAGCATCAGGGTGCCGTCATAATGCGATACCCAGACATGACGCCCGTCAAAGGTTACTGAAAATGGAAAACTCGCTACATCCACCCGCCCCACCCGATCACCAGTATCGGCCCGAATAATGGTGATGTTGTTATCAAAACCATTGGCTACCCACATCTCATCGTTCACCAGTGTAATGGACGTTGGGAAGTGCCCTACGTCATAGGTCCCCAGCTTCGTAACCGTTGCAGCGACTATTTTAATTATCGTTCCGGGTCTGGCCCCGCTGCCCTGATTGACAATCCAGACATGAGCACCATCAAAAAACAGGTCAATTGGCCCCTGTACGTCATCGTTGGCGTCAAAGGTGGTTTCAACGTTGCCGTCGGCATCCAGACGATAGACGCGGTTATTCTGATAACTTGCCAGCCACATGTGCGTACCATCCCAGGCCAGCGCAACCGGCTGGATAATTTCATTGCCTTCAAGAGTGTTAAGGTACTCGCCAGTCTCGGCATCAAGGATGGTGATGGTATTGTCTACCCAGTTAGCGACCCAAACCCGCTCACCGTCGAAGGCCATCGCGCGGGGAAAGACCCCGGTTGTATAGGGTTCAGGCTCGTCATCATCTTCCTGCGCCAAAGCCGAGGGTATAATTATGAGTGAGAGCATCAGGGCGAGTAGAAGAATTCGTTTCATCAGGTAAGCTCCTTTGCACCTGTGTGGAATTATAGCATGTGGTAAAAATGAGTGCTGTGCTATAGTTGGTGGCGCGAGGCAAATCCCATAAAAAGAGACGTGTTCTCATGAATGACATTTATAATTTCGCTTTTATTCAAACTAAAGATACTTTCAATCTAGAGGCAAGCATTGTCCTCATCAATCGCACACGCCAGCATCCTGTTGATTATAAGCGTATCATTTATACCGCGCCACGACGTAACTGGACGGCGTTAATCATCGATAGTGCAGAGCCGGATCATTATTTGCTGCGAAGTTTAAGTAGTCGGCTGCAAACGCAGGCTTTTGAGTTTGGCATCAACGACGGGCGGCTGTATTTCAGGTTGCATAAAGAAGGCCGGACCGACAGCGCCTATGAAACTGACGTTATGCATCTGGTGAATCAAAAACTGCGAATGTTGTTCAATACCGGCGATGTCAAGCGGCTGGACCTTGCTGAGCCAGCCGGACGGCTTGTGATGCGGCGTTATCATGAGCACCAGCGCAGCCGTTCGTGGACCCATCCTATCTCGATGCAGACCATACCAGCAACAGTTGAAGTCTACTACGATGCAAAATTGGAGCAGATACAACATCTGCTGATGCCCCATACAAAGTTGGAACATGTACAGGAGATATTTCAACCGGGCTTTTCAACCGCCGTTGCTCTCGAAAGGCTGTCCAACGCACTAGCCATGCCATACATTACTGCCGACACGGTAGAAACCGCCGGTCTTAAACCTGATGACCCACCGCGCATAGTGAAAGGTTATGATATTCTTAGACCAAGCACCTGGCCCGAAGGAAGCCATCTGCCGACTGGCTGGGACATTATACTCGCTGAAAGTTGGGAGAGTCAACGACCACCGCCAGCGGCGGGGGCTTGAACCCGGAGGGCTGAAGGTCCATGTTGACCAGCCTCAGTCACGCCGAAGGGCAACGACTACGTTAGGAGCGAATAAATAGGCACTCCGGGATGCTTCCCCAGTCCCGCGACACTGCGGTGCGTCATTAAACATGCTGAGGATCTAGGCAAGTGTGGCGCACATCAAACCGCTCCATAACATTGGCGAGGGGACGTGTTTACACACATACCTGTACCCTATCTATGGTGCAGAGAACCGAAAGGTAACTTTTGATGGAACAGCGCGTATTTGTGGTCGACCAATACAAGCAGCCGCTCATGCCCTGCCATCCGGCGCGGGCGCGGATGTTGCTGAAGCAGGGACGGGCGACGATAGTTAAGCGGTTCCCGTTTGCGATTATGTTGATTGACCGGGAAGGGGGCGAGACGCAGGCTGTCCAGGTCAAGGTTGACCCCGGCTCAAAAACCAGTGGTATTGCTGTTGTGGCTAACTTTGAACGTGGTCCACGCTGCATCTGGGCGGCAGAATTAAAGCACCGTGGGCAGCGCATTCGAGATAACTTATTGAAACGACAGCAACTAAGGCGCGGTCGTCGCAGTCGCAAGACCCGTTATCGGAAACCGCGTTTTGATAATCGGCACAGACCGCGAGACTGGTTGCCCCCATCGCTACAAAGTCTAGTAGACAACATCCTGACATGGGTTAAGCGGTTGAGACGGTTGACGCCTGTGACCCATCTGGCAATGGAATTAACGCGCTTTGATACACAGAAAATGCAAAACCCTGAAATCTCAGGGGTTGAGTACCAGCAAGGAACCTTGCAGGGCTACGAAGCTCGTGAATACCTGCTCGAAAAATGGGGCCATCAGTGCGCCTATTGCGGGATAACCGATGTGCCGCTGGAAGTTGAGCATATCATTCCGAAAGACAGAGGCGGCAGCCACCGCGTGAGTAATCTCGCCATTGCCTGTAAACCGTGTAATCAGAAAAAAGGCAACCAGACTGCCGCTGAATTTGGCTTTCCTGAGATTCAAGCCCAGGCCAAACAGTCATTGAAGGATGCCGCTGTGGTAAATGCGACTCGCTGGTCATTACATAAGCAGTTGAAAGCTGCCGGGTTGCCGCTTGAAGTTGGCACTGGCGCACGCACCAAATACCATCGCATCCAGCAGGGCTATCCCAAAACCCACTGGCGGGATGCCGTCTATGTAGGCGAAAGCGGTAAGCAAGTCTTTGTCCAGCCTGCCTTGCAGCCTCTGCTCATTCAGGCTACCGGACGCGGGTCCCGCCAGATGTGTCGGGTGGACAAGTATGGCTTCCCGCGCACAGGAGCGAAACGCGTCAAGCGTGTGCATGGCTTCCAGACAGGCGACATGGTGAAGGCGGTGGTCACACAGGGTAAGAAGGCGGGCACGTATGTAGGACGGGTGGTCATTCGCGCATCAGGTTATTTCAGCATCAAAACCGCTCACGAGATGATTCAAGGGATTAGCTACCGCTATTGTCAATTACAACACCGAAGTGATGGGTATGTGTATCAATACGCAAAAGGAGAGGCACTCCTCCACTATCTCTGGTAGTGGTTTCCGCGCTGATTGTTGAATGAAATCACCTGATTCTAGTAGGAGATTGACTTTGAACGCCTACCAGCAAGACTATCCACATTATGTCCGGGTGACCAATGTGGCCCTGTTCAATGCCATTGTTGCCGTCGCTGAACGCAAAGGGTTGGACTCTGAAATCAAAACTTTCCGTCGTTATGGTTATTATGAGCTTCGTACCTCGAATGTTGCCTTATGGCGAGAGCTATATCTATACGGACAAATGATCGCCCAATCACAGGATGAATTTTTTGAAGCTGGCGAAGAGTAGCTATTTATCACGGCGCGTCTCACGATCAAAGGGGAAAAGACGCGCTGACCAACTTACTTTAATATGCTCCACAACCTCATATGCTTTCTTGCGCACATGTGACGGATAGTTGTACATCCGGGCATGTTCCTCAAATTCATGCTCATCGAGCACCAGCAGCTTGCCCCAGCGCATCTGTACATCGAGATCAAGGTCAATGAACTTCAGGGTACAATTCCGGGGATCAATTTCCGGTGGCAACGACACGTTGCAGTAGTAATCACGTAGATGTCCGCGTGACGCATAATTCATGTACACGTTGAACCACTCATCACGCCAGAAGAACAGGTCGGACTGGTTATCGGTTTCAAAGAATGACTGGCGGCCGTAATGGCTTATGGACGTGCGTAACGGTGTGAAAAAGTGCAGCACACCATCACTTTCACCCACAAAATGGGATTGCCACTCAATGTGTTTGCTTCTATCCCATTTCATGGCAGTAATTGTCCAAAGCTCCCCTTGCCTACAGTATGCTCGACCGGGTAACCGCAATTAACGTCCTCCATTCCAATAACGAAAACGACCTACAACGGGTCTCTATATCGTTGCAGGTCGATGGTGTAAAGTCTAGGGCGATTTACTCTTCTGGCTTCACTTCCGCCCGTAGATTGACAATCTTGTTCAGTACATCATACCAGAACGGCGCACCAAACATGGCCGCACCGATGGTGAGAATCCATCCAAAAAAGTTGATGAACCTCGTGGGGACTTCGCGATTGGGGTCTGACACCTGCGCCGGGAAAAAACCTATATTGGCGGCGTCAAGTTCCTGGTCTGTCCATCCGATGGGCAGCCCCAGCACCGCTAACTCTTCTTCAAAGAATTCCACCGGAGAGCGCTCATCATCTTCCGGCGTCACGGTTGATGGGTCGGCGGCAGCAGCCTGTGCAGATTCAACGATAGATGCGCGGATCGTTGGCTGAGTCCACAGCGTCTGGGCAATGACCACTGCATTGATGTTGAAGAACAAAATGATCACTGTTGAAATGAAGAACAGATAGACCTGAGCACGTACTTTGAAGATATTCGTCAGGCTGTCCATCGAATTATTGAACCAACTGGTGACTGTATCCGCGAAAGCCTCAAAGTTTGCCATGACGGTAAAATCGGTGTCACGCATTCGGCGGCGCTGAAGGAGTTCAATGTTGCGGCGCAAAAAGTCAACCGTTCTGACGGGTAAGGCTATTTCCTCAATGCCCTCTTCGATCATCGCCATGATATTTTCCCGCTCACCACAGCAGCTCTTTACATCATCAAGAATTCTTAGGCGAATGTCCGGGGGCAGAGGCTGGCGTTCTTCGATGCGATTGAGTAAATCTTCCACAAAAGGCAGGGCCGTTTCTTCCCCTTGATCAAGCAGACGGTTAAGCTGAAGGCGAATGCGTATCTGTGCCCCCTCTTCGAGTCGCTCCAGCCCTGCCTTCTGAAGCTTACCGAAAACGCTGTTCAGACTCTTCTCTTCGGCGGCCTCTACCACTAAATCCAACAGAGCGCGGGTGAATGTCTCAGGAGGGATATACGCCGGGCAGGGGTTAGGCACAAGGCCATCTCCCTCGCCTGGCTGCACTCGACAACCACTGAACATGCGCAAAAACCGATCATACCAGCGGGTTCCTGTCAGACTGACATCACGTACCAGTGGATGATTAAAGATTTCTGCGCGTATGTCATCGCCAAGCATGTGCAGGAGACCCTGCTGTAGCAAGCGTCCTCGCATCGACGTAATCCGGGCCAGAAAACTAAATGTGCTGGAGCACAGAGTGCTTATCACAAAGAAAATGAACACGATACCAATCGCGGTATCCAGAACTGCCGACCCTAACATGTATTTTCCTCCAGCGAAATGACTGTGAGTATCCACTGGAGTATAAATCGGTACAAGTTGAGGAGCAAACGATTCCCTAACGTTCGAAAGAATAATCCTGTAAAAAATCGTACCGGGCAATTTGCTGGCTGACTCTCGCAATCTCTTCGGCGGGCCATTCGATTTCATGGCGGGACTGATTTGGGGAACTTTGGATAATACTGGCGCAGGCGTTTACATAGTCGTCGGGGACGGGCAGTGTCAGAAAATTACATAACCGGATGATTGTTTCACGCGGGGATTGGATCAAATCCTCATGGTAAATATCAATCAGCGCATTTCCTACCTGTTTTTTGACCACAACCACCGAGTCAACCATCTTGAAGTAACGGGGAATAGCCGGATCAAATCTG
>JAKEEQ010000546.1 GCA_022616515.1 Chloroflexota bacterium | reverse complement strand
CTATACTTGTCATTGAACTGTCCTCCTAAGTTGGTTGGTTTGCTGACTTCCCATCTTGGGAGACAGTTCTTTTTTGTCAACCCTATTTCACATAGAGCGTCTATTATATGCAGGCGATATGGGATCATGAGCCACCTGACCAACGGTTTTTCAGGCTATATCAGGTTCAGGTTCCTGATATTACCTATACTCCGAGCCTGCAAGTCACACTTTACCCGATCTATATGGCGGGAACAAACCCACCTGCCGATGCTACGACCTCTGTGGGTGTAGTGACGATACCAGACCAAGTTCAAGTAACAGATAAATCGCTGGTCGAAGTCGCTGATTTAGACAACCTGCTTGGTTACAAGGGCAACTACATGATATTTCCTCTAAAGAAGAATAACGGCATCACTTTGTATATGATGCAAGATTATATTGAAATTGATGAAGTTGCTCATCTTCATGATCCAGATGAATTTGGTCAATACACCACAGAAGAACTTGTGCAGATTATGAAATGCTATCATAAGGAAACACCCGGAGGTCTTAGCGAAGACGATCAACAGAAATTTAAAGATGTGCTTATAAAGCGGCTCACCAATCCCCGTCGAGAGAAAGACGAGATAGTTGTGCCTACTGATTCGCTCTACATTGAGGCTTTGCCCGGCAAACATCCGATTCTCGAGGACTTCAAGCTAATTCATCGGGCTGTGGATGTGAAGAATGTACAAGCAGAAGTCCGTCATTCTGAACTTGAAAATATTCGTTTGGCTGCAAGAGTGCTAAAGGGAGAATATGAAGACCCAGATATAGACAAGAAAATTGTGGTTCAAGGTGATCCAAATGTAGATATTCAAACAGATTGACAATATAGCCAAAAGAGTAAATAGACACTATGGGCAAAAGCACAGAAGATACTTCTACAATAGGTTCGCGTGGGATAGCTAATAGAGGAATATCCTTGTATTCACGGTCTACTTTATGGCCTGTTGGTGGTTTCCAAAAAAAGGTTAAACCTATTCATGAACCCGTACCTAATTGGCATGAATTACCGCCTTATGCACAGGCCGATTTATCAAGGCATAACTGTGGGCATCCATACTTCAAGAACTTTCTACAAAATGAGTTTTTACGTTTAACAGTGCTTAATCTTTATGTAAAACTGAAAGCACTAGGTTTGTGGAAGTTTGTTAACATGCCGAAGAAGGTAAAACAAGGGGAGTTTGAGTTTGAGTGTTCTGATATTGGACTCCTTTGGAGTATTCTAGATAACAAGGGAGATTTTTCTCAACCAGATAACTCTCCTGATGCTTGGGATTCTAGAGAATGGCGATGGGAAGCTTCAATACATTTTAAGCACTATAAAAGCTTTGGGCACAGATTGCAAGATGTAGCCGTTCATATTGATAGATATGGGATACGTCCCGGTCCACCACTTGTTCCTGATCTAATGCTTCTTGCCACGACCGCGATGCATGTTTATGACTTTGTAGTAGATGGCTACCAAGAAGTCCTTGAAATACGCAGCATCTTAAGGAAGCAAGGATTTGATCCATTGCCCCTTTTTGGTCTTATACGGGATCAATAGAAATTTTAAGTGTATCGATAGTCATCGAAATTAACTCTGACGAGTTACACACTTTCGCTTTATTAGGAACGATGTTACAGACAAGAAGGTCTGAACGACATGGAAGGCTCAATAAGTAAGGGTAGATTTCGCAATCATGATCGGGGTGTGTCAAGTAGAGGTACGAATGACAGAGGACTTGGTGATCGGTCTTCAAGTAAACAGGATAAACTGACTGTCCGATTTGTCGCATTTAGAAATCAAGGTAAGGCTCATTGTCGAGCAAATCAGGGTATTGTGCTTGGAATATCGTCGTCATTAATTTATTAATATAGAAGAAATTGAATTTGTGGTATCGGGTTACAGTGCTTTTGATGAGTTTCGCATCGTCAGAACAATTGAAGAAGAAATTTGGGTAAAATCTAGAAGGAAGTGGGTAAGAAAAAAGTTTCTGCCAAAGGGAACACTAGACTCCCCACCCCTTCTTGTAGAGTGTACACAACCGCCAAGATTATTCTCCTTTGATGCACCTGGCTTAGCAGCATACAACGGATTTACAGGGGAAATTAACTTAGCTGGGGAAGGTGAGCGGAGTCTGTTGACAGATCCAACAGATACTAGGGTAGTACATAAGCTAAATGCCGTTGAATATATCGCGCATCGTATTCAAGGCAAAGGATTTGAAACCCCTTGGGAGCGCATCTCTAAATTAGTTAATTGGTATAGTATTATAGATGTAAGTCGAATAAACAAAGAGGCCAAATGGCATAGATCGGGTCGTAACATGATTAAACAAGGGCAGTTTCGAACGGGAGTGCCTCCGCGTGATTAGCAAATGTTGGAACGCTTGCAATTTAGAATTCGAAAATTCTAAATCTTGTACTGCGATCACAAAATTGGACACAGAATCGGATTTGAAAACGGAGATTGTGCCTCTACAAGCGTCCGTTGACCTACGGTGTTAATGCTTCATGCGCCATCTCGATTGCATCAGCCAGCGACAATTCGCCCTCAAGCTTAATAGTAACATTCAATTCGCGGGTCAGGAACTGGTTAGTGTGTCCTTGCAAGGCGGGTAAGTATTGAAGAGCCTGCTGGTCGTTGCCGTTCGCTTCATAATAATCGACCAGTCCCAGCAGTGCCTTGAAGCGGTCATCATCACTTTCAACTGAACGCGCAATCTCAACCGCTTCCCGTACACGATCTAACGGCCTGTCACCAGCACGGGATAATTCGACGAGGGCCGCCACAATTATTGACGGATTGCCCATATGCCGCGCAATACCCAGCGCTTTCAACAACATATCACGGGCAACATCATGTTTGCCACGTTTATTGTTGATGCGGGCCAGATTGATATACTGCTCGGCTAGTTCCGCACGGGCTGCGAGACCGCTGGCAATCATCCGGGCTGCTGTATATTTTTCATACGCTTTTTCAAGATCACCTTTGGCTTCGTCAAGTTCGCCTAATTTGCCGATGACTATTGCCAGTTCGCGGCGGCTCTTGATAAGCTCATACATCTGGCGGGCCTGCTGAAATTGAAAATTGGCGGTGTCCATATCGCCATTGCGCAGCGCAAGCTTACCCAGCAGGAACCGCGTGGTGGCAATTTCCGCCGTTGCGCCTACCTCACGCAGGTTTGACATGGCGAAGCGGAACAACTCTTTTGCCGTGAAAGAATTGGACTGGAGCATGGCGATATGACCCAGCCGGTTACACGCTACCCCGACTCCCATCTGGTCGTTAATCAGGCGATAGGCGTTAAGGGCTTCCTGTTGATAATTCAAGGCGTCCTGTAAATTGCGCCGCAAGGCGGCAATCAAGCCCAGATTGGTCAGCGCATCGGCAATGCCAAGTTGGTCGCCAATTTTGCGCGATTCCTTTAACGTATCTTCAAAAAGAATAGCGGCGTTAGTAACATCGCCGCGATACAGCGCACACAAGCCCAGATTATTGAGGATGTTATTGGTGGCCCGCTGGTTATTGACCTCAATCCAATATTCCATGGCGCTGGTCAGGTGAAACGATGCCAGATCATATTCGCCCATATCGAGCGCCGCCGCCCCGATAATGCTGGATGCCTGCGCAACACCACGCTGGTAGTCGATAGATTCGGCGCGGAAATAGGCCCGTTCGGCATAATTGATGGCGTCGTCGTAATCGTTACGGATTTCATTGATAGTTGCCATACCAATGTGGACATTCACCCGGCCTTCGGAGTTGTCTTTGACGACGGCGTAGTCATAAGCATTGGTGTAGTAATATTCGGCCAGATCAAAGTTACCTGTCAGCCGCTCACAGTCGCCCAGCCACGTCAGCATCCGGCAAAATTCCGGTGACCCGACCTCCACCAGTTTCAAGCCCTCCCGCAGCATAATCCGGGCTGTGTCATAACGGGCGGTTTCGGTCAGATGCTGGACAGCGGCCTGCATCAGATAATGCAGTTCGCGTTCTTTGTCGCCCGCCTCGCGCCAGTGCTGGCGAAGAATCTCGGCATATTCGTGCGTGTCGTAATTAGTCTCGATTGTCTCAGCAACAAGGCGGTGCGTCGCCTGCCGCTCCTCTTCGCTCAGGCCCTGCAACAGCGCATCTCGCAGTTTGTCGTGGGTGAACGACCATTCCTCATTCTGCACATTAATGACTGCCGCTTGCTGTGTCGCATACAACCAGAATTCCACATCAATGTCACCTGCCAGATGTTTCAGCAGCGTCAAGTCCAGTTGGCGTCCGGCGACAGCAGCGATCTGCAACAGGGCACGATGTTCGGGCGGTACTCGTTCCAGCCGCTGCTCAATCATGCGCTTCATACCGCCTGTGAAAATCTCCGAGGGTAGATTTTCGGTGCGGATTTTGTGGAGGCTGCCCGACTCTTCGATAATGGCGCGGGCCACCTCCACCAGCATCAGTGTGTTGCCTTCCGTCTCACGCCGCAGCAGGTTGACGAGTTCCTCGCTCTCCCCGGCAGCGCCCAGCATGGCCCGGCTCAATTCGGCAATTTCAGCCGGTGTCAGCCGTTCCAGTCGCAGCACATTTTCCTTCTCAACGCCCAGCACCTGCGGCAAATCTGGCCGCTCATCATCGCGGAAGCTGCCGACTACCAGCACCGGCAGATTTTCGAGCAGCGGCAGCAATTCACGGACAGGCAGCAAACTCTCTTCCGCCCACTGCATATCTTCGAGTTCAATCAGGAGCGGCTGCTGGATACGTTTGATGATGTCAATAATGGTTGTAATAAGGCGTTTTTGGCCCTCGACGCCTTCAATACGGGTCACTTCCGGGATTTCTCGATTGAGTACAACCCCGATATGCGGCACGACTTCGCGGATGATCCCCGCTTCCAGATCAGTAATATCGGTCAGCAGCAGCAAGCGCGGCAGAATCGAGCGCCACAATTGATAGGACAGCCCGCCGCCTTCGACACCCTGCCCGCGAACCGCCACTGCTCCGTTGACCATGCCATAAATACGAAGTTCTTGAAGCAGGCGCGATTTGCCAATACCGCTCTCGCCGCTGACCAGCCATAAGCTGCCCTGCCCGTTAATGGCAAAGGCCAGCGCATTTTGCAATTTAAAAAGTTCAACACGCCGCCCTACAAATCGGGCCGTCTGCAAATATGAATCGCGCAGAGCTTCCGTTTCTGGCGACTCTAACCACTCGACATTCAGCAGGTCGGCAATGACTTCCTGCGCTTCTTGATAACGCTTTTCGGCGTCTTTTTCCAGCATGCGCCCGATGATGCGCGTCAGTTCGGGATTGGTCCCCATGCGGCTCAGGTCCGGCTCGTCAGCGATGATCGATTCCATCAGGATACGGAAATTGCTGTCGTCAAAGGGATAATAGCCCGCGAAAATCTGAAAGGCCATTAAGCCCACCGCAAACAGGTCAGACCCCGGATGCGGCGGGTAGCCGTCCAGCAATTCCGGCGAGGTGTAGGTAAGGGTTCCGGCCAGTGATTGGGTGGAGCGCGGGTTGGTCTCACCCATGATGGTGGCAATGCCGAAATCAAGCACTTTAGCCTGACCATCTTTGACCCGCACATTGGAGGGTTTAAGATCGCGGTGGATAATATGATGGCGATGCAGATAGTCCACCGCCTGCAAAATTTGCAGCAAAATGTCCACTTTTTGCGCCGGTGACATTTCCTCGGTCGCGGTCAGCAGTTCGGGGCTGTCGGTCAATAATTGCATGGTGAAGAATGGATTGCCGTCATCATCAAAACCGTAGTCAAGCATATTGACGATATTAGGATGGCGCAGTGCTGCCACTGTGCTGAACTCCTGGGCCAATGCGAGACGTGGGTTGGCAATGGTGTCATAGGGGTTGAAATCTGACTGATGCTGGCGGGAAACGACTTTCTTGAGCGCCACGTGCTGCCCGGTCAGGCGATCATAAACGTGATACACCTCGCCCATGCCACCTGAGCCGAGTAGCTCAATCAACTCGTACCGCTGACCAATAGTAAGCATGCCTGTGTCCTGAAGTCAAAATAATTCCAATATATCCTACCACACGCTCAATTAAAGTTCATTTTTAGGCGAGAGCAACTACTCCAATCGTTTGAACCAACCGGAGAATATTCGGCTCACGTCCAAATAAAAACCTCCGAGTTTTCCCGGAGGCTGTCCTGCATACTAGCCGCCGTAGGCGACCACATTTTCGGGCTAAATTTTGAAGAGGCCCAGATGACGGGGTTTTCCGGTTCGCCGTCAGGATTAATGGTGGTCAAGATACTGTAAACGGGTTCTTCGAGAAGGTCTTTGTGCGAATCGGGGACCATGTCTACATCCTCCATAGCCATAAAAAAAAGCTACATACCATTTCCAGCATGTAGCATCAGTCTACTTCCGTACTTTAAAAAAGACGTTTGAACAGCTATTCTCTTTTACGGCTCTTGTTTAAATTTTCCACGACATCGCGATAGGTTTGCAGGACAAACTCGGTGTCTTCGCCTTTATCGAGTTCATTGAGGGCGATTTCACGCATCATTTCCACCATTTCGTCTTCGGTGAGGATTCCCTTTTGAATCAACAGACGAGCGATGGCGCGGGCAATAATCAAACCATCAACGCCACGTGCACCAAGACTGGCTAATCCACCAAACAAATCCCCGAAAATCTCCTGGGTGCTTCGTATATCTGACATCAATCTACTTCCTCATCATGTTGGTAATTGCGTTGCATTCTACCTAAGAAATCGCGATTCTGACAATTATCAACCGGATTAAAGAGGATTTACCCATACGAGAAATCAAATGAGCGTTAAATTAAATAATAGGTCCTGAATAGCCTTTGTCAGAAAGGGATTTATCCCGTATAATTCACACGCTAATTCCTCGCGACAAAAGGCATCACCGGAGGCCCTCAACATCCGGCATATGTAAGGTAGATTTTATAAGGAGTAATTCCCCAAGATGGCAGAAACAAAAGGTTTAGCGGGTGTCGTTGTAGCCGATACCCGCAAAAGTAAGGTAGATGGTGAGAACGGTATTCTGTATTACGGCGGCTACAATATTTTAGACCTCGCCGAAAACGCTTCTTTTGAAGAAGTGGCGTATCTCCTCTGGAATGACCAGCTTCCCACCCAGAGTGAACTGAATGCATTCGAAGATCAGGTGAATACCGAAATGCAAGTTCCCGGCAAGGTGCTTGATGCGTTGAAGATGCTGCCGAAGAACACCCACCCGATGGCAGCACTGCGCACAGCGGTCTCCATGCTGGGTTGTTTTGATGACGAAGCTGATGATCCGAGCCTGGAAGCTAACCAGCGTAAAGCCCTACGTTTGCTGGCAAAAACGCCAACTCTTGTCGCTGCGTGGGCACAGATTCGCGAAGGCAAGGAACCCATCACACCGAATGTGGGGGTTAGTCTCGCTGAGAACTTTATGTACATGTTCAAAGGCGGCGTGGAACCAACCCAGACCGAAATTGACGCCACCAACGTCTATCTCATTCTGCTGGCCGATCATGGCTTTAACGCCAGTACCTTCACCAGCCGCGTGGTGACATCCACCGAGGGTGACATGTACAGTGCAGTAACGGCAGCCATCGGTGCGCTGAAAGGACCCAAGCACGGTGGGGCTAACGAAGCAGCCATGAACATGTTCATGGAAATCGGCAGTGAAGATGCTGTCGAAGACTTCTTCTATGATGAGGTGAAGGGCAACGACCGCAAGATTATGGGTATCGGTCATCGTGTTTACAAGGCCCCGGACCCACGCGCTACTGTGCTGCGTGAGCATGCTGATGCACTGGCGGGCAACGGTGCTAACGAGAAGTGGTTCAACATCGCCAGCAAGCTGGAAGATCTGGCACTGGCAGATCAATATTTTATTGAACGCAAACTGTTCGCCAACGTAGACTACTACAGCGCGATTGTGCTCTACTCGCTTGGCATTGAGCCGGATATTATGACCCCGCTCTTTGCGATGAGCCGTATGGCTGGCTGGACGGCCCACATCATTGAACAGTGGAATGATAATCGCCTGATCCGTCCCCGCGCCAACTACATCGGCGACGTCGATCTGGAATGGCTTCCCATCGAGGAACGTTAATCAGAATTGTTGATAAAATAAACAAGAGGGCACGGCTGATAACCGTGTCTTTTTGTTTCGCGGTAAAATATCATCGCCGTGTGACGACAAAAATCCCCGCACCCAGCAGCACAAACGGCCACAGATGCCAGTCGATTTCATAAGGCACGGGCGACCACTGCGCCTCCGCATCGCGGGCTTGATGGTCGGTGATGAATTCAAAATCGGTCCCGTCGGGGCGCACCCGGCAAATATCATAGGCGTCCAGAAAACTCCACGCACAGTCGAACACAATCCATTGCCCGTCCGGTGACCATTTAACAGCATCGATTTGATCGAGATTGGGGATGAGTTTGCGCTGGTCGGAGCCGTCATTATTGACCCGCATCAACGTGCGTTTGCCGTTATCCCTACGCACAAAAACGATGTGCTGCCCATCGGGCGACCATGCCGGATTGGTGTCACGAACGCGGCGATCAGTGGTAACCTCCGTCCAGTCGCTGCCATCGGCCCGCACCTTGAAAATACTGGTCGTCCTGAAACTCAATTCCGCCGCCAGCACAATCCACTGCCCATCCGGCGACCAGCCGACATTGAGTTCGTTGATGGTATTCTGCGTAACGCGACGAAATTCCTGCCCATCCGTCGTCAGGACATACACCTCAACGCTGCGATCACCGACGACCTCGTAAGCAATCGCATCGCCAAGCGGCGACCACTGCGGATTAACCGAGAAAATCCCTGCCGATCTTAGCTTCTGCAAACCGGACCCATCGAAGTTGGTGGTAAAAATACTGTTGCCCCGCGATATGAATACGATACGCTGACCATCGGGTGACCACTGTGGGCTGCTGTCCTGCCCGAATTCGTTGGTCAGGCGCTGCAACTGGGAGCCATCGGTGCGCATCCGGTAGATGTCGTTATTGGAGAAATTGGCCCACCCGGCAAACAACAGCCACTGTCCGTCGGTTGAGATGTTTAACTCACGCGGATAGAGGGGGCCGTCCGTCAGTTGACGAACCCCCCTGCCATTGCTGGACATGCGGAAAATATGCGATTCGCCGTTATTGCGGTTGGAGGTGAAGTACACCCAATGTAGTTCCGACGATTGAGATCGAATGACCGCCAGAAGTCCAACCAGTAAAACCAGATTCAGCCCGAAGGCGACAAATAAACGTTTCATAAATTTTCTGTTGTGCGAAACCTGCCAACGTTATACTATTTAGATTGGTTCTCTATTATGCAAAATGTGAAATATGGAATGAACCTGCTTTGGTGCGACAGTGATGGCACTCCTCCCCCTTTGTCCTTCGGACATTTCCCCCATTCATGGGGGAACGTTTAGACGGGCTGCGCGGTACTATCAGTTCCCTCTCCATTTATGGGGAGGGTTAGGGAGGGGAGAAAACGGTCATGTTCTGCGATGCATTTCACATTTTGCGTATATTATAGTAAACAATGCCCTTTTCCGTATTGAGAAAGTAACTGATGGCTCTACCAGATCCGCTTATCGGACAAAAATTAGGTGATTATAAAATTGAGTCCCTGCTGGGCAAGGGTGGCATGGCGCGGGTTTATAAAGGACTTGATGAAAATTTAGACCGCTATGCCGCCGTCAAAGTAATCACCAGTGAATTCCAGGCGACCACCGAGCAAGTTGAATATACTGAACGGTTCCAGAAAGAGGCACGGGCCATTGCTCGCCTGCGACACCCGCATATTGTCGGAATCTACCAGTTTGGTCAGGCCGAAGGTCTATATTACATGGCGATGGTCTTCCTCGATGGGGATGATCTTCGCAATCAACTGCGTAACTATTTGAAACAGGGCCAGCGCATGCCCGTCAAGGACATTCTCAAGATGGCCGCCGAGGTCGCCGATGCCCTTGATCATGCTCATTCGCATGGCGTCATTCACCGTGACATCAAACCCTCTAACATCATGATGACCAGCCGGGGTGCGGTGCTCACCGATTTTGGACTG
>JAKEEQ010000545.1 GCA_022616515.1 Chloroflexota bacterium | reverse complement strand
TGGCTCAAATTGCCAGCTTTGCCGACAATCACTACAACGTGACCAAGAGTGTGGAGAAGAAACGGACCGTGACCCATGTCGAGCAATTGCCGAAGCACAAGCGGGTTGATGAACTGGCTGCCATGCTGGGCGCGGAAGCCGAAAGTTCACGCCGCAATGCACAGGATTTGCTGAATCTGGCGGCACAGGTAAAAGAATTCGATAAGCAGCCCGGCAACAATAACGAACCTATCCCGGCCACCAAGCAAGAGAAATTACTCTAATCTGACGAGCGGGCGTGATAGTCCGCTCTAATTTTTACGCCCTATGTGAAATTCGTTGTAAGCTTCTCTGTGTCTCCCCCGTTCGCGGGGGAGAGGGTCGGCATGGTTTGAATAAAGCATTTTGCTATACAGAGACACTGGCAACACCGGTTCCCTCCCCATTCTCCCCATAAATGGGGAGATGTCCGAAGGACAGAGGGGATGGGTGGGGGCAGAGAGCATCAAAAACTGACATCTATTTCACATAAGACGTATTTTGAACCTGACATGCAAATCGACTACCTTTCCCTCAAAAATTTTCGCAATTATGCCCGGCTGGAACTTGGCATTCCCACCGGGCCAGTTGTGCTGCATGGTGAAAATGCTCAGGGCAAGACCAGCCTGCTCGAAGCGATTTATTATCTGGCAACCTCCACCTCGCCCTACACCAACTCTGATCGCCAACTGATTAACTGGCAGGTGGCAAATGACATTTTGCCGTATGCCCAGGTCGGCGCGGACATCATCACCACCGAGCGCATCATGAGCCGCGTCGAGATCACCCTTATCATGGAGAGTGAAGGAACCAATCGTTTTCGCAAAGAACTTCGCATTAACGGCGTCAGCAAACGCCGCTCAGATTTGCTTGGCATGATCGGCGTGGTGATGTTTTTGCCACAGGACCTGATGCTGGTCGAAGGCTCACCGTCACAGCGCCGCCGCTACCTTGACCTGACGCTCGGACAGGTCGATGATGAATATACCGAAGCCCTCAATAAATTTGACAAGGTGCTCCTACAGCGTAACGCACTGCTGCGCCGTATTGCCGCGAATTACGCCAGCAAAACCGAGCTTGAATACTGGGATGAGCAGTTAGCCGAGTGTGCCGGGGTTATTATCGCCGCCCGCCAGCGTATCATCCGCGAGCTTGAAGGGCTAGCTCAGGACTACCATCATGACATCAGCGGCGGTCGTGAAGACTTGCAACTGGTCTACCAGCCGAGTTTCGAGCCGACCGTTGAAGGCGATGGGCAGCAGTCGTTTAACCTGTTCGGGATGGATTTGCATCGTGAGATGGACGCCGCCGAAATCGCGCCGCAGTATCGTGAAGCCCTGCTTGACAATCAAAAAGAAGAAGTCGAGCGGGGAATGACCCTCATCGGGCCACAACGTGATGACTTGCGTTTCATGGTCAACGGGCGCGATTTGAGCATGTTCGGTTCACGTGGTCAGGCGCGGACAGGCGTACTCGCCATTAAGCTGGCGGAGTTGGTATGGATGAAAGAGCAGTTTGGGGCGTATCCGATTTTGCTGTTGGATGAGGTAGTAGCCGAACTGGACGCCCGGCGGCGGGCCTATTTGCTGGAGCAGATTAAGCATGTCAATCAAGTGCTGCTCACGACAACCGAACTGTCGGTGTTGACCAATGGATTTTTGAGCACGGCGACCTTGTGGCAGGTTGAAGAGGGGCAAATCTCGCCGATTAACTCAGTGGACGCTTAGACGGCATTCCGGCCCGGCGCGGATATTTATCTGGCGTGGGGCTGATTTTGTCAATCACGACTAGATAGTGGCTGTTTTCCACCTCTGGCAGCCGCACCTCATGCACCCCCGATACCTTACCGCCCAGAATTTCCAGTGCATACCCGGCATCTTCAATCTCACGCTCGGTGCTCTTGCCCTTCATCGCCACACACTTCCCGCCCACCTTACACAACGGCAGCAAATATTCCGCCAGCGTCGGCAGATAGGCCAGCGCCCGTGCCGTGACAATATCAAATGCGGCACGATAGTCTGAATTTTGCCCGGCCTCTTCCGCACGGGCCATCAGGATCGTGATGTTTTCGAGGTGAAGTTTGTCCGCGATATGCTCAATAAAAGCCGTTTTTTTGCCAACTGACTCAATGAATGTGACGTGCAAATCAGGCCGGATAAAATAGAGTGGAAAACCGGGAAATCCTGCCCCGGTCCCGACATCGACCACGGTCGCATTCTGTGGGAAGTCAATATATTTCAGCAGTGACAGCGAATCGAGCAGATGGCGGACTTCAATCTCACGGCGGTCGGTGATGGCGGTCAGATTGACGCGGCTGGCGTTCCAGTCCAGCAATTCATCGACCAGTACCTTGAACTGCTCAAGCTGTCCATCGGTGAGGGGAATATCAAAAAGTTGTTGAGCTTCCTCGCGCAGCGTCATGGTTCAATCTGTCGCGGGCGGGCGGCAATAGTCACCAGTGCAATGCTCAGACCATACAGGAACAACAGAGGGGCCATGACCAGCAGCATGTTAAACGGGTCAACGGTGGGGGTGATAATGGCCGCTACGATGGTGATGACCACCACCGCGATACGCCAGTTTTCAATCAGGAATTTGGGGCCGACAAAGCCGAGCCGCGCCAGCACAAAAAAGACAACCGGCATCTCAAACGATACGCCAATCCAGAAGAGGATGGATGTCAGAAACGCGAAATATTCCTGGGCCGTCCATTGATCGAGAAAAACGTCTTCGCCAAAATCCTGCAAAAAGCGGAAGGCGTTGGGGACCATGATAAACCAGGCAAAGGCCACTCCGGCCAGAAAAAAGAGGGTGGTGGCGGGGAGCGACATGAGCACCCATTTACGCTCACCGGAGGTCAGGCCGGGCATCACAAACATCAGCAACTGGTAGGTGATAAACGGAATCGCCACGATTGCGCCTGTCATCAGGGCCACGCGGAAATACATCACAATGCTGCCGGTGGGATTGAGAATCAGCAGATCGCCTTCGTAGGGTTCGGAGAGATACTCGATGATGTCGAAGGTAAAGATTGATGCACCAATGGTGGTGATAACAAGGGCAATGAGCGACCGGAACAGGCGCATACGAAGTTCTTCAAAGTGCTCAAAGAAACCCATCGCTCCGTGTTCGTTTTCGGTATGATCACTCACGGTATTTTTAGCTCTTCCTTGATCTTGTCAAAATTATCGACCACCATTCCCAATACCCCGTTGATAAAACTGGACGATGCATCAGAGCCATATAGTTTGGCAAGGCGCACCGCTTCGTTGATGGCGACCTTCTCCGGAACATGCCTACTGAAGAATAATTCATAGAGCGCAATTCGTAAGACATTACGATCAATGACGGCTAATTGTTCCAGCGGATATTCGGGGGCATATTCCACAATAATTTCATCAAGTTGTGGGGACTTTTCATTAACCCCCCTCACCAGACTCAGCAGCAGGGGATAAGTTTCAGGCGAGGGCAAGAATTCCTGGTCGTCCAGCGGCAGAAAATCTTCGTCACCCCATTCGACGCGGCTGTCATAAAATGACTGCATAATCATGTACGATGCTGACCGCGCCCCATCCGATGGGACCGACATGTTGCTGTAGGCTTGCACAATTTCCATTGCATCATGACCGGAGGTGTCTGCTTCGTAGAGCACCTGAATTGCCAGTAAACGAGCCAGATGCCGGGGATCTATGTTAGACATAAGCCACTATTCGCTGCGATCAGCTAATTTAGGAAACGCTACGTCATCAATGTGCACGTTCACCGCGATGACGTCCATACCGACATATTCTTTTATCGTGCGGGCCACTGCTTCTTGGACGCTGCGACAGGTTTCGTACAGACTGCGACTGGCATCCGCCAGCAGGTAAATATCCACACGAACGCTGTCATCTTCCAGCGACAGCCGCACACCATCGTGCCCGGACGACCGGCGCAGCCAGCGGTCCATGCTGCCGGGCAAGCTGCTCATGGCGACAACACCTTCCACATTCAGCGCCGCTATCTGGACAATGGTCAGGATGACACCGGGGGCCACCGTTACCGCGTCGTTAGGATTTTTCAGGGTTGCCATAGAGCACTTTCTTTGTCTAGCTCATTACCAGCCCGCCATCAACGGTCAGCGTCTGTCCGGTGATATAGCTGGCTTCATCCGAAGCGAGGAACGCGACTGCGTTTGCCACATCCTCAATGCTGCCCCAGCGTTTGATGACCAGCATTTCATCTACCCAATTCCGCAGGTCTTGGGGAAGATCGCTGGTCAGGTCTGTTTCAATGAAGCCCGGCGCAACCGCATTAACGGTGATATTACGTGCACCAACTTCCCGCGCCAGTGATCGGGTCATCCCGATAATTCCCGCTTTGGACGCGCTGTAATTCGTCTGGCCGGGATTGCCGAAGATGCCGCTCACGCTCGTAATATTGATGATACGCCCATAACGTTTGCGTACCATTGGACGAATGGCCTGTTTTGCGCAATTCCAGGTGCTTTTCAGGTTGGTGTTGATAACGAGGTCAAAGTCTTCTTCCTTCATCATCATGATGAGATTGTCGCGAGTCGTGCCCGCATTGTTGACGAGGATGTCGATTTTTTCGTAGGTGTCGAGTGCGGCCTTGATAAGACGTTCCGCATCGTGCATGTTCGAAACATCCGCTTGCACGGCGATTGCCTGACCACCATTGGATGTAATTTCTTGCACAACTTCTTCGGCGGCAGCCGCGTTTGAGTGATAATTGACGACAATGGATGCACCGCGTTTGGCTAATTCAAGGGCAATCCCACGACCAATGCCCCGACTGCCTCCCGTGACCACAGCAACCCGACCCTCCAACTGTCCCATGCAAGACTCCTCTGGTAGAATGGTTAAGACGTTATTGATGATAGCGAACGAAAATTGACTGTCAAGACTATGCGTATCTTATTGCTGAGCTTATTATTTCTCACTTTGCTTGTTACAGCCTGTGACAACAACAACGACCCGCAGGAGCCAATTGTCGTGGTGGCGACCAATGCCGCGCCCGACTCCGGCTTTAACACCTACCAGCACCCCAGCGAGGTTTTCTCGATTCGGGTGCCGCCAAACTGGGTGGTGGATGAACTACCCGACGAAAACGGTGTGCGCGTTCAGTTCTCGGTGTTGGAAGATACGGAAAGTATTGTCCGGTTGACCGTATACGTGGTAAACGCCGGGCTGCCGATGACCCGCGAGACATTTCTGGCAGCATCGGATTCCTACCAGCCTCCGGAGGATATTGCCGACTTTGACTGGCAGCCGATTGGGTCCCCGATTGATATGTCAGATGGCAGCCGTCGTGTGACCGGGGTGCGTGTATATCCCCTGACTGGCGCACGTGCCCTCAACATCTTCATGCAGGGCAACGGAACCTACTTCTCCGCGCTGGAAATTGATGTGACGGATGCCAGCGAAGAAACCATCCAGCGGCTGAACGCGGTGGCGAACACCTTCCGGGTTAATCCCGATGCCTCAATGGAGGTCGGTGAAGTCGTGGCGGCCTCTTCATTTACCGGAGATGTCGGTTTTGACAGTCTGATGAACTGGAACGATGATGCGGGCGGCTTCAACATCACCGGGCGCGTTCTCAATCTGACCAACAGCGCGTTGGAAGCGGTGCGTGTGACAGGCTACTTGTTTGATACCAACGACAACCGCCTTACCGAAAAGTCACTTATCCTGACGACCGATGTATTGCAGGCGGGTGGCACAGCACCCTTCCGGCTGCGCTTTGAAGGTGGGCGTCCGTCAACGGCGGTGCGCTTCGAAATGCATGCCGCTGCCCGTGTCGCGAATCTGAACAACAGCGACTTTTATGGGCCTGAGAATTTCGATGTGCAGGAGAACGACGCCTACTACAACGATAACGGTAAGCTGGTTATCAGTGGACAGGTTGCCAATATCGGGTCACGACTGGCAAAAGGCGTCAAGGTTGTGATAGGTATGCTCGACGAGAACAATAACGTTGTGGGGGCGGAAACCGTCTTCATCAACAAAGATGAACTGCTTCCCGCCGATGTAGGAACGTACGACGTGGCTATTCTGGATGTGGGTGGTGCCGCTGTCCGTTATGAGCTATCGGTCATGGGACAGGCGGAATAGCTAATCGGGACGCTTTTTTGCACCTCACCCTAACCCTCCATCCCCTCTGTCGCTAGCGCGACATCTCCCCATAAATGGGGAGAATTTGGAGGGAACCGGAGCCGCCATGCTTCCCAAAGTTCCCCCATAAATGGGGGAAATGTCCGAAGGACAAAGGGGGAAGCGCCGTATTGCTTGCGATGCTATGCGGAAAAACACTTTATGCAAGCCATGCCGACCCTCTCTCCCGTTTGCAGGGGAGATACAGAGGGGTGAATGCCGTTGTCCTTCACAGACGTCCACGAACTAATTTCCCATAGAATGTGTAGCGTGTTGGTCAATCGTTTCCGTCGTGCGCCGGATGCGTTGGGCCATCGTGCGCAGCATTCCCATAGCGATGCTGGGATCATCTTGCAGTGCATCATTAAGGGCTTCGCGCTTGATGCCCAGCAGCAAAACGGGTGTATTGGCAACCACATCCGCCGATCTCACCCCACCATCCAACAGGCTAATCTCCCCAAAGACTTCAGGCGCACTGAGCGTAAAGAGATGGACAGGGTTGCCATCGGAGACCTGCCGCAGGATGTTGACCTCGCCTTCGACAATGATGTATAAACCGTCGCCGGGTTCGCCCTGTTTGATAATGCGGCGGCCTTCGGCAAAGGCCAGTTCATCACAGACGCGGGCCAGTGCGCGGAGCTGGTCAATTCTCAAATCACCAAAAAATGATACATTACGCAGAAAAATCATGCGTTCAAGCATCGATAACATAACAACCTCTTCAATCACTTCTTCAGTATACTCCTCCACTCGACGCGGCGCATCCTCCTCTTCATGCAGCCGTTGTTGAATAAAACGCGACGCTTCCCGGATGGCAGGCTCACTGCTCTGGATGCGCTCCGCCAGCAGATGTTCGGCAAACTCGACATCAAACCATGTACGGTTTTCCGGCGGGAGATTGATGATGGTGTACAGAGACAGCAGGGGCCGCCAGTCATCATACTGCCCCAGCATGGCCTCCATCACCGAGCGCGGCAGTCCAGTTTCCAGCCGTTCATGCTGCCCCGCCACGATATGAAGGCAGGTCTCGAAGGCAATCGCATACTGTTCATTGGTCAGGTGCATCAGCACGCGCCGCGCTGTTTTGTGCTGTTCTTCGACCCCCGGACTCATCAGCGTCCAGATGGCGGCGTTGACCTGCTGTTCATCGTAGACAAAGGCCAGAAACTCTATCAGCCCCTGTAGAAGTGTGTCATAGTCCAGTTGCAGTTGCTTGATGAGCGGGTCAAGCGCTGGCAGGTGAAGTTTGCGCAGCGTATAGGCCATTGAATCGATCAGGTCCAGATGCTCGAAACCGTCATGGAGGGTGCGCAAAACCTGTCGTTTACCAAAGCGGGTACTGACCTTTGACAGCGCACTTTTCAAGCGCCAGCGACACAGACAGTTTTCAATCTGAACGTGAGAAGAAAGGGCATCTACCATGTCAAGCTCAGTGATAGCCGCGAGTATATAGCGGCGTGCTCCTTCAAAACGCCGTTCGCTCAGATGACGAATGGCTGTCCGCCGCACATTCTGTGACGGATCGCACACCGAGTGCACAAGCTGCTGCATGGTGGCAGCCCCAAGCGCGGCCTCACGAACGCGCGTAGCAGGATCACTCAAAAAGCGGTCAACTTGAAGCGGGTAAATAATCTCGCCGAATTTATTGAGGCTGCCCGCCACCAGCGATTTGACGGCGGAAACGCGCACCGAGCCATTGCGATGACCGGAAAGCCAGCGCAACTGTGACCGCGCCGCCTCCCGAATCTGGGCAGAGGGATGGTGCATCAGGGCTGAGGCCGACACAATGTTGACTTCGGGGTCTTCATCCAACAGCAGTTGGGCCACCTGATAATTGGGATCGAGTTCGGGATAGGTTGCCACCAGACGCAGCGCGGTACGCCGCAGGTCGGGATTTTCACTTTGCAAGGCGTCCGTGATGAGCCGCTGATTGGCTTCCAGCATACTGACATCCGGCCAGCCGGTGATGATAATGGACAGCAGTTCAGCTTTTATTTCCGCCGGGATGTTTTTAAAGCGGCGGGTGAGTTCCTCATAGCCTTCCTTCAGATGGCTTTGGGAGATCACTTCAGCGATCAACAGCGATTCCCGGCTAGCAAGTGGTAAATTGTTCAACTCGGCGATCAGTGAGTGGATTGACGTTGTATCGCTTGGCCCCCATTCACCCGCTGCATGGCGCAGCACACGATATTGACCGGCTTCCAGCGAGGACGAGAGGGCAATACCGTAGTGATGTCCGGTGCGCTCGGCGCT
>JAKEEQ010000544.1 GCA_022616515.1 Chloroflexota bacterium | reverse complement strand
GCCGCCGGGAGCCTTGCCTTTGCGGTTATCCAGATCGAGCAATTTTTCGTCGCGCATCGTCTGGAAATAGGCTCCAAACTGCGGGCTGACTCGTTCGAGAATATTGTTACCCTTTTCCTCAAAATCCTTGATGCTCTCAAAGGGACGCAGCGGCTCATCGCCCAGCGAGTCCACGTCAAGGTCCCACGGGCGCAGGATATTCAACCCCAGACGCTGGCGGTGTCTTTCCTGTAGTTTTGCGGCGGCAGGCACCGCCATTTTTTCGATGGCCTCGTGGAAGCGATAGCAGTCATCCGGTGTGTAATCGTGGCGGTTAAGCTGCTGCCAGCGATAGGTGCGATAATCCGAAAAACCCGCATTTTCCGCCATTTGTTTGCGGATGTCCATCAACTTCACCCAATTTTCGTTGATGGCGGCGCGGTCTTCCAGCCAGCGGTTGTGAATAGCCTGCCATGCCTTTTCGCGCGTCGGGCGATCATCGTCCATCAATACCTTCTGCATTTGCAGCAGGGTCTTTTCGTCGCCATCCCATTCCACGGTCTGAGCAGCGACGATTTTGGAATAATTGCTGCCCAGACGCTGATGCTCAACAAACAGGGGCAGATTCTGCTCGCGGAAAATCTCGATACTGGTGCGAATATCGCGCAGCGGTACTTCCATGCCGGGCGGGATGAGGCCGCTCTCCACCAGCTTTTTGTTGAGGGCCTGATAGACCTTGTTCACTTCGGGCATCACATCTTCGGCAAAGCGAAAATAACGCCGCTCGGCCTCTGCATCGGCGGTATCCAGTGTATGCAGGACCGCCAGCCGTGAACTTGCTTCCTCGATGCGGTCTGCCAGTTTTGTCCACGTTTTGAGCCACTGCTCAATCGTGTCTTCCGTTACCTCCTGAGCCAGCAGTGCATCAAATTCCGGTTTGATGTCTGCCCATTCTTTGTCCATCGTTTCTTGTACGGGGGTAGGGATATTCATCAACAAAATCCTTCAGAATTCTAATACTTTCCGACCACCATTATAGAATGAGATAACTCTGTTTTCGAAGGAGGAATTATGCCCGGCGTACAAACTCTGACCGCCTCGCATGTTGAAGAAGCACGTAAGACAGCCAGATCATTGTGCTGCTAGGAAACCAGACTCCCTGTAATATCACGGTGGTAGGCATGGGCAACAATATCATCAAGGGCGTGATAATCGATCAGCCTGCCAAAGTGCTGGTCTTCACCCGTGAAGGCCGCGTGCAGTCGATGTAGGGTTTGATAGCGTAATTATTGGCATAGCATAGTGGAACTTTAAGCAAGTTGGTTCGAGACCGTTGTGATCTTAACCAGACTGGCACGACTGCAAAAATGGAGTCGAATTGGCTTTCAACAATCTGGCCTACGTCAAACGCTGTCCGGGTAGCACCGATGACGAGCTGGCTGTGATGAAAGCTGGATTAGTGGAAATCGGATGGTAAAGAATGTTATTTGTCTTCAATCAAAAGGTCTATTCCATCACTATCTCCCTTAAGGATCACGTCAGCAGGGAATTTGCCATGTTCGACGAAATGCTTTAGCATCTTCAATCCCAATTCTCGTGGCACTGTTTGATCAAGAAACACCAACGTGGAAGGGTCACTGGCCTCTATCTTAAGATGATCGAGACGGTCAATAGGCTCATCAAGGTAGTCTCCCTCATAATCTGTACTCCTATATATTGGCTCGCGCATGTGGACAGACCCTTTATGTTTTTCATCTAATGGATACCACCAGAAATTTATCCACACATGAAGTCTATCTTTTTCACATGCCTGAATATGAATTCCTCCCCAAGCGGTGCTAGAGACAAACTCCATCGAGATAATACTTCTTCGTTCGAAGTTCAACAAATCTAATTTCTCATTTACTACCTCGCTAGAAGGATCTTTATATTCTTTACCTGTAGCTCGAACACGGCGTCCAAGTGTGTATTCCTGATAAAGAAGGGTTTTTATATACATGGTGACCTCCTATTTATGGAATAATAAAGCGCTTGATGGGCTTATTGGGATCTGCATATACCCTGACTCTCAAAACATCAATCTCGTTCCAGTCTGTTACGCCCTGTGGCAATTTACTTGAAGTATACAACCTAAAAAACGGAGCCAAAACTCACATAAAGTGATCATGCAGTCGATGTAGAGATTTCAAACATCGCTAAACCTTGCTGGAATGACGCCACCTCGTTATAATCCCTCCACATGGATTCGGATTGGGAGAAGTGGCATGCAGAGTAAGGAAAACCTCGATAGATTCACTTCGGGAGCCTGTCGCTGAAGCCCCCATTTTTAAAGCGAATCCTCTGTCAAGGAATATTTTAAGGAGACTTTTAATGAAGCATTTGTTGACGCGCCTGCTTGTCCTCGCACTGGTACTGTCGGTGGTGGGTGCCGGGTTGGGAACCAGCCTTGCCGCTGAAAGTGATAGCCACACGGCTTCAGTTGAGCGGCAGGGAGCCTTGCGTATCGGTTTGATTACTGACGTTGGTGAAATTGACGACAAGAGCTTCAACCAGAGCGCCTGGGAAGGTGTGCTGCGGGCTGAAGCCGAACTTGGCGCTGAAGTTGACTTTATCGAAACTCAGGACGCCGTAGACTATGCCAGCAATATCGCTGAATTTGCCGATCAGGGCTACGATATTATCGTAACGGTCGGTTTTGCACTTGGTGAAGCTACCCTACAAGCCTCCCAGGACTATCCCGATATCCATTTCATTGGTGTAGACCAATTTCAGGGTGAGCCTGTCGATAACGTAACCGGCTTGATCTTCAATGAAGACAAAGCCGGATTCCTGGCAGGTGTGCTGGCGGCAGGTGTTACGCAATCAGGCACCATTGCTGCCGTACTGGGTACGGATCAGGTCCCGCCAGTAGTTGCTTTCAAAGAAGGTTATGAATCCGGTGCAGAGTGGGCTGCTGCTATTCTCGGCAAGGACATCAGTTACATCAGCACCTATCACCCCGGCGGTCTGGATGTGGCCTTCACTGACCCACAGTGGGGCGCGTCAACGGCTGCTCAGGCAATGGATCAGGGAGCGGATGTTGTTTTCGCGGCGGGTGGCAAGACGGGTAACGGTGGCTTGATTGAAGTCGCCAACGCAGTTTCCGGCGCTAATCCACCTTTCTGCATTGGTGTCGATACCGACCAGTGGCAGACCGTGCCCGAAGCGCATCCATGCCTTGTTTCCAGCGCCATGAAGTTGATCGACAAGGGCGTCTTTGACCTCATCACCCAGTACAATCTGGGTACGATTCAGGGTGGAAACTTCGTGGGTGACGTTGCGCTGGCCCCATTCTATGACTTTGAAGCCAGCGTTCCTGACGATGTGAAGGCCCTGCTGGCCCGTGCTGAAGGTGGATTGCGCAGCGGTGCGGTCTTGACCTGCTACAACCTCGATCTGAGCGGCATCAACATCGGCCTCGTGACCGACGTTGGTGAAATTGACGACGGCAGCTTCAACGAAAGCTCCTGGAATGGTGTGCTTGCTACAGCGTCGTGCGGTGCCAATGTTGAGTTCATTGAAACGCAGGATGCGGTTGACTACGCCGGTAACATCGCCGAATTTGCCGAACAGGGCTTTGACGTGATTGTAACCGTCGGTTTCGCGCTTGGTGAAGCCACCATTCAGGCGGCGCAGGACTATCCAGACGTGTACTTCATCGGTGTTGACCAGTTCCAGGTCGAACCTGTTGAGGGTGTCACTGGCCTCATCTTCCGCGAAGATCAGGCGGGTTATCTGGCAGGTGTGCTGGCGGCCAATCTGACCGAAAGCAATGTTGTGGCGCAGGTGCTGGGAACCGATCAGGTTCCGCCGGTAGTTGCGTTTGCGGAAGGCTTTGAATTTGGGGTAGCGGCTACCAATGCCGACATTGAAGTCATCACTACCTACCACCCCGGTGGTCTGGACGTTGCCTTTACTGATCCTGCATGGGGTGCTCAAACCGCTGCCCAATCTCTCGATCAGGGTGCCGATGTGATCTTTGGTGCTGGTGGTAAGACGGGTAACGGTGCCTTGATTGAGGTCGCTAACGCGGCAGGTGCTGGCAATCCGCCCTTCTGCATCGGTGTCGATACCGACCAGTGGTTAACCGTGCCCGAAGCGCACCCGTGCCTCGTTTCTAGCGCCATGAAACTGCTGGATGCCGGTGTTGCCACCCTGCTCGTACAATGGTCGAATGGTTCCATTCAACCCGGCAACTACGTTGGTCTGGTTGGCCTCGCGCCATTCCATGACTTTGAGGGTGCCATCCCTGCGGAACTGGCTGCCCAACTCGATCAATTGGCGCAGGACCTCGCCAGTGGTGCAGTAACCACCGGATATGGTCAGTAGTTGTAAGTAATTCTGTATCAACAAAACGCGGGAGGGCTGCAAAGGCTCTCCCGTTTTTGTTGGATATGCAGGTAAACATGCTGAAACCAAAACGTTCAAATGTCATTCTCTATTGCCAGCAATGGGCCAAAACGGTTGACTTTTACGAACACATATTGGGATTTGAGGTCAATTTTCGCTCAGGCTGGTTTGTCGAATTCCTCGTCCACGCGGGCAGTTATGTCAGTATTGCCGATGAGACGCGCAGCACAATAAAAAGTTCGACGGGAGATGGAATCACCCTGCCATGGCAGGGTGATGAGCTTGAGGCAGTTCATGCAGCACTGGTGGAGCAAGGTGTTCAGGTAACGGACATTGCACACAAATGGGGGTCATTGGTGTGCTACTTATATGACCCGGAAGGGCACCGGCTTGAACTATGGCAGGCCGAGTCAACCTCTTAAAATCGCCTCCAATTGGGTCAGGGTCGCCGGTGAAATGTGCAGGTCATGAAGATGGGACAGGGCAACCTCCCACGCCCCCTCATGGCATAGCCCATCCATCCGGGCATTCTCATAGTGCTCAATCAGTGCCTGTAACTGTGTTTCGGTAAACCCATTCTGCTCGGTAATATTTTGTTCCATATTTTGCCCTGCCTTGACATTTGGCTATAGTCTACCATACGCAAAATGTGAAATATGGAATGAACCCCCTCTGGTACGACAGTGATAACACGCTCCCCCCTTTGTCCTTCGGACATTTCCCCCATGAATGGGGGAACTTTTAGGCGGGCTTCGTGGCGCTATAATTTCCCTCTCCTCTTCTCCTCATTTATGGGGAGATGTCGCGCGAGCGACAGAGGGGACGCGAGGCTTAGGGAGTGGAAAATGGTCATATTTTGCCATATAATCCACATTTTGCGCACCAAATGTTCGGCGTGGTTATTTAATAAAAATTGCAGATCTAATTTGCCGGGCAAAATGTCCTGCTATATGCTAGGATTGGTGCAACGAAAAGGTCAAACGCCTCGTATAGTGTGCAGAACTCAACTGAAGGAGCAATCATGGCATCGTTGCTTGAGAAAGTAAACACGTTAATTTCCGCGAATCTACACGCCATCGTGGACGCGGCACTCGAAGCCAATTCACTCAAAGTGATTGACGAGCATATTCGTCAGGCCGAGCGTAATTTAGAAGAACTGGAAGATACGGCTGCCACCATCGGGGGAACGGCAAAAACGCTGCGCCGCAAATATGATGAATTGCAGCAGCAAATCGAAAAGCTGGATCGTGACATTGATACCCTCCTTATGAAGGAAAAGAACGATCTGGCAATGGCCGCTCAATCGGACCTGAACAACAAGCAGAAAATCGCTCAGGAATATTACGATCAGTGGCAGACGCAGGAGCAGGAATATAAAGGGCTGCTCGATGCCCGCCTGAAGTTGGAAGCCCGCTTGCAGTTCATCCGCCAGCAGCGTGAACAGCTTAAGGCGTTGATGGAACTGACGGAAGCCAAGCATCTCACCACCAAAGCCATTCGCCGTCTGGATGATCTGGCCGGGCTGGGTGACGAGGATATTGCGCGTCTCAGCGAGGAAATTCGCGGGCGGCTGGACCGGGCCGAGGTCGAGCAGGAAATGGTTTCGAACCGTCTGCGCAGCCAGATTGACGATTCGATTGGTAAGACCGAAATTGAACTGCAATTGGAAGACCGTCGCAAGCGTTTAGGACTTGGCGGCGAAGCCAGTTAGGACGGTTTGCGGGACGCGGTGTACCGCACCCCTCCGAAAAATCACACACCGGAGGGGTCGGGTATACCCGATCCCGGTTTTCCCATAACCCGGACTATTTTGTTTAATCGCATTATGGCATCCGCCCAAAGAAATCAACACCGATCATGAATTAATCCGGGGCGAATCGAGTCGCCCTATTGAGGACACTATGTCTGACCGAGAATTACGGCGGCGAGCGGGGCGAGCTATCTTCCGCAACGCCGTTATCAGCCCACAAAGCCTATCCATCCTCGTCATCGCCTTGATGGGAGTGCTGCTCAACATCTCATTTCTGGGGCTGGATCCAGCGGCATGGCTCATCTTTGGCGCGATTGCCGAACTGCTGTATGTGGGCTTTACCTTCAGCGATCCCCATGCGGCCAGTGCTGCTGTCAGCCGCATGTTTCGCCGCGAGTTTGACCCCCGGACGGTGCGCAACCAGCACGCCCGCCAGCGACTTGAGCAGGCCCTTGAATATTACAACCAGATGTCACGCCTCGCCGCGCAGACGAGTGGAGCACGGCGCGTGCAGATGGACGCCACCATCAGCCGCGTGGACGACTGGATCGAATCTATTTATCGCATCGCCCACCGTATCGACAACTACGAGGAAAATGACCTTATCAATCGTGACCGCCTGCGTGTGCCCAACGACCTGAAAGTCATGCGCCAGCGGCTGTCTTCTGAGCCAGATGAGAGTATCCGCGAAGAAATAGAAGAGTCGATTCGCATGAAGGAAACGCAGTGGCGAAATCTGCAAGACCTTGATGCCTATGTGAAACGAGCCGATGTCCAACTGGACGCCACTCTGACCGCGCTGGGCACGATCTTTGCCCAGCTTCAGTTGATGGATTCCAAGGCGATTGATAACAGCCGTGCGGCGCGTCTCAAAGAGAAAATTGATGAGGAAGTCCTCAGCCTGCGTGATACCATCGACACGATTGACGATGTACAGGCCCACAGCCTGTATACACTGTCTGCCTATTCCGAGTGATGTTCGCGCCGCTCGATGTGCGGGGTGCCTTTCAGATTCGACGGGCGACCCTGCTGGACCTCAACCCCATCTACAAACTGGAAAAGTCTATTTTCCGGCGCGATGCTTATACCCGGCTGGAGTTGTTTATTCAGTTGGCGCTGCTGCCACGTGCCCGCAATTTTGAATTGGTAAATGAGGCACGAGACATCATCGGCTTTTGCGGCGCGATGGATAATATCCTGCCCGGACGCCCCGCCTGGATTATCACGCTGGGCATTGCAGAGAATTATCAGGGGCAGGGGTTGGGCCGCTATTTGCTGGATTTCACCGAGCGGCAGTTACGATCTGGCAAGGTACGGCTGACCGTCCGCGTAAGTAATTATCCCGCCATCAGTCTCTATGAGAGTCACGACTACATTCATCGCAAACGACTGCGGCGCTACTATCCCGGCGGCGAAGATGGCCTCGAAATGGAGAAACGACTGGATTGATTATCGGATACGCAAAATGTGAAATATGAAAGAACCTTCCTGTGGTGCGACAATGCCGACCTTCCTCCCCCTTTGTCCTTCGGACATTTCCCCCATGAATGGGGGAACTTTAAAACGGGTTCGCGGCGCTATAAGTCCCCTCTCCATTTCTCCCCATTTATGGGGAGATGTCGCGCTAGCGACAGAGGGGATGAGAGGGTTAGGGAGGGGAGAAAATGTTCATTTTCTGCGATGCACTTCACATTTTGCGTGGGATGCACTTCACAGCGTAACGCCGGTCCTATACGTCAAGAAGGGAATGGGGTTGATAACATGTCTCCAGGTAATCCATTTCTTCGGACGACAGTTGAATATCGAGGGCGGCAATGGCTTCGTTAAGATGCTGCATCTTGCTTGCCCCAATAATCGGTGAAGTCACATAAGGCTTGTGCAGCATCCAGGCCAACGCGATCTGCGCCGGGGAAACACCGCGCTGTTTGGCGACAGTGATCACGCGGTCCACTATCGCGAAGTCGGTGTCAGAATAATACAGCCGATGAGCAAACGGGTCTGTTGTGGAACGGGTTGTCTCGCCGCCTCTTTCCCGCGTACGGTTGCCAGCCAGAAAACCCCGCGCCAGCGGACTCCACGGAATGACGCCAATGCCTTCCGCCACACACAGCGGGATCATCTCCCGCTCTTCCTCACGGTAGACAAGGTTATAATGGTTTTGCATCGAGACAAATCGTGTCCAGCCGTGCTGGTCGGCGAGATAGAGTGCCTTTGCGAACTGCCACGCCGCCATGCTCGATGCGCCTATGTACAATGCCTTGCCTGCCTTTACCACATCGTGAAGCGCTTCGAGTGTCTCTTCAATCGGGGTGTCCTCATCCCAGCGGTGAATCTGGTAGAGGTCAACATAGTCTGTCTGAAGCCGTCGCAGTGATGCATCAACCGCTGCCATGATATGCTTACGTGATAGACCTTGTTGATTGGGTTTGTCGCCCATCGGGAAAAAAACCTTGGTGGCAATGACGACTTCATCACGGGCTGCAAAATCACGAAGCGCACGTCCCAATATCTCCTCGCTTAATCCTGCTGAGTACATATCCGCCGTATCGAAGAAGTTGATGCCTGCTTCAAGGGCACGCTGAATAAACGGGCGGCTTGCGTCTTCTTCCAGCATCCACGCCCGTTCCGTTGGTGAGCCATAGGTCATACACCCTAAGCAGATACGCGAGACCTTCAGCCCAGTGTTGCCAGTATTCGTATATTGCATCGTATCGTCTCCTAAATGACAGTCTGTTTAATATGCGGTGTACACTTCATGAGTCAGGATGGGTAGCATTCGGCTGGTGAATGGCAACACCCCCCATAATCAGGCTTACCCCAATAATTTCGATGCCGCTCGGTATTTGAGTCAGCACGATAGCACCAATCACGACCGCGATGGCCGGTAATAGTGAAAGCATGAGCGCAAAGGTGGCACGGGGCAGACGTGCCATCGCCAGTTGATCGGTGATGTAGGGGATAACTGACGAACAGATGCCAACGCCGATTCCTGCCAGAAGCAGTTGTATATTTGAGAATGCCGGAACCGCCTGATGAAAACCAACCGGCAAGATAACCAGGAATGCAACCAGCATCGAAGCTGTCAGCCGGTCGATACCTGTGCGTCCACCGTCCCGGGCAATGCGGTGTCCCAGTACGATATACAGCATAAACAAGGCACAATTCACAAACGCAAAAATCAGTCCAATAGATTGTCCGCCGAGTTGAGCATTGGTAAGTAATCCGCCGCCGACTACAGCCAGAACCAGCGCCAATATATTACGGCGGGTGGAAATGCCGATGGCCGCTAACAGAATCTGGCCGACAAATTCGATAGCGCCAACTGTACCTAGCGGTAGATAAGAGATAGCGACATAAAACGATGCATTCATGATTCCCAGCACAGTGCCCAGCGCAATGATAAGTCTACGTTGTTCGGGTGCACTGTCGAAGAAGAAGCGCCAGGAATGCCGCCAGAGGGCAAAAATGACTGCCGCACTGGCAATGCGTAACCACGCGACGCCTAACACTCCCAATCGAGCAAATAGCAGGACAGCAAAGGCTGGTCCAAGATAATGAAAGATGGCGCTCACCAGAAAGTAGGCCACCGCTGGAACCTGAAAGTGCTCGTCTGTACGCTGCAATAACATCCGCCGCCCCTTGACATCATAATGCCACCTTTATGGTACAATGCAAGACAAAGGAAATACATGCGAACGTTAAGGAAATATGAGCAATATGCCTGAAAATTTAAGGACAAAACAGCTATTTACTTACAACCCTGCTCATCCTCTGCTGGATGAGGTGAATATCCTGTTGCTGCATGAGCTTCAGCACGACCCTCGCTTAACAATGTCCGAACTTGGTCGTCGTGTTGGCATGTCTTCACCCGCCGTAACTGAGCGCGTTCGGCGGATGGAAGAGGCGGGAATTATTCTGGGCTATCGTCTCGACATCAATCCCGTTCCCCTTGGGCTACCCATCACCGTTTATATCCGCGTGCGACCCAACTCGGGACAACTCCCCAGAATTGCTGAACTTGCCCGGAGCATTCCTGAAGTGGTGGAATGTCATCGTATCACGGGAGAAGACTGTTTTATTCTCAAAGCCCATATTCCAGCAATGGATCAGTTAGATCGGATTCTGGATTGCTTACTTGCATACGGCTCAACCACGACGTCAATAGTCCAGTCCTCACCCGTGCCACATCGCCCGCCCCCGTTGCCAGAGAAATAGAAATTTATAATAGAGGTCACTGTAAATGTATTGGCGACTCCTGACTCTGTTATCGGCAATCCTTCTGTTAACCATCACCATCTGCCTGCTGGTCCTGCGCCAGCATCCCGCCCCGTCACCCTGGATTCTCTTCGTGAGTTCGCGGGATGGCAACTCGGAAATCTACCGGATGCGCTCCGATGGAACCCGCCAGATCAACCTGTCCAACCATCCCGGCGATGATAGTTATCCTGAGTGGTCGCCAGACGGCACATGGATTGTGTTCACCTCGGAGCGCGATGGGAACAGCGACATCTGGAAAATGCGCCCCAACGGACGCGATAAACAGAATCTGACCAATCATCCCGACGACGACTGGCAGCCCCGCTGGTCGCCAGATGGCAGGTGGATTGTCTTTGCGAGTAACCGCGACAATAATGTCGAAATCTATAAGATGCGGCCTGATGGCAGCCAACAGACGAACCTCAGCAGGTATGGTGGCAATGATTTGACGCCGCGCTGGTCGCCGGATAGCCAGTCGATTGTCTTCCAGACAGACCGTGACCGGAACAACGAAATCTACGTTATCAAGGCCGACGGATCGAAACCCGTGAACGTCTCGCGCAGCGTCGGGTCGGACACCAATCCGGCATGGTCACCCGATGGCGCACTCATCGCCTATGAGGGTTTCTGGGATGTGACAACGGAAATCTTTCTGGTGCGGCCTGATGGGACCGAACGCCGTAATCTGACTACCAATAATTTCCCCAGCCGCAATCCGCGCTGGTCACCAGCGGGCAATTGGCTTATTTATGAGACACCCGCTAACAGTTACGGTGATGTCTATCGCATTGATCCATATAGTGGTGCTCAGGAAAATCTTACACGGCATGTCTTCCGCGATGGAGCCGCCTTTTGGTCGCCTGATGACCGGTGGGTTACGTTCGTCTCCGACCGTGATGGCCCGCTGCAAATCTATCGAGCCAACACCGACGGCAGCAGTCCACAAAATCTATCAAGAAATGGATCCAACGAATGGAATCCTGTTGTCGCACCGGCGATTGATCTGGTGTGGTCGGGCGTGATGGTGGGGATTCTGGCGGTGGGAATGTTGCTGGTTGGGATGTTTACAGCATATCGCCGCTATTGATGTGTTGTGATGTCTACGGCGTTGATTCTGATGGTTGCATCAATGTGTCCGGTAGTTCAGGCTGGAGATGTTCGGCAACCTTCATTTCCAGCGAATACGCACTGGTTAGTTCGCCGTTAACGAAAAATGATGGGGTCCCCCGCAGTTTGAGATCAAAGCCAACTTGAAGCAGCTCATTGACAAGTTCATGATGTAGCCCGTCAATCATACACTCATTAAACTGCACCACATCGAGATTCTCTATGCTCTCGGCGATGTTGGCATAATGAGCATAGGTGCTGTAACGCCCGTACTGTGTATCGGTCAAATCCAGCAGCGCATCATGAAAAGCCCAGAACGCCTCATTACTCTGATCCATTGCACACAGCACGGCCTCGGTAGCCATCACATCGTTACGCCACACCGGCCACGGAATGAATATGAAGCGGATTTGATCGGGGTGTTCCTCAAACAGGCTCTGCAAAACCCCACTTTGATGTACATTACGACAAGCAGTACAACCATAAGAGCCAATTTCAACAATGGTCACATCAGCGTAATCCAGTCCTATCGCCGCCGCGCCAAAGTACTCAACTGCCCTGCGGGCAGCGGTTTCGGGCTGGGCCTCCGGCAAAAATTCCTCCCACGGCACAGATGGCAACTCGGCCATCCCATCCGAATCAGGCAAGCCATCGCTGGTCTGACTGTCGTTGGATTGCTCAGGTAGTTCGCCCATAGGAATGGATTGGTCCAGAAAACTGGATTTGACCGTATCCTCGTCCGACATGAGCAGAATCGCGCCCCCCGTGACCAGCATCACTGCCAATCCGATGACTCCCCTGAATATCCAGCGTGATAATCGATTGTTTTGGACAGTCATCTTTACTTTCTCAGGTCCTCAGTTAGCCAATTCAGTATCAATAAGTTCGCGAATGGCATCAATGTCTGGCTGTACCTGCCGGTCATTGACATAGAATATCGCCGTTCCCGGTACGTTCAGGCGGTTGGCACGCTGCTCGTGATGATCAACCGTGCGTTCATGGGTGTCATTATCCAGACACTCATCAAGGGCATCAGCGTCAATGCCAATACGCTCCGCAAATTCCACGTAATCATCCTCACCTCGCATTTGAGCATAGGTCTCGTTGCTGACGACAAAGAGGCTATTGTGGAAACTCCAGAACACTTCCTGCCCCTGATCCAGCGCACATTGAGCTGCTTCGGCACTGAGCGGATCATTGGCGGAGATCACCGGAAAATTGACAAACACAAACTTTACCTGCCCTGCATATTCAGTCGCGATCAGTTCTTCAAGCTGCGCATTGAAGCCGCTTTGATGAGTGGCGCGGCACGAATAGCAGCCGTAAGCGCCAAATTGGTAGATGGTGACCGGAGCATCTACCTCACCAATTACCGGGTCAAGTGCCAGACGAGCTGCATCAACCTGGGGCGGTTGATCAAGTATCAGATAGATTGCTGCAATAACAACCAGTGTCACTACAACGCCCAGAGCAATGTAAAAGTTGCGTTTGGTAGCCATTGTCTGCTGCCTTTCACTCGTGCGGCTCCCGGAGCCATTATACAAATTTCTTATGAGAAATGGATGTGAAAACGTTGAGTGTACGTCAGGAAATTGTGAAGTTCAGAAAAAAAACACCAGTGTTATGCCACTGGTGTTGGTTGGCGGAGAGGGTGGGATTCGAACCCACGGTGACGACTAGCGCCACAACGGTTTTCGAGACCGTCCCATTCGTCCGCTCTGGCACCTCTCCGATTCGACACTATGATCACAGACGACTTTACATGATTCTCATCTGTTGTTTATTTTTGGCCCTCCGTCCGCAGTTTCGCAAAGAAAGCACGGAGGAGATCAGTGGCTTCCTGATGACAGATTCCGCTGCGCACCTCCACCCGGTGATTAAGGGCAGGATGCTCAAGAAGGTTCATGATACTGCCCCCGGCACCCCCTTTGGGGTCGGTGGTGGCGTAGACGAGAACCGGCAGTCGAGCCAGTATCATCGCGCCCGCGCACATTGGACAGGGTTCTAACGTGCAGTAGAGGGTCACCCCTTCTAACCGCCAGTGACCGATAAAATCCGCCGCCTGACGGATGGCAATCATTTCGGCGTGGGCTGTCGGGTCTTGATCGAGTTCGCGCTGATTGCGTCCCCGCCCGATAATCTGCCCATCTTTGACCGCCACTGCCCCGACCGGGACATCTTCATGGTCGAGTGCCTTTTGGGCTTCCTCAAGGGCGGCCTGCATCCAGAAATGATCGTCCATAACACGCCTTATTATAGCGAGGAGTACGGTTAGCGGTCAATAGTCGAAGACCACTGGAGTGTACGAACGACGTGACGCTGTTGGCGAATTAAAAAAGGGTAAAATAGAAGCTCAAGTATAGAGAGTAAATGTCAGGTGGTCCAAACATGAGTCTCGCACCCAGCACAATACCAG
>JAKEEQ010000543.1 GCA_022616515.1 Chloroflexota bacterium | reverse complement strand
TCTATGCTTGTACACATAAAGGGCATCCTCAGCTTGAATGTTCGTAGTACAACTATTCTCCCTGATTTTGCCCTTTTTGTCTTAACTTGATGCCTATGCCTGCTCATTACGGGGCAGGTTTTTTGTTTGTCTCGACAGTCGACACTAATCATCAACTTCTGTTTGCTCCAGCACAATAGTACGGGTTGGAAAGGCAATCTCAAGACCCTGTTCCGCCAATAGGCGCATGATGGCGATATTGATTTCATGTTTGGCTTGCTGGATTTCTTCCCAGCTTGATACACGCACCAGACACACCAGCATGATGTCTAAAGAACTGTCTCCGAACTCCACAAAATTGACCACCACTGATGTCTGTACCACACGCTGGTTTGCTTCCAACATCTGGCGTAGTGCATTCACAAAAAATTCCATCTGGTCGGCATTGGTACTGTAGGTAACGCCGACGGTGATATGCAGCCGTGTTCGCCCCCGGCGCGGCCCGTTTAAGTTCTGTGACCAATTGGTGACGACCTGACTCGCCAGAATCGCATTCGGGACGTGAATTATAGCGCGGTCTGATCGGCGAATGCGAGTAGCCCGAAAGCCAATCTCTTCCACCACGCCTTCAAAGTCACCAGAGATAATATAATCCCCGACATCAAATGGACGGTCTAGAATTATTGAAAAATAACCCACCAGATTAGACAAGGTTTCCTGGGCAGCGAGGGCTACCGCCAGACCGCCAAGACCAAGCCCAGCCAGCAAGGCCGTCAAATTAACACCCCACTGCTGTAAGATGACAACAACGGCTGTGATAAAGACTGTTGTTTCGGCGACACGAGCCAGAAATTGGACAATCGTTTCGTTGAAGGCCGCATCCCGTTCTGTCCGCTGGTGTGCTCGGTTGTACCAGATGATGAAACTGCGGTTGACCACGCGGTAAATCGCCCAGAAGACGGCAATCAGGACCAACGTTGTATACACCGTGTTTACTCGAATTTGGAGGTCACCGCGTACTTCGTAGAGTAGAACAATCAGCCGCAGCCCTGTGATGGTGATGAAGAATCGCAGCGGCGGGACAAAAACCTCGACCATTTCCTCGCGCAGCAGATCTTCGCCCAGGCCAGTCATCCGGGCAAGGCGGCCCATGCTGCGAACGATTCGCCTCAAGATGGCGGGGATGAGGCGGCGCAACACAAAGGTTAGTATAAGGGTGGCAACAGGAAGCAGCCCGCGCATAATGACGGTGGTGATATCTTCGTTGTTGGTAAATTCTAAAATAAAGTCCCGGACCATAACACACCCTTCCGCTACACCGGCTAAATGTACCACAAAGCCGCGTGTAATGGCGAAAGTGTATTAGACGTATTTGGGCAAGCGCCGGGGCAGATGTGGATCGCTTTGCAGAAGGAAGTTCAGGCAATCATCAAGTGAGTTGAAACTTTCCACTTTTTCACCACGCACCTGACGACCAAACATATCCTTGAAGGTAGTGCTGCCAAATGAAACACAGCGTCCCAATTTCGGATGGCTGGTAAAGCGCGGCATGGTGTGCAGTCGGGGCGCATTGTTCATGCGTGAATAATCGAATATGACATGGAGATGGCGGGCAAATGTGTGATCCAGAAAATCGCGACACAGGCTTTCATCCGCCGCAATAAAGTCATATTCACCAATGTCGCCGTCAGTGGCGCGAACCAGAATAATCTTGTCTTGCATGTACCATTCGGTGGATAGAGCAAAGTTCATTGGGATACCTCGACAGAATAAAGAATGGATAAATGTAAAATAAGGATAAAGTTTATTTTTAATTTGTTCAATTTATGGGAGAAAAATTCATAAATTTTTGGCGAAGCAGCTTTGCCATTGGAGATAAAAAATCCCCTCTGATTTGGAGGGGACTCATGATTAGCTTGTGATGGACTTAGCCACTTTGTCCGGCTTCAGCAGGCGGAACGGCTTCCTGACCCTCAGGTGGGACGGGTTCGGTAGAGCCTCCGGACTCACCTGAGCCACCAAACTCACCGCCGGGAGCCTGAGTCGGGAACACTTGAGTGGGTTGTTCAGGCTGAGTCGTCTGATTAACGACGCTCACTGGTATTGTTTCATCGGCAAAAGCCCCGGTGTCGCTGAAGGCAACCACACGCAGGATATACGGGCCATCGGGTATGGCGCTGGTATCCCAATCCCCCAGGAAGTTGTTGGAGGAGGGCGGTGCGGTACGCTGGAGGATGGTTACGAACGCCTCAGGATTTGACGCGGGGGCATATTGCAGTTCATAATTGACAAAGTTCGGTACTATTGCCCGACCATAGACCGGCACAAAGCCATTGATGACCTCGCTGGCCGCCGGGTCAAGCAATGTGACCTCTGGACGTGGCTGTCCTTCCTGGCACTGGTCAGTTGGCATTGTCGAAACATTGGTGTTAAGGCCGCGCGACTGTGCCCATGCCTGTCCGGCGGGTGATTGCAGCCAGGCGATGGCAGTGGCATCGTCGGTATTTAGGAACGTCCGCTCTTCGGCGTAGTCCGAACAAAACTGATTGGCAATCCGGTTCGTGAAGGGATCAACCAAAATCACGGCGATCAAGCCTTCGCTGGCTGGTGGTGGGGGCTGGTTGATGGAGAAGAACTCGTTACTCGTACCGCCCGGACCACAGCCTGCACTCGGAATCTCAGCGCCGGTATCCAGACATACCTGGCGTCCTTGTACCGATTCGGGGCGCGGGAAAGATTCAGCGGGTAGATTTTGTGTTGCGGCCTGCATCACGCGATTCCAGACGGGGGCCGCGACGGAAAAGCCAGTCGGGCGACCGCCGGGCGGTGAATTATCCGTGTTGCCCATCCACACCCCGGTGATGATTTGCGGCGTCCAGCCGATAGTGAGCAAGTCTCGGCTGTCATCAGTCGTACCTGTCTTAACAGCGGCTTCACGTCCGGGTAAATTCAGGTTTCCACCAGCACCGAATTCTTCCTGACGGGCCTGTGCGTCCGATAGAATGCTGTTAATCAGGTAGGCGTGGGCTGGATCAAATGGCAGCCCTTCCAGTTGCGGCAGATGCTCAAAGATAACGTCGCCATTGGTGGTCTCAATACGTGTAATGCCAAAGGGCTGGAAGCGTTGACCGCCGTTGGCAAAAGCACTGTAGACAGAAATCATGTCGAATAGGCGAACCTCAACAGCGCCAAGTGCTGAGGGAAGCCCGGCTTCTGATGGCGTTTGCAGTAAAAAGTTAATGCCCAGTTCCTCGGCACGATCCTCAAAGCGCTGTGGCGATATAAAGTTCAGTGCTTTCACGGCGGGAACGTTCAGTGAGTTGGCGAGGGCACGCCGCACGGTTACGGGACCCCGAAATTCACGGTCGAAGTTGAGCGGTTCGTAATTACCCCAGCGGCTTGGTGTGTCCCAGATGATGGTGGCCGGGGTGAAATATTCACCATTGATGCCCTCAAACGCGGTCAGATACACCAGTGGTTTGATAGACGAACCCGGCTGCTGGGGTGTAAACAGTACATTGACCTGTCCGTCGATTTCTTCGCTATTGAAATCAGCACTACCAACCATTGCCAGCACCGCCCCGGAACGGACATCCATCGTCATGACCGCCCCATTATTAATGTTGGGATTCACGGCGAGTTGGTCACGAACGGCCTGTTGTGCCGTGTTTTGAAGTGATGGATCAAGGGTGGTATACACATTGAAGCCCGTGCTGTAAATGTCGTTGACATCATAGCGCAGTTCGAGTTGTTCCCACACCCAGTTGACGAAATGGGCATACTGCGGCTCAAAGCTGGGCGTTTCAAAGATGGTAGTCTCAACTTGCGCGAGTTCAATGGGATAGATCTCGGTGCGGAAGTTTTCGCTCACACACAGCGGTGTACTCAGATCAAAGTTTGCAACATTCGTTGTATGCTCCATTTGAATACAGCCATCGTCGTTGGCTTGGGTCATCAGCCTGAACACGGTATCCATACGATCCAGCCCAACTTGCCGGTTACGAACCGGGTCATAGATGGCGGGAGCCTGTGGCAGACCTGCCAGAAACGCCGCTTCAAACACATTCAGGTCGGAGGCACTCTTATCAAAATAGACCTGTGCAGCAGCCTCAACACCGTAGGCTAGATTGCCATAATAAATCTCGTTGAGATATAACTCCAAAATCTCGTTCTTGGTGTAGCGCCGATTGAGTTCCGCCGCCAGAATGATTTCCGTGATTTTGCGCTCCGATGAGACCTCTGCCGCAAAGGCTTCATCCAGAATCAGGGCACGCACCAACTGCTGTGTAATGGTACTGGCCCCGGAACGGGGTCCTTCTGCGGTGACGTTGGTGTAAATGGCCCGTAGGATGGCGAAAACACTGAAACCGGGATTTTCGTAGAAGGTCTCGTCTTCGGTGGCGATGGTGGCATGGATAATCCACGGCGAAATATCTTCCAGCGGTACTTCGGTACGAGCACCGGTGTTGGGATCGTTGTACTGGGCAATGACTTGACCATTGGCGTCATAAATGCGTGTTGTCTGGAACGAGGAAACCTGTGCACCGAGGTTATCTAGACGGTCCTGATAGGTGTTAATAACCGACAGATAGTAGGCAACCATACCTAACAGCACACACAGAACTACGCCCAGCGAAACGGCAATCCCGATAACACCCGTCCACATGCCGTAGCGGATAACGGTGCTGCGATCCATCGAACGCCCGTAGGCCGCGCTGTAATCAGGCTGACCGTCGCTGTCTTTTTTGCGTCCGGTCGGAACGGGCTGAGCTTCTTCAATGTAGCCGCCGATCATCGTTTCAGCGGAAAGGCTGTCGCTGCCATAAACGGCCTGTGCAGCCGCCGCGGACGAAATCGTCTGTTGGGCCGCCGGGTCCGGGATAATATCACGTGACGGGTCTACCCGCGCCGATGGAATAGTTGATTGATCCCACGTTTGTTCCTCGTTACTGGATGTGGCCGCATTGAGATTGACCATTGTGGCCTGAGGATCATCAACGGGTACGCGCTGTGGGAGGGGCATGCCGTAGTCATCAAGCTCTATGTGTGGTGTGACACCTTGCTGAGGAGAGGGTACATTAGTCTCAGTTGGCACAAAATTCCCCGGACCTGCCACAACCGGAGCACCGGTCTGGGGCGGTGTGTCGGGTATCCACTCGCGACCATCATAACGATACCAGCGATTGCTATCGACACCAATTGTCCACCAGCGTCCCTGCTCATCCATGATAACGAGCTGCTTGAGTTGGGTTTCAAGCTGCTGGCGGGTCATCTGACCATTGGCGTACTGCTGGCGTAATGCAGTAACGGCTTCTTCGACGTGACGGAATTTTTCAGCTTCTGGGTTGGGTTGCATAGCACCTGTTCCTGATGGCTGTGGCGTTTGAACACCACCTAATGATCCAGTGTCACTAAGATTTCGAGTTGCCTGACTGGCGTCACCGCCTTTGACACCACCAAAACCGCGTGAAGGGGCCTGTGCAATGATGCCTTCATCATGTCGCACTTCCGAAGGTTCAAGGCCGCGCACCTGATCGCGCAGTCCTCCCAGACCCTCGTCCTGTGGTTTATCAACGGGGGCCTGTGGGGCAGATCGAAAATCGCCGTGACCAAAGACAACAGGGGCATCTGGTACATCTCGGCCCTTAACCACATCTTCGTCAAGGACAGCAGGCTCTGGTTCTTCATCCAGTTCGCCGAGGAGAGCAGACTCGGCAGGTTTGATTCCTGACAAGATGTCTTCATCAAGAACACTGCCATATTCGCTGACTGTGATGGCATTAGGAGGCGTGTACCAGCCACCGGGGCGTTCTGGTTGAAAGCCCGGCAAATCTTCCTGCATCATGTGTGGTAGATTTAATGTCGCCTGCGCGTCTAGCTGTTCGTCGGTAAGAGCATTATCTGGCTTGTACCAGACATTTCTCGGCTGCTCCATGCCGGGGGTTTCTGGTCTGTCGCTCATCAAACATTCTCCAAAAAATGAGGTCTCTTGATTTTCATTATAGCGGTAATTCAAACCAGTCACAAAGGAAGAAAAAACCCCGACGGGGAGTCAGGGCTGTTGTTGGCAGGAAGAGGAAACTGAATGGCGACGTCCGCTGCCTCTAGAAAAGTGGTTCGGGGTACGATCCGATCTATATAGCAAGCACCACATTTTCATCAACGACCGTTTCCGTCATGTCGTCTTCAACTTCGGGGATGTAGTCCGGCAGGCTGTTTTCCAGCCCGCGTATGGGTTTCCAACTGTAGAGCAAGATACCTGTTACGACCACCAACATACCATTAATGACCATCAACAGTCCCATCCCGGACCCCGGCTGCGCACCGACAATGGGTTCAACAATCGCCCAACCGGATGTGCCAACCGCAGGCTCAAGCACCTCATCGGCAAGCGGCCCGGCAATCAAGAAGGCGAGGGGCGTTGCCAGCATAGCTAATTGCATCAGGGAGGCAAACACGCGCCCCTGCATGTCCGGTGGCGTTTTGATTTGGAGCAGTGACATCAAGCTGGCGTTAACAGCCGGGTTCGGAAAAAGCAGCAGAAAATTAACGATCATCAGTACGATGGCTGTTCTTGCTATTCCCTGGGCGCTTAAGAAGAAGCCGCAGATGATGATGCCCCAGAAAACGACATGGATTCGGCCCGGTTTATTGCGCCACATACTAAAGGCGATGCCACCCGCGACCATCCCGGCACCCAGGCTCGCAATGACTGCGCCAAGCGCGGCCTCGCTGCCAGTTAAGGTGAGGACATAGGGCGTCATCATGATACCTGCTGCATTGAAGAGAAAATTCAGGAGCATAGCGTATAGGACAATATACATCAGAAGACGCCGCTCCAGCATGAATTTGAAGCCAGACCATGCTTCTTTAAGAACGCTGCCGCGCGATTGTTCCCCTTCGGCAGTGCGTTTTGGACGTGGAATATGGGCCAGATACAACGCACCAATCGCGACAAAGAACGAGATGAGGTCCAGCGCCATAACACCCGTGACACCGATGACCACAAACAATAAACCAGCGATAATAGGCGCGACAATGTTGGCTGCTGGGCGATTAATCTGTTGAATAGTATTGGCAAGGTCGCGCTGCTCATCCGGGACCAGCATTGTGACGGTGGCGGACAGGGCGGGACTCTGGAGGACTTCAAAAATGGCCTGAATGAAGACAACAAGATACAAAATCCACAGGGCGAAGTTATCCGTTGCGAACGCCAGCAGCAAAATGAAAGTTCCCACCGCCTGACCTGCATCGGCCATGATAAGCACTTTGCGCCGATCCCAGCGGTCGGCCAGAACACCTGCAAAACTCGCACTGATTATTCGCGGCAACTGTGAGAAGAATCCGACCAGCGCTAGCGGCGTGACCTGTCCCGTGTCGTTGAAGACTTTGATGCCGATAGCAAAGCCGGTCATCGAACTGCCAATTAGAGATAATGTCTGAGTAATGATAATCAAATAAAAGGTGTGTACAGAGGATTTCATCCGGTGCTCCACAATAAACTAATCTCTCCACCTATACGCTCGTTACGCAGGTGAGGTTCAAAAAGGTTCAGTTTGGATAAAAATTCCTCATATTGGGATTAAATTTTTTGAGGTTATGCTTTGGGTAGTTTGAACCAGAAGAGGCTTCCCTCATCGAGCGTGCTTTCCAGACCAACATCTCCACCTAAATGACGGGCAATGCGTTTGCAGATAGAGAGACCCAATCCGCTGCCTTTGACGCGGATTTTGCCGAGCCGGATGAATTCGCGGAATAATTTATCCTGATCTTCGGGGTCAATGCCACGCCCGTTATCCTTCACCCAGTAGCGAACCATGCCGTCGGGCATTACCTCGGCCCCAATCGTGACAATGGGAGGACGACCACCATATTTGATGGCATTGCTGATGTAGTTGGCCCAGATTTCTTCAATCCAGGGCGCATAGCCAAGTGCGGGCGGGAAAGTGCTGGGCAAGCGAATGGTGGCTTTATATTTTTCGATTTCATACATCATGCGGTCCAGTGTGGAGTTGACCACCGGGCGCATTTCGACCGGCTCGAAATCAATTTCATACTGGCGCTGGAGGGACGCAAATTTGAGCAGTTCATCAATAATGCGCCGCATTTGATGGGAGGCACGCAGCACATGCTTGAACATGCGGTGTTCATCTTCGGTCAGGTCGAGTGTTTCGCTTAGAATTTCCGAGTAACCGATAGCGATGGCAAGTGGGCTTTTCAGGTCGTGAGCAACAGTATGCGAAAAGGCATCGAGGTCCTGTAAGAGTTGTTCACGCTCCAACTCAGCCGTTTTGCGCTGGGTGATGTCGCGGGCAACACCCTGTGTGCCGACAAAATGCCCGTCCTGATAGTACAGGCGCAGATTCTGACCAATCCAGACGGTATCCTGGCCTTTGGTCAGTAAGGGATATTCGCTGTATAACTCTTCATGACGCGCCTTGATTGACGAAATCGCAGCCTGATGAAAGGTATCGCGGTGATCGGGGCGAATAAATTTTGAATAATCCTGCCCGACAATCTCGGTCACGGCGTAGCCGGTGATACGCTCGACGACCTGATTGACGTAGGTGATGTTTCCGTCTTTATCGGCCCGAAAGACGATTTCGGTGGCGTTTTCGACCAATTGGCGATAATTCTCTTCACTTTGCTGGAGTTTTTGAACGGCCAGCAATTTTTCCAGCACGATACCCGTCTGTGTCCCAATGATCGTGAGAAGGTCCAGGTCTTCCTGCGTAAAATCGCGCTCATTGACGCCATTGGCCGCGCCAATAATCCCGACAATTTCATCGTTGACTCGAATAGGGCTGAGGGCCAATGACCCTACTTGCGCCTGGCGACGGCGTAATTGCACTTCCTGTGTTTCGCGCGGGTCGGGTTTTTCCTTTGAGGACAACGTGGGTTCACCTTCTTTAACCACCCATCCGCCAATACCGTCCCAGAAGGTGTTCTTGTCGATTTCGCGGCTAACCGGATCCTCGGAACCGGCGACGACCTGATGCACAAACTCGCGCGTGGTGGGGTCAAAAATATTGATAGAGGCACGATCACTACGCAGCAGTTCTACAACCCCGGTGCTGATGATTTGCAGAGCGGGTTCGAGGTCTGATGCACCCAGCAGTGCTTGACTCGTGCGGTAGAGCAGTTGATCGCGCTGGATAGTTTCTTCCAGTTCGCGCCGTGTGCGTTCAATATCAGCAATGTCAACATTGAGGGAAGATAGGGGTCCGGTAATGACATGCGCGATGAGATAACGCTCAGAATCTTTGGGATGAAACGAGCCTTGCAGCCAGTGGTGTTTGCCCGATGTTGATACAACGCGAAAGTCTATGGGAGCGCCGTTATTGGCACTCATAGCAGCGCTTAGTCTGACCCAATCGTCGGGATGGACCAGCGATTGAAATGAACTTCCGTTGAGATCCTCCTTTTCAAGGAGGCGAGTCCAGCCTTCTGTGCTGGCTGTCATGCATAGATCAGAGTCAAGTTTAGCGAGTAGTGAATTATTCAGTTGTAGAAATGTCTTCAGATCGTCTTCAGAAAATCGCGTCATTATCAAGGAATCAGATACATTTGTAAACTGTCCCCATTGTAACACTTATTTTGTCATTAATATGCTCGGAAATAATTAAAATTTCGAGGCGGAGTGAGATACCCCACCTCGTGATTTGATTATTGATAGCGCAGGATTTCAGAAACGGTACGCCGAGCGGCACTGGCAGAAGGCCACAGACTGGCAACCGTTGCCACGACGACAATCCCTATCAAGCCCACAATGAGAATATACAGCGGATAGGTGAACTGCACGAAATCGCCGAAAGGCAAGCCTTCCATGAGCATTAAGCTCAGGCCGTAGCTGAATGGCACACCGATGATCCAGGCGATAACACTCACCAGAATCCCTTCGATCAGAAACTGCATTGCGACTGTTGAGGAACTGGCCCCGATAGAGCGCATCACACCAATTTCCTTCTGGCGTTCAAAGACACTCATTGACAGAGTCGTCAGCAAGCCAATCGCGCCCACTGCCGCCATAACCGCCGCCGAAATGTTGAAGATGTAGCTGATTACGTTAATCTGTTCCGCTTGCATTTCTTCAATTTCGACCTGATTAGTCAAGGTTGATGGAATACCCGCAACCTGCAACGCATCACGGATTTCATTCTTGACCTGCTCTACTTCACCGCTGGTCGGGTCGCTGTAATCGAGTTTCACAAAGTAGGTATTGGGCAGCGCTTGACCGGACGCACTGGCCCCTTCGATGTCAACAAGTGACGAGTAGGGCACGAAAGCAAAGCGTAGTGGCTGGCCTCCGCTGAAAAGAGCGGCAACATCCTCCAGCAACTGTATGTCGGATTGCAGGAATGCGCCCGCGAACTCAGGTGGAATGTTAACGATGCCTGTCACAGTGTAGGATGCGTCTTGCGCATCGCCATTTACAGCCAGCGTATCACCCACACTCAGACCCTGCTCGTCGGCCAGTGCCCGACTGATGACAACTCCCGGATTTTCACTGGTTGGAAATTCACCAGCAGCCAGATCGACGGGCAGGAGGTCACCAAAACTCTCACTGATACCGAGCGCCGCAATTGGCGTCTCGCTTGTTTCCAGCACAGTCCAGTACTCATCGGCAGGGGCTACCCCACCTTCGGTGAAGCCGGACAGGCGTCCCAGTTGTTCCCAGTGCATATAGGCCAGATCGAAGGGGAACTGATCGATGCCGATCACCTCAAGCTGAACCGGCTCGCCACCGAAGGCCACTTCGATGTTATCGCCCAACTCAACACCCAGCGAATCTGCCACACTAAAGGTCAACACAATACCTTCGCGATTGGGATCGTTGGTCCAGCCGTCGCCTTCACTCAGATTCAACTCTGCTACTCCGGTGGTCGGGTCAATCCCGATGACGCCAAGTTCGTTGGTTTGCAGTTGCGGGTCGGTATACCCTTCAATCTTTGCGAACGAAGAGATACCCGGATAGACAGCCTCGAAATGGTCAACATCCGCCAGCACGGTCTGCATCGTCGCCAGATCCGTGCGGTTATTGGGCGTCAGGCCGATTTCGTAATCAAAGGTATCAAACGCCGTGCCGATGACCTCATTGGTGGAGGAGAATACCGCTGTCACACCCATAAACGCACCCACCGCCAGCATAAGGGTGATTCCGGTTAGGGCCAGACGACCCTTTTTCTGCCAGACATTGCTAAGTGCCTGACGGACATTCGGCGGGAAAGGTAGTCCACCGATGAAACGGGCAACCGGACCGCTGCCATAATGGGTCGAGATACCCAGATCGGTCATCGCATCCAGAATGGTGACACGTGTACCGAGGATAACCGGGATAATGGCTGCACCGACCGGCACTGCCAATCCGAGCACCACCCCCAGGGTCAGGGCAGTTGGCGAGAAATTCCAGCCGGAGATGTAGGTGTTTGCCAGCGGGCCAACAATCTTCGCCAGTTCATTGCCTGCCGGAACGCCGATTAACACACCCGGTATCATACCCAGCAAGCCATACACGAAAGCCACACCTGCATAAATGGTGAAGACTTCGGTTCCGGTTGCGCCCAATGACTTCATGATGCCGATTTGTTTCTTTTGCTCGACAACGGTGGTGTTAATGACATTAATCACCAGAAAACCCGACACCAGCATGGCGACAATGCCCAGCATGTTCAATACACCAGTGTATTCGCGGCTGATGCGCAGTGTGATGTTGTTCTCCGGGTCATCCATGAAATTGAAGGTCTTCACATAGGGTGTATTGGATTGCAGCGTTTCGATGAATGCGTCGGATTGTTCCTGAGCGGTTTCATAGTCACTGTAGCGCGTCAGGATGGCGTTAAGGGAGTTAAAGCCGCCAACATAGGCCGCATCATCAAAGTTGGCGTAGATGGCCTCATTTTGCGACTGGAGAAGGCCGTTCGTCCAATCATCAAATGGATGCAGGACACTGCCAACGATGGTCCATGTTTCAACAGGTAGTTCGCCCTCGGCATCAGCTTCGCCGCTGAGAACGCGCAGTTGAATGGTGTCACCAATTTCAAGCTCATACTTTTCCAGCATACGCTGTTCAATGGCGATTTCGCTCTGGCCGGGTTCAGGATAACGCCCATCCGTCAAGCGCATTGGATTGACTTCAATCTCGTCAAAGGACTTGCTGAAAGCGCGGATATTGCCATCACTGAAACTCTCTTCATCCTCATCAAGCCGGAATTGAACAGGATAGGTGGCACGCCCTTCTATTTTGGTGAGTTCGACACCCTCCAGTTGGGCCTCGGTAAGCACACTTTCCAGCAGCGCGTCCGGGTCTTCGACCGGGGTATCGCCTGGATTGGCAATGAAAAGCTGCTGCATGGCGAGGTCTTCTTCGCGGATGTCCTCTAACAGCGTTTGAATGAGAATATCGCCCGCACTCCAGATGGTGATGACACCTACTACCCCGATGAAAATACTGGCGGCAACGAGTGCGGTTCTTGCCTTGCGCGAAAGGATGTCGCGCATTACTTTGCGGACTCTGGTTCCTAGCATTGATTATCCCTTTCCTCTACGGAAATATTAAATTCCCGGTTTTTGAGCAAAAAGAATCGCACTACCAGCAAGGTCGGCAATGCGATATCTTGTTGTCCTATACAGTACTGCTTAGTTGTCGTGGGCCTGCGTACGAAGTGCCGCCAATTCCTCAGTGCGGCGCTTGGTGGCAGCCTCAAGACTGGTTTCACCAACTTCACCATCACGAATCTCAAGCAGTCTTAGTCCTTTGGTTTGTACAAGTTCACGGTCATGGGTCACGACCGCCACGGTACGTCCGGCTTCGGCGAGTTCGCGGAAAATGTTGAACACATTTGTGGCGCTCATCCGGTCCAGATTACCGGTAGGCTCATCACCCACAACGAGCGGTGGGTCATTCGCCAGTGCCCGTGCAATAGCTACACGCTGCTGCTGTCCACCGGACAACATATCCGGCGTTTTGTATGCCTGGTCTGCGATGCCGAAACGGTCCAGCAATTCCATTGCGCGTTCCTTGCGCTCACCGGGTTCCCACACATTGCAGAAGTCCATTGGCGCAACAACATTTTCCAATACGGTAAGTGTTGGCAGCAGTTGGAAGAACTGGAAAACGATTCCGATATTCTTGCCGCGCCATTTGGTCAGCTTACGCTGGCGTGTCTGCGTGATGGTCATGTCGCCAACCTGAACGTCTCCGCCGGTTGGGCTGTCAATGCCGGTCAGCATATTCAAGAAGGTGGTCTTGCCACTACCTGATGGACCGAATAGCGCGATAAATTCACCCTGCTTAATATCCAGATTGACATGGCGGAGCACTTCGTTTTGCCCTGCTGGTGTGAAGTAGCTCTTGTTCAAGTCACGAAGTTCAATAAATGCCATGGTTGCTCCTTATATCCTCGGTTCGATTCACTTTACGCATACGCCTCAAAGAAGTTGCAGATTTTCTGACACAATTATGATGTACATGGTCAGGTGTTTCTAACAACTTATTACGAGACTCATGTTGATTCGTTTCGATTTGAGTTTGTCGATGAGTCACCGTGCCATAAACATCTGCGATCCAACTGTGAAGACATCACCAACGCTCAAGCGGAAATGCCCGGCAACCTGCCCGCCGTTGGCAAACGTGCCATTGGTGCTGTTCAGGTCTTCAAGATAGTAGTCATCGCCTCGTCGCACAATCTGGCAATGCACCTCCGACACTTCGGGTTCATCAATGACAATATCATTGCCGGAGTGTCGCCCAATGGTCAATTTATCCGAGACGAGGTTAATGCTCCGGTCGCCCCACATGATGACGGTCGGGGCATCCTGATGGCGTTCGAGGGCGGGTCGTGAACGACGTAAACGGTCGTGAGTATCGGCCTTGCCTTTGGCCCACAGTCGCGTTGTCGAATAGGAGATGGTGCTCATCATCGTTTTGCGAGTGCGCGAGTCGTATCGCTCCGAGCCAAGCTCCATATTGACCGCTTCTTCGCGCAGGGCGTTGTGTTCGTTCATTAGCTCTTCATCGAGAACGCCGGTTTCCATAATGCGCTGGGCAGCCCGATTTAGCACATTCGTTGCTGTCGGGAAATCGCCTTCATCGGCATATTTCATCGCTTCCTGACGGGCATGAGCCGAGTCCAGCAACAGCATCTGCTTGACAACTTCCTGATTGGGTTCGGCTTTTTCGAAGTCTTCTTTAGGCACGGTGTTGATATTGATGGGCAGTTCGAAAATCTGATGCTTCACAATATCGCCAACAATTTCATCGAACTCAAACTTTAGCATGGCAATATCCACCATGCCCAACTGTTTGAGGGCCGGGACATGAAGTTCCAGCACGAGCAGTTTGGTTTCGTCACCAAATAAATCGCCCATTAAGAAGACTGGATTACCGCTGCGGTGTTCCATCGTGTACATGTTCATCTGGCGGACCATTTTCACATCGTTGGTTGTTTCAACGGTGATGGTCAAATTCTGCGCCACGACCGTGAGCAAACCCCGCAGTTCTTCCGCGAAAATGGTCGGGGCTTGATCGGGGTCGTCAATGAAATAGAAAGCCCCGCCGCCTTCAACGGCCATCTGATTCATCAGGTCTTCGTTGAAGCCCATCCCAACGCCCATTGTGCTGGTGGTGATGCTCTCGTTGCGTTTCTGACGGGCCATACTGGCAAGGCGCTGCGGGTCGGTGATGCCTTCGTTAGCCAGTCCGTCACTCAGCAGCAGGACACGATTTACCTGACCTGTGATTTGCTCCGCCGTCGACACCAGATGACAGCCCTGTAGCCAGCCACCACTGAGATTGGTGGTGGAGCCAGCCCGAATCTTACGAACGGCCTGAATGACTTCATCTTTGTTGTCGATATTGGTCGGGGCGAAATCGACTTTCACGCTTTTGTCATAGCTGACGAGGCTGAAGCAATCGCGGGGGGTCAGATGCTGGACGAGAAATTCAATGGCTTTTCTGGCGTAATCAAGTTTGTCACCCGCCATTGAACCACTGCGGTCCAGTACTACGCTCACATTAAGAGGTGGGCGTTCTTTAGCATCAGGGGCAGTCTTGCCTTTGATTCGCGCCATCACATAGAGCTGGTGCTCTCTGGCAACAGATAACACATCGTAATTCAGAACATAATCGGCTTGCATTGATAAACTACCCCGTGAAATGCTTCAAATCTTGATTTGATTGTTTAGAGTGTACTATAAATTCTGATTTAATGGCTTAAAAATTAGGCAGGAAAACCGGGTCGGGTATACCCGACCCCTCCGCCAGGTAATGCTTCGGAGTGGCGCGGTACACCGCGTCCATATCAAAATAATCATCAACATTATCATCCAAAATTCATTTTCGTGATCCGACAGATTCACCTCCATCAACCGTCAAAACCGCCCCGTTGATGAAATCGTTTTTTGCTAGAAATACACAGGCCCGGCCTACATCAGCCCCACTGCCCTCATCGCCCATTGGCACGGCGCTCACCGCTCGCTGCCAAGCCTCTTCGGAATCTTCGGGCGGTTTCATGATCGGTCCCGGAACCACACAATTCACCCGGATGTTGTATCTGGCAAGGGCAGCAGCAGCGGTTTTGGTCAGCGCAATGACTCCGGCTTTGGAGATGCTGTGCGTCGGACGGGTTGACCACGGGTGTAATCCACTGTTGTCGCCGATGTTGATAATTGCACCGCCGCCCCGTTCGCGCATCAGACGCCCTGCTGCTTGCAAGCATAACCATGGCCCCGTGAGATTCACACCGATGACGTGCTGCCACTCTTCGTAGGATACATCCAGCAGGGGGGTTCGGGTGAAATTGGCGGCACTGTTGACCAGCACATCAATATGCCCGAACCGTTCGGTAACTTTTTCAAACATGCGGTCCACTTCGGCGGGGTGAGAGTGATTTGCCTGACATATCAGGGTCTCGACACCATAGATGGAGGAGATTTCGGTCGCAGTGAGTTGGGCTTCATTTTCGGAACTGTTGTAATGGACAACGACGCGGCTGCCATGACGGGCAAATTCGGTGAGAATGGCTTTGCCGACGCGCCGCGCGGACCCGGTGACCAGCACCACTTTATCTTGCAGGGACAATTCGGCCAATGCATTATCCTTTTCGTTTGATGACAACAACGGTGGCGTCGTCAAATGGCGGCTCCTCGCCAATGAACTCACTCACTTCACCATTAATTCGCTGGGCCAGTATGCGGGCGTCTTCCAGACGATTGTTACGGATACAGTCCTGTAGACGATCTTCCCCATATTCTTCGTCCTCTGAATCAACGGCTTCCGTGATGCCATCGGTGTACAGGACCAGAATATCGCCTGACTCAAACCGAATCACGCGCTTACTGTAATCCAGCCCGCCAAAAATGCCAAGTGCCGCACCACTGTTTTCAATAAGCTTAAAGTCACCTTTGTGATAAAAAATCGCGGGATTGTGCCCGGCATTCACCGCTTCCATCAGCCCGGTTTCAGGGTCCAGGATGCCGTAGAACATAGTCACGAAGAAACGGGCACGATTGCTTTCTTTGATAGACTCGTTGACCAATGTCATGAGATCTTCGATGGATCGCGTTGAATTGTGGGCCAGTGTGCGGAAAACGGTTCCCGCTAACGCCATGAACAGGGCCGCCGGGACGCCCTTGCCCGACACATCGGCAATCAGAAAGCCCAACCGTCCATCACCGAGTTCAATGAAGTCATAAAAATCACCGCCAACTTCACGAGCAGGCTGCCAGCTTGCTGTAACCTCCCAGCCGTCCAGTTGAGGAATATCTTCAGGCAAAAAGCTGCTTTGAATGCGGTAGGCGGTCTCAAGTTCCTGACGCAGCCGTGCTTGCTGGATGGACTGTTCATAGAGACGAGCACGTTCGATGGCTGCCGATGCCTGATTGGCAAATGCTTTGAGGATTTGTGCATGTTCGGGGGTGTAGAAATAGGCAATATCATGAATAACCGTTAGTTCCCCGATAACATCATCGCCTGTGCCCAGCGGTGCTCCCAGAAAACCATGCATACCGGATGTCGCTTCAATGCGTACCCACCGGTCATCCTTCTGAATATCCCCGATAATGATGGGAGTGCGAATTTCAGCCATTTCCAGATAGATTTTACTGTCTTCCGCCTTAAAAACAGACAGGCTCTCAACTTCTTCAGCATGATCGCCACGTGAGGCACGCACCACGAGATAGTCATCTTCGCGCAGCAAAATGGATGCATTGCGGAATTCAATCACCCGTTCAAGTTGTTCGAGGATAAGCCGTAGTACCTCATCCAGTTCGAGGCTGCTGTTGATGATTGCGGCCACCTCGCGCAGTGTATCTGCCAAATGGCGTTTGGCGCGTTCCGCAGCAACCAATCGTGCATTTTCGAAGGCAATGGCGGCCTGTGAGGTGAGCACTTTCAGGATGCTTTCATCGCGGCTGGTGAAGTGTCCTTTTCTCTTGTTGATGAGCTGGATGACGCCGATAATCTCGTGTTGGGCATTGAGCATAGGGGTACAGATCATGTTGCGGGTGGTGTAGCCAGATTTTGCATCAACGTGGGAGGCAAAGCGCGGATCTTCACGCACCGAGCGGATATTGACGGTTTCCCCGGTAGCCGCCACATGCCCGGCGATACCCTGACCGAGTTTCAGGCGAATTTCACTGAGCGTTCCATCATCATCCTGCAAAATTCGCGAGACCAGTTGATCGCCGTCAACGAGATATAATGTGCCCCGGTCGGCATCGACAACCTGAGTTAATTTACGGACAATCAGGTCCATCAGGTCGTTGACATCATAGACATCCGAGAGCGCCCGACCAACATCTTCAAACACCTGAAGCTCATCACGCACCAGCGGCGGGGTTGCCGTACAGTGTTTTGTCATCGTGAGCACAGTGCCCATGCCGTCGATGGGATCGAATTTGACACTGTCCATCAGACTCCGCATGAAGTGCATCCCCATGCCCCCGCTGATGCGTTCACTCACCGGCTTGGAATAATCATAGTCGGGGACATTGCCACTAAAAGGACGTCCCCAGTCTCTGACTACAACGACGACCTCCTCATTGAGATAGGTCATGGCGATGTCAATAATTCCGGATTCGTCGTCATGATAGGCGTGGTGGATGATATTGGTGACGGCTTCTTCAAGGGCGAGTTCGATGTCGAATTTATCTTTTTCGTCGAGATCGAAATACAGCGCCACATCAGCCGTGAAGTCATACATTTTGCGCAGGCCGTCGCGGTTGGCTGACAGTTGAATGGTATACGTTTTGTTATCCACGCTTGCCCCTCCTGCAAACGGTTCCTGGTGCTTTTGCTCAGGACGCCCCGTTGGGTGTCCCTACACATAATCCGCTTGGTCGTAGGGACGTGCAACGGCACGTCCTCCTTTATTCATGCCGATATACAGTCTTCTGAATTATCCGGGTAACATTGCGAATGGTCTTATATTGACGATAATGGACGGGATATATCCCGTCC
>JAKEEQ010000542.1 GCA_022616515.1 Chloroflexota bacterium | reverse complement strand
GGTTGCTGGTGTTTCCCATGCCTGACCTGGCTCAGGCTTTACATCGGCTTGTCGCCTGCATCAACGGCTTTCCATAGCCTATTCTGACAAAAGAGGGTTAGCTAGACACTGGCTTAAAGGCCCCTTCAGGTGACTTGCAATTTCGGCATTTAAGCGTTTTAATCCTTCTGCATGAGACAAGGCTTTTTCCACGCTAGACTTGATTTAGGCTTAAGTTAAGCCTAGCCCCTTGTCTCATTTTATTAAATACCTACTCCTGAAAAGGGGATGGAAGGCGGACACGGCACTGCCATGTCCCTACGTAGCTGTTCGCTTAAAGGCGACTCGCCGTGCTACTGATGGATTAGTAGGGACGCCCAACGGGGCGTCCGCTGCTGAAAACAGCCACAATCTCTTGTCGTGATCAGCGGCTTTTGCAAAACTGTATCCCCTCTCAAACCATGTTTGGGGAGATGTCGCGCTAGCAACAGAAGGGGTTCATGGTGTCATTTCACCCAAGACGCAATGAATAACGGCGCTGCCTAACCTCCTGCGTTGCGAACACTGTTTATCAACGGCACAACGAAGTCTTCGTAGGCTGCGTCGTCCAGTGAATCCGGGTTTTCGGCAAAGATGGCGAAGATCACGGCAATCGATTCGTCAAAAATACGCATGGTCATCCAGCCAACGCTGCCACTGACATCAATGTCGTAAGTTTCCCAGCCATCAACCTCATAGAGTAATTCCGACACCGAAATGTTGCTCAGGATAGTGAAAACCTCTTTGGTACTTGCTGCCTCAATCACAATCACGCCCACCGCGTAGTCATTGGATAGATAGCGGCCCTCTTCGTAGTTCTCAAAATCACCGGGCAGTTCGAACAGAATCCCGTTGTATTCATGGGTTACCGGCTCTGTGCGGAACAGCAAATCGGTGACAAAGATCATTTCGAGGTCTTCGACACAGGTTCCATCCGGGGCTTCGGTGGGATCGCTCAGGAAGCTGGAGATAATGTCATCGGCGCATTCGCTGGAGCCAATCGCACCATGCCCGACATTGGGGAACGTGAATGAGTAACTTGTGTCCAAAGAGTCGCCAACTGCATCGCCAAAATGCGCCGGGGTGATGGGGTCAAATATCCCTGACATAATCAGTGTTGGAATATCGCTTTCAACCGGCACGTCCAGATACTCGCCAAGCGCAGGCACATCCCAGAAGCTGCACAACTGTTCAAAATAGGTCGGGTCGTCAATCAGGCTGTCATACACATCTTCGGTAATCATTTCTTCCGGCAAAAAGTCGGCATCTTCGGCACAAATCACCGAGCGATACATGCCTTCGGCGGTCGAACTGGTGAGGAGTATAGGCAGCACGGCCTCAACCCAGATGTAATTGCCCTCATCGATTTCATAGATCAGTTGGGGCAGCAGCGGCAGCAGTTCGGTTGAATACAGGCTCTGGCGGAACAACTCCACCAGATGATCGCCGGACATGACATAGGTGTAGGTCTCGCCCTCAATTTCCAGTTCAATACTGACCGGATTGGCGTTCAACTCATCCACCAGTGTAAAAAAGACTGTCTCAAGGTCAGGGAAGGCTTCGTTACAATCGGCACTGGCGGCACAAACCTCAAATAACTGGCGCATTGCCATGCTGGCGTTGATGTCTGCCTCGACGATGAAGTTCACATCAAGGGGCACAACGGCATCAATGATCACACTGCGCAGGCGGTCACCATGGTCGCGCATCAAGTGCTGGGCCAGCATCGCGCCATACGACACGCCGTAATAATTGAACTGCCCGCTGTAGCCCAGCGCATCCATTACCATCGGGACATCCGCCGCATTTTCGACACTGTTGAAGGCATCCAGATTGACTCCCTCAGCAAGCAGACGTTCGTGACACTCTAAGGCGGCGTCAAGCTGCCCCTGAAGTGCCATGTCATTGTCCAATCCGTCGGGCAGCGTGCCGAGTTCAAAATCCCGATTTTCGTGACAGAACAGATAAGGTTCTGAAAACCGTGTGCCGCGCTGTTCGATTAAAACGATGTCTCTATCGAACAGGATAAAGTCCAGTTCACCAGCCGTCTCGAACTGACTGAAAACCTCAATGGTGGACCCACCCGGACCACCCTGTGCCATGACAAAGGGGTCGGCTGCCGGGGTGTCACTGAAGGATGGGATAATAGCAACGGCCAATCGAATGGTCGCACCGTCGGGTTCAGCATGAAGCTCTGGCACGGTTACAAAGCCGCACCTGTAAAAATCTGGCAGGTCTTCGAAGCAGTCGGTTTCTTCAAAAGTGGGGGTGCTTCCTGTATTATCCTGAGCATGGGCCAGGGGAATTGCGAGGGCTGCAATGGTTAGAATGGCAATCAGAACTTGCATTTTGATGTACCTCAAATCAAGCTTTCCGATGATATAGCTTATCATGATTTGAGATTCTAAATCTTAGAGACTTGATAATTTCTTGTCAGGAGTTGTTAACACAGCGCTGTTGCGTAGGGTAATCACCCTCTGACGAAAGAAAAGCCTGCGTTATAATGTCGAACATAGCGACGTTTTAAGATGTGCGGAGATAGTTCATGAAGCGACTGTTGTGTCTTGTTATGGTTTTGTTCATTATTGCTGGCGTAGTTATTGCACTTCAGCCTGCCCATGTTGTTCAAGCTAATACCTGTCTGGAGACGCCAAATACTAACGGATGCCGTTCTGGGCTGCCCATTTTGCAATACCAGCAGTTGCTGGATGAGATGGTGCTGCATCAAGAACCGGATGTTCGTCCGCTGCCAACCAATGAAACCGAACTGCTGCGCTTTGCCTTTCGCCGCCTGACCAACTCGGCCGGAACGACTTTTTATGATGGGCCAAATGGCAATCCGATTGGAACGATTGATGCTGGATTTACCTACGTCACCGTTGGACACCAGCAGGACGGTTGGATTGAGATCAATACGGGGCAGTGGGTGCCTGAGACGGATACGACCGTTGCGCGTCCAAGTTCATTTTCCGGCGTTCTAGTCAATCCAGAAGCACGCTATACAATGGCGTGGGTCTTGCAGCCAGTCCGCCCCTCAACTGCCCCCGGCATCGCCGAAAACCCAGACGAGGAACGTCTCGAACGATATACCCGTGTCAACATTTTTGCCACGGCCAACATTGATGGCTGGGATTGGTTCCTGATTGGCCCTGATCGGTGGGTTAAGCAGGTGTATGTTGGTCGTGTGCTGTATATCGAGAAGCCCGAAGGGATAAAAGGTCGCTGGTTCGCGGTGGACCTTTATGAGCAGGTGCTGGTCGCCTACGAGAATGAGACACCCGTTTTTGCGACCTTGATTTCGAGCGGGCTGCCCGAATGGAGCACCAACGAAGGCACATACCAGACATGGGCGCGGGTCCGCAACGGGTCCATGAGCGGCGCTGAAGGCCAGACCGACTTTTACAGCCTGGAAAACGTGCCGTGGACACTGTATTTTGACGGCTCGATCAGTCTGCATGGCACCTACTGGCACGATGGCTTTGGCTATCGGCACAGTCACGGCTGTGTCAACATGAGCATTACCGACTCCTATTGGGCCTTCCAGTGGAGCGCCGACGGCGGTTATGACAAGCCAATGGTGTACGTGTGGGCCAGCGGGGACTATAACTAGCCTGCTGCGCCAACTTCAATTCCAGAAATGACGGGAGCATCTCGATTTGAGGTGCTCTTTTTGTTGTGATGAAGAATTAAGTCTTGAAAGAACGCAGCGATTTTAGTTGCCCATCATTAACGTTGAACCCTATGATTAAAGAAAACGAGGTAGTGGCAACGTTGAGACTGATATGGCGGTTTCATGCGAAGAGCGTAAATCTAAATAGCGAGTAGTTGCTCTTGATAGGGACGCGGTATACCCGATCCCGGTTTATCTAAACCAGACTTTTTTCTCAAAACGCATCATAACTGTCTGTCAAAAGTTAATTCTCTCATCAGGCAAGATGCCAGCACTACCCGAAAATAACAACAGGCTCACTTTTTCGGAAATGGAGTTCAAGCATGTCGCGCAGAAATCTTCTTTTGATGTCCCTGATAGGGGTTGTGGTTATTGCAGTTGGTGTGTTTTTGCTGGTATCCAGCGGGGAAGAAGAAGACGATTCCACGCAGGAATCGTTCACAATTGGTGTTGTTAATCTTGGCCCGGCGCTGGAGCCTGTGTTCGATGGCTTTAAGAGTCGAATGACAGAATTGGGCTATGTGGAGGGTGAGAATATAACGTACCTCTACAACGGCAGTGTCGGTGATATTGCGCTGCTTGACGCCGAAGCGCAAAAAATGGTTGACGCAGATGTGGATCTGATCCTGACCTTAAGTACACCAGCCTCCCAGGCGGCGAAGCGAGTTACCGCCACAAACCAGATTCCAGTGGTTTTCGCGCCGATCACTGATCCTGTTGCAACGGGTCTGGTTGAAAGTCTGGCTAATCCAACCGGCAACCTGACGGGCGTTACATTTGGCCCGCAGGAAGGACTGCGGATGGAGTGGCTAACACGTATCGATCCCACGATTGAGCGGGTCTGGATACCCTATAATGCCGATGATGCCAGTCCCGTGGCTGCCCTCGCCATACTTGAAGCCAATGCCGAGGCGCTTGGTGTGGAGTATGTGCCTGTTGTCACCCGGAATCTGGATGAGATCAACACGGCGATTGAAAATATCCCGGATGACGTTGACGCCATATTTTTGCTGCCCGACACGTTTACCGTGTCAAACGTCGAGTTGTTTATTCAAGTAGCGTTGGATAATGACCTTCCCATGAGTGTGCCTTCTTATCCTGCTGTTTCCGAGGGAGCATTGATCTCTTACAGCATGGACTTTATTGCGGTTGGTGAACAAGCGGCACGGTTGGCGGCACAAATTCTTGAAGGTGCCGAGCCATCCGACTTGCCGGTTGAGGTGAGCGAGTTTTTCCTGACAATCAACCTCCATACCGCTGACGAAATCGGCCTCGAAATCGGGGATGACATCCTGCGACAGGCGGACGACATCGTCCGCGAATAAATGATGTGGCACTGACCCTCACGGAAGTTGTATGCCCTCTCCTCATTCAATGTGTGGGGAGAGGGCGTGAAGTTCGTTATGGAGCGGGGACAAACTGCCACGTAGCCCGTGCATCGGCCTCGACAGCTTCGCGCGAGAACCAATCGGGGTGATATTCAATGAAACGCCACATCTCGACCTGATCTTTGTAATGACGGCTGTCAGGACGGCCTGATTGTCCAAGTGTATTAATCCGCAGCGAGTTGTCCCAATCGCCCGGAATCAAAATTTGGCGCATGCTCGGCAGTGAGGTCAACTGGAAGCCGCTGCCTGCGCTGTAGCCGGTGGCGTTGACAATTGCCGACCCACCGCTGGCGCGAACATGCACATTAAACAGCGAGTTCAACATCGAGTCGAGCCGGGCATCCACACCCTGGCCCAGCGGCGCGGCGAGGAAATTTGCCATGTGCAGGTCGCCCCAATTCCAGGCTTCACGATCTTCACCCTGCAACTCAACCATTCTCGCCACCGCGGCGGCAAATGCCTGACTCAAAATGTCATCGCGGCCTTCGGTCACATCCGGCGTGTTGGAATTATCCCACAGCGGGTGTGTTGCCGAATTCAGGAAACGCGATACAAGGAACATGTAGTGGCTGCCCCCACCCGGCGTAAAGCCCAGATCATCGGCAGCAGCCAGTGTCAGCAGTTCAACCCAGAAGGCATTAAACAGGGCTGCTTCTCCGCTGTCCATATGGTCCTGATGGTCCCAGGCACTCAGCCACGCGACGGCGTCAGTCAGGGCTTCATCCTCAAAAGTGAGGGCTTCCAGTGCCGGGATCAGGAAGTCGGCGGCTGAATTGTGATTGTCTGCGTGAATGCGCTGCATATCTTCAATGGTGTACACGCCGTCTTCATCGTTTTGAATCATGGTTTCGATGCGGGCGGCACGATAACCATAGGCCCATTGATCGGCGATGTAATACGGGAAATCTTCGGGCACGACCGAGTTGTTGGCGGTCACGATGTAGCCCGCCTCCGGGTTGAAGATGGTGGGCATCTCTTCCCACGGCAAGTAGCCTTGCCATTCATTGGTGGACACACTGCCATCAACGGGTACAGTACCATCGTGTCCCTCGGCACGGAGCGGAACAAGGCCCGTCATCTGATAGCCAATGTTACCTTCAACATCGGCGTAGATGAAATTCTGTCCGGCGGTGTCAAAGAGACTGGCGGCGGCGCGGAAGTCGTCCCAATTTGAGGCTTTGTTATACTGCATGATGGAATCTAGATTGCGGTTGCCATCCAGCGCCACCCAGCGCATAGCCATCACCTGTTCGCCCACCGGCAAAAAGCTCGACATGACCGGACCCCACACCGAGTTGTGAATGGTGAGATCAATATTTTCGCCGCCGTTGACGACAATCGTCTCCTGCTGAATATCAAAGTCTACCCATTCGCCATCCAGCATGTATTGATCGGGGTTATCGGGGTTGACGGTCAGCAGATACAAGTCCTGCACGTCGGTCCCGACATTGGTAAATGCCCACGCAATATTGTCGTTGTGCCCGATGATGATGCCGGGGCTGCCCGCGAAGGTCACCCCCACCACATTGAAGGGACAGGCGTCGCTGAGGGTGCGGCAGTGCAGGCCATTTTCATACCAGATGGAGGGCATCTGAATGCCGAGATGTGGATCGTTGGCGACCATCGGGTGGCCGTGATCTGTCAATTCACCGCTGACGACCCACGAATTGGACCCGATGCCCGTGCCATAACCAAGCGGGGTGATGTTGGGGTCGCTCAGGTCCACATTGCCAACCAGTTCAAAATTGACATCGCTGAAATCAAGTTCGTCGGGCAGCACAAACGTCGCCGCGTCAGCGGTCATGCCCGTATAATCCACTCCACCCGGCTCAACAATCACCGGGAAGTGATCGTAATCGTAACCGGGCAAAATCACCAGCGCACCAAGCGGTCCCATTGCATCAATGACCTGTGCCCGGAAGATTTCCGTGTCAAAATTGCCCGACAGCGACAACGACATCACCTTCGTCCAGCGCAGTGTGTCTAGCGGTGTCCACGGTTCAACTTCAAGGTGGATTCCGGCCATCAGGGCAAACTGGTACTCAACTGCCAGTTCGCCGGGTTCCTTGCCTTCCAGATAGGCATTCACGCCTGCGGTGTAGGCTTCCAGATAACCCTTAACCTCATCGGAGAGCAGCGCCCAATCTTTCTCGGCAGCACCCTGAAAATACAGGGTTCGCAAAAACTGGTCGTTGCCTGTAGTTGCCTCACCGGCAATCTCCGAAAGACGGCCTGCGCTCAAGTGCCGCCACCATTCCATCTGCCACCAGCGATGGTAGGCATGGACAAAGCCCTGCGCCATGAAGAGATCATGCGCGGTGTCGGCGTAGATATGCGGCACGCCCATCTCGTCGTAAATCACCTCAACCGGCCCCTCAAGACCGGGAATTTCAAACGTATCGTCGTTCTGAGCGGTCACTGACAGAAATGGGGATAGGGCAAAAACGAGAATCAAAATACCAATCAAGGTTCTTCGATGGTTCATAACGATTAGCTCCATTAAATTTTTAATGTGGGGGTATAACCTTTTCTGTAAAGGTAGTGGTGATAGTTTCGGGATAAAAACCTTACCCCCTGATCTTTCCCATCCCTTCTGTCGCTAACGCGACATCTCCCCATAAATGGGGAGAAATTGGGAGGGAACCCATCATCCTTCCCCATTCATGGGGGAGGTGGTCCGCCAGGACCGGAGGGGAGACACAGAGGGGGTGTCGTCCATCAGCCAATCACCATTGGTTCCCTTAATGCGCCTGAGTATATCCCTTCACTGGAAAAAACCAAATTTTCGTTTAATTTATCCAAAGCCGTCAAATCATCTTTTTTTAATGCCGCCGGGCGTGTACACTAAACGGGCATCTATCGCGAACGGGAGCACCATTATGACCCCACACCATCATGATCCTGCCACAACCGGCATCCACGCTGATGATGCGTTAAACGAGTCATATTCGATTGCTCCACCCATTTTCCAGACCACGACCTACCGTGCCGAGGATGCCGAACATTTCCTCGAAATGGCGACCACACCCCACCATCCGCAATTTTATACACGCTATGGCAATCCTAACGCGGCGCAAGCCGAAACGATCATCGCGACGCTGGAAGGGGCGGAAAAGGCTATGTTGGCGGCGTCGGGGATGGGGGCCATCACAACAATCCTGCTGCATCTGCTGTCGGCAGGCGATCATGTCGTGGCGCAAACGGTGCATTACAGCGGAACCACAACCTTAATCGAGAGTCTGCTCTCGAAATTTGCTATCTCGCACACCTTCGTCGACCAGACCGATGTGGAAGCCTTTCGTGATGCCATCCAGCCCAACACAAAAGTGATCGTGGTCGAAACGCCGACCAATCCGCTGATGAAGCTGACCGATCTCGCGGCGGTGGTGGCTCTTGCCAGAGAGCATGGCATCACGACCCTTGCCGACAACACCTTTGCCACGCCCATCAACCAGCGCCCACTTGATCTTGGCGTTGATGTGGTGTTTCACAGCGGTACAAAATACATGGGCGGCCATCATGATGTGCTGTTGGGCGTGATCGTCGGGTCGGAAGCCCTGATGAAGGAAATGTGGAAGACCCATATCACCGTCGGGGCCAGCGTCAACGGGTTTGATAGCTGGCTGCTGCTGCGTGGACTGCGCACCCTCAAACTCCGCGTACAGGAACATAACCGCAGCGCCCTGACCATTGCCCGCGCATTAGAGGCTCATCCGCGTGTCAAAGCCGTGTATTATCCCGGCCTGCAAAGCCACCCGCAGCATGAACTCGCCTGCCAGCAGATGACAGGCTTCACCGGCATGCTGAGCTTCGAGTTGGACGGCGGTTTGGCGACCACCGATGCTTTCATCAGCCATCTGACGCTGGTTGACCGGGCCGCCAGCCTCGGCGGGGTTCACAGTTTGATGGTACACCCGGCAGCCATGTGGTCGCAGTCATTCACCGAGGAACAGCTTATCGCCAGAGGCATCCCGCCCTCGCTGGTGAGATTTTCGGTGGGCCTGGAGGGTGTCGATGACTTGCTGGCGGATATTCACCACGCCCTCGGTTTGCTCTAATTGTCACAAAACGTTAATGTAACGCCCGCAACCTACTCATTCATAAGTGTTATAAAACCTGAAGGCAGCAAAATTTCAAGGAGCATCCCAACTTGTACGACACCATTACCAGAAGTTCAATTCGCTACGCCCATCCCACCCTGTGGAAGAATCTGACATTTGCTTTGAAGGGGTTTCATAGCATCGTTTTCTTGAGCTTCGTCTTTAGTGACCTCATGATTCTGTACAGTGGTATCACGGGCCACTATCCAGCACTGTTTTATGCTGCTGTCGTCACCATGACGACCGAAATGATCGTGTTGTATTTCAATAACTGGCGCTGTCCGCTCACCAAGCTGGCGCGGGCGATGGGTGATCCAACCGGCGACGATTTGATTGGCGATTACCTGATGCCCAGGAAAGCCATCCGCTACGTGACACCCACGCTGGGGATTTTCTTCCTGACGGGCATCATCCTGAACGTATTACGGACGATTATCGCGATTATCTGATCGAGTCGCACAAGAATAAAGCCTTCTCCTGAGATGAGATTTCGGGAGAGGGCTTTTTTTATTCGTCACATTTTAAACCATCACCCCAAGTCTCCCCATTATGCAACTTGAAAAAATAACCGGGTAAGGATTGATGAGTCCGGTGCGTTGGCTGACGGACGCCATATATGGCGTCCCTACGAAACACCACGCTTTACTGTACATTTTACTGTCTTGGACCGGTAAAAGTGACGTTGACATCGTGCCGGGATTCAGGCGAGCTGGCTGAGTGAGACTGGCTAAATGGGCGACAAAACCCCTTTGAAGCACTCGTTCTGCCGTTCGAATTGACACATTAACCGGCACGATGTTAGGTCCGTTTTTCATGTCCAAACATAGAAAAACAGACAGCTACCGTCAATGTGAAGCCAATTGAAATATTACCCCATTAATTCGACAAGCTTTATTTATGGGGATATGTCCGAAGGTCAGAGGGGATGGGAGGGTTGGGGTGGGCGCACCTCTATTTCACAGAGAGTGTATGATGTTACGCCATCAGATGCTGCCGTGTGGTATATTTAGCGTACTAACCGTCCGTGTCGTGCGAAACTTCTGGAGCAGTCTCAATGGTTAATGGTCGTCCCCGCGTAGTCGTTACCGGCTATGGTGCCGTCACCCCGATGGGCACTACAGACGACTTCTGGTACAGCATTGTCAATGGCAAGAGTGGCATCAAACGCATTCAGAGCTTTGACCCGTCGCATATCACGGTGCAAATCGCGGGTGAAATCACGCTGGACCCGCAGGATTATCTGGACCCAAAAGAAGCCCGCCGCATGGCCCGCGCCTCCCAGATGGTCCAGATTGCCACCAAACTCGCCATTGAGCACAGCGGTTATACTCATGAGACTTTGGAAGAAGTGAGTTCACGGGTTGGGGTGGTGGTTGGAACGGCGCAAGGTGGCTTTAATGTGGCGTCGCGCAGCAATGTGCGCTACGAAATGGAAGGCCGCACGCCGCGCCCGCTGGAACTCATTCATGCCCTGCCTAACATTCCGGGGCATTATGCCGGGATGGAGGCCCGCGCCACCGGACCGCTGATGACGATTACAACCGCCTGTGCCAGCAGTTCACAGTCGATTGGCGAAGGGGCGCAGCTTATCCGCGATGGGCGCTCTGATGTGGTGTTCGCGGGTGGGGTCGAGGCGTTGATTGAAGATTACATTCTGGAAGCCCTGTATTCGATGACCGTGCTTGCCAGCAGTTACAACGACGATCCGACACGCGCCAGCCGTCCTTTTGACCGCGACCGTGAAGGTTTTGTTTATTCGGAAGCGGCCTCAATACTCGTTCTCGAATCGTATGAGCGTGCAGTGGCACGTGGCGCGGAGATATACGGTGAGGTGCTGGGATATGCCGCATCATCGGACGCATTTCACGTTACGACGCCGGATGCAGAAGGGGTCGGCGCTCAGAAAGCGATGAAGTGGGCGCTGCAAGATGCCTGCCTCAACCCCGAAGACATCGACTACATCAATGCGCATGGCTCCTCAACACCCTACAACGACCGCATTGAAACCTATGCTATCAAGCGCATTTTCGGCGAACATGCCTACCAGATTCCGGTGAGTTCAACCAAGAGCATGATCGGGCATACACTCGGCGCATCCGGCGGCGTGGAGGCGGTCGCTATCATGAAAATGCTCAGCGAAAATGTGATCCATCCAACCATCAATTTAGATACCCCCGACCCTGATTGTGACCTGGATTATGTGCCCAATGTGGCGCGTGATGCCGAGGTCACGACGGTGTTATCCAACAGCTTCGGCTTTGGGGGGCAAAACGCCTGTATCGTTTTTGGAAAGGTTTGAAAAATGACAATCACAAGACTTAAACTCAGCGGCACGCCCTATGAAATGGGCCAGCAGCACGGCAAAGCTTTCCGCGACCAGATCCGTGAATATACCGCCGAACGTGTGCATCTGAGCGGGACGACCAGTTGGGCCGGGCGTGAACTATCCCGTGCCGATGTGCTGGCACTGGCACAGGAGATGGTGGCAGTAAATGAAGCCTATGCGCCCGACCTGATGGAAGAAATTCGGGGCATTGCCGACGCAACTGACCTCAGTCCCGCCGAACTGCTAATTACCAACGGTTTCACCGATTTTATTGATGCGGTGTACACCCGCGCCAACGCCCGCGCCGCGACACATGGCGTTGATGATTGTACGGCATTTCTCGTCCCCGGCACGGCGACTGCTGACGGGCACAGTTTTATCGGTCAGACATGGGATATGCACGCCAGCGCCGAGCCGTATGTCTTGCTGACCGATGTAGAACCCGCTGATGGCATCCCCTTTATCGGTTTCACCACGATGGGCTGTATCGGACAGATGGGCATGAACGCTGAGGGCATTGCGGTGTGCATCAACAATATTATGGGGACGGGGCAGGTGGGAGTCATCTGGAATCTGGTGATTCGCAAGATTCTGGCACAGGATAATATCGAAGATGCGCTGGCCTGTATCAGCGGTGCAGAGCTTGCCGGGGCGCACAACTACCTGATTATGGACAAACACGGCAGTGGTTATAATGTGGAGGCAATGGCGGGGCGTTATCACGTTGAGGAACTGAACGGCGACCCGATTGTACACACCAATCACTGTGTCATCCACCACAATCGCGAAGTCGAGCGGGAACGTCCGCCGGAGTCAATGGTATCGAGTGTTCATCGGTTGAATCAGGGGACTAAACTCCTTGAAGAGCGTCCGGTTACCGAAGAAACACTGTT
>JAKEEQ010000541.1 GCA_022616515.1 Chloroflexota bacterium | reverse complement strand
CTGATTGAAATCTATCGGGAGAGATTTTCTATGTACCCTGCCCCACGTCTTGTTTTCTGGGAAACCACGGCTGGCTGTAATTTGAAGTGTATCCACTGCCGCCGCATTATCATTGCCGACAAATTGACCCCACAGGATTTGAGCACTGCCGAAGCCTTCCAGATGGTAAATGAGTTAGTCGAGGTAGGCAATCCGGTGTTGGTGCTGTCCGGCGGTGAACCCCTCTTCCGGCCCGACATTCTGGAAATTGCTGAGTATGCCACCATTCGGGGATTACCCGTCGCACTGGCAACCAATGGCACGATGATTGATGATGCAGTGGCTCAGGACATCAAAGATGCTGGAGTCAAGCGCGTTAGCATCTCTTTTGACGGCGCGGACGCCCGCACCCATGACGCCTTCCGGGGCATTGAAGGTTCATTTGATGCTGCCATTCGCGGTTTCCGTGCCCTGCGCAATGTAGGTGTTCCAGTGCAAATCAATACGACGGTTGCCAAACACAATCAGGCCCAGCTTGAAGGCGTTTATAAGCTGGCGGTTGATCTTGATGCAGTAGGATTACATCTGTTCTTGCTCGTTCCGGTCGGCTGTGGCGTTGAGATTGCCGCAGATCAGATGATTAACGCCTCGGAATATGAGTGGGTGCTCAACTGGCTCTACGATATGGAGCGTGAACATCCCGACATGCAGTTCAAGGCTACCTGTGCGCCGCACTATTTCCGTGTGATGAACCAGCGTCGCGCTGAAGAACGGCGCAACGGCACAAGTCGCGAACTTCCAGAGAGTTACCAGCGGCAGGTGCATGGTCATCCCCATATGCACGCTGCCACGAAGGGCTGTCTGGCAGGCACGGGCGTTATTTTTATCTCGCATCGCGGCGAGGTTTTCCCGTGCGGTTATTTGCCACTGGAAGCCGGAAATATCCGCCAGCAGAGTTTTGGCGAAATTTGGTATCACAGCAAACTGCTTCGGGATTTTCGTGATGTCGATCTACTGGAAGGCAAATGCGGCGAGTGCAATTTCAGGATATTGTGCAGCGGCTGCCGGGCACGGGCGTATGGCACGACGGGAAATTATCTCGCTGAAGAGCCATTCTGCGCCTATGATCCGGTGACGAAGACCATTCAACTGTGACATTACATGGACGTACCGTTGCACGTCCCTACAAAAAATGGTGCGGTAGGGACGCCAAACGGGGCGTCCTTTTTTAGCCTAATCGCGCAGTGCCGACAACAGCCTCAGCAAGAATAGGAAGAGGTTGATGAAGTCCAGATACAGAATCAAGGCCCCGTAAACGGCGATGCTGCTCGTGCCGGAATAAGTGTAGGCCATTTGCTGGATGCGCTGTGCATCGTAGGCGGTCAGCCCGGTGAAGATAATCACCCCCGCAACACTGATAATCAGGTTTGCCATGCTGCTGGCGATAAACATGTTAACAATCACGGCGATAATCAACCCGATCAATGCCATCAGCAAAATGCTGCCCATCTTCGTCAGATCAAGGTCTGTTGTGCGCCCCACCACAACCATTGCACCAAAAACCGCACTGGTTGTGAAGAAGGCAGTGCCAATCGTGCCTACATCAAAGAAGAGCAGAATCAGTGACAGCGAAAATCCATTCAGGGCGGCATACAGGAGGAAAACGGTAGCAGTCGTCTGGACGGACATGTTGGCAATACTGCGCCCCAGCCAGATCACGAGACCAATCTCCGCGATGAACGCCACAAACACCAGCGGACTGGCAGCGAGTTCAACCAGCGGAGTTGAAACGGTTATGAATGCGACAGCGGCTGTCGTCAACAGCCCCAGCATCATCCACAGAAAGACACCCTGAAACAGTGTCTGGATGTCCATTGACGGCGCATACTGGCGCTCCTGCATGTTATTGTTGAACATTTCAATGCCTCACCTTCAAAATTTGATATACATCTATTCTAAATAACCCCATAAATAAACTAAAGTTTGATGCGAGTATTCTCATGCTGTCGTAATCTAAAGCATGTCATACCGCCCTCCTGCAACTATCGGATCCTCCATCCCTCGCACCCATCCACCCGCAGGGGGGCATGTTTTTTCTCAAAAATGCTCATCCCACCTGTACATCTGCTCCAACTGAAACGCCACCGCCAGCAGCAAATCTTCGCGCCCAATATCCGCCACCATTTGAACGCCAACCGGCAGTCCATTTTCGGTCCAATGCACGGGCAGTGAGATGGCAGGCTGGCCCGAAAAACTGAAGGGCATCGTCATCAGGCCAAACGCCCGTGTAAGGTCTTCGGCACCTGTCAAGCCAAGTTTGGGCGGCGGTTGGATCATGGTCGGTGTTATCAACAGGTCAAAGCCACTGGCCCACCACTCCGGGAGGCTGCATGCCCCCGCCACCAGCACCTCATGGGCAGCCTGCACCTGCACAGCACTATACGAGCGCCCGACCTGTGCAGTTTCCCATGTCGGTGGCTCGACATCCTCTTCGGTGATGGGCATGCCGGTCCTGGTGGCGATTCGATCCAGTGCCGCCGCTTTTCCACTGGCCGCGATGACGCCGAAAAAACTCGGCCCCAATCCATTGCGCCCATCTAAGATGGCGGGGTAGCTGTACTCAACAATGTGCCCCATCCCCTCAAGCTGGCGTGCCACGTTTTCGGTGGCTGATTTGCACTCATCATGCACCGGAAAACCGAGAAACGGGTCATGCACCAGCAGGCCGATGCGCAGCCGGGGAATCTCCATTTGAAGCGATTGCAAAAACGGCTGGCGGGGTGGCGGCGCGAGAAATAAATCACCCGGCATATTGCCATGAAGCGCATCCAGAATGCCCGCCGCATCGCGCACCGTTTTTGTCAGCACAAATTCGCTGATGTTGCCAAACATCCCGCCGCTGCGTTTTGGCCCGGTCGAGATGCGCCCGCGTGTTGGTTTCAACCCAACCAGTCCGCAGCAGCTTGCCGGAATCCGCAGCGACCCGGTTCCATCGTTGCCATGTGCCACCGCGACCATCCCCGCTGCCACCGCCGCCGCCGATCCGCCACTGGATCCGCCCGCGCTGTGCTCATGATGCCAGGGATTGTGCGTGGGGCCAAATGCCTGCGGTTCGGTGGTTGGGCTGCCTGCCAGTTCGGGGAGGTTGGTTTTGCCGAGGATGATAAACCCGGCGTCCTTGAATTTCCGGGCAAGATAGGTGTCATGGGATGAGGTCCAGTTCAAATCGCGCAGATATTTCATGCCCATGAAATAGGCATCACCTGCCGTCTCGATGTAAAAATCTTTCAGCAGGAGCGGCACCCCGCGAAAGGGGCCATCGGGCAAATCCGGGGATACAGCCTGAGCGCGGGCCTTATCGTAGAGTTTGGTGATGACGGCGTTTATGGCGGGATTGAGCCGCTCAATATTAGCGATGGCCTCTTCAACGAGGTCGATGGGCTGGACATCACCGCGCCGCACCATGGCTGCCTGTGCGGTTGCATCAATCACCAAGCAACGCCTCCACATCCCAGATTTGAATATCCCACGACACGCCCAAAGCCAGATATTTGCCGTCCGGCGAAAAAGCCACACCGGGAGCCGGGTCCGGCATGGTCAGCGCGAGTTCGCATGTTTCAAGGTTCCAGATATAGGCATCATTGACCAATGACCCGACAATAAGATATTTACCATCGGGTGTCACGCTAATCGACCTTAACCAGCCGTCGTACTTGTTGACAGGCAAACTGCAAATGGCTTGCTCGTCGTGATAAACCGTACCCACCCATGTTTCATTGTTGATATTGAGTACAAACGCCCCATCGAAAGTGCACATGTTGTACTCAGGGCGACTTGCATTCGGGCAATACTCTGTAGATCTTAAAGCAGGTTTACTGTCCTGCATGTAAAAATCTTGATCTGAAGGCCAGTCAATCGTGTTTCTAGATACAATGGTTCCATCAACTAGACTCCATCGTGTCATTTGCCATCCGCTAAACAATTCCCCGGACCCAACGGTCGTAATCGTACCGTCTTCGCCCCAAAGGACACGATCATACCAGTGATTGCCATGAATCACGTCTACAAGTGCTTCAGGTGGGTCTGATGATACAGGCGGCGGGAGATCTTTAGGATTTACGCGAGGGGGTAGCCAATCTATCGCAATCGGTGATGGTGTAATGGTTTCACCAATATCCCGTCTTTGAGTGCCATCTGTCCGTGCAACACCCATGTTACGAAAATAGCCACCTGTAGGACTGGAATTTTCCAGAATAATTAGCCAGTCACCACTAACTATGATTTCACCACCGGGATTCGAAAAACCACTGTCAGCATCAGGACGCATATTGATGGCTGTGTCACTTTCAAAATCATAAATATACGCACCTCCACCAACAAAGAATAACCTCGTATCATGAATCTCCAACCATTCGAGTGGCTGTTTACCTGTGATTTCCAGCGACGTACGATCTGAAAGATCATGGATAATCGTCCGCTGCGGACCTGAATCTTGAACTCCCGGTGTCCAACCACCAAGAGTTGCAATACGGGTATTGTCAAGCCACTGCCAGTGTTCTGTAGTTATATCAATCAAGGGATGAAGTGTTTCCGTTTGTGTATCAAAATATAGTGTCTCATCCTCTTCAATGATGATGGCGTAACGACCATCCGGTGACCAAGGAGAGGTATGATAAAGGCGGTTTTTCGCGTCCATTTCCGCCAACTCGGTTAAAGTTCCATCAGCCAATGAAATCAGATAACGATTATTAAGAATGCCATAGTTGCCTCGCCAGAACACCCCACGTTGAGGATAAATGTCACCGAAAAGGTGTTCTTCCCCTGTTAGTAAATTTATATAGTGAAGCCTGTCATTTTCATCATAATAAAGATTATTCTCGGTCATAGACGGATACTGCTCTACAGGTTGCCCATCTATCTCTGTCTGATGAAGCAACTCGCCATTTTTGCCGTACACGTAAAACACGGTGTTCTCAAAAATCCAGTTCTGTACCACTATGAGATCACCGACCCAACCCATCTCGACTTCAGAGTTCCATCCTCCTCGTTGAACAAACTCATTGTGATCCAGGAGTTTCACAGTGTTTGTGGCAGGGTCAAATATCATGAACTGCGTATGGTGTACATGCGTGGTCAAATCAAAACCCATAGATTGTTCGCGGTCTGGCAGGGGAATCTCCTCATTGTATTGCGCAACGATGAACAACTTATCCTCATCGGGAAACCAAACCATATCTGCTACGTCAAATCGACGCAGGACATCAGCGGGTGGCAGGCCGCTGGTGTTAATGATATACGGTTCACCATGCACGGGAGGTCTACCCCATATTTTTGGTGCTGCCGTCCATGCGAAATACTCACCAGATGGTGACCAGCCGGGACCATCGACATAAAGGCCACCATAAACGGTATCTTCTCGAATGTAATCATTTTCAGGGTTCGGATAGGGCGTTCCCGGCAGCGGCAGGTCAGCCATCAACTCCTGTCCCAGCAGATGACGGTCAGTACCATCTGCCCGCTCGACCACAAACGCGCGAACCGTTTCATCGTAGTAGTACAAATAGGGCGCATCGGATGCGGAATCCTGCGCCTTGAGTTCAACCTGCGGCAGCAAAAGAATCGCCGCCAGCACACACAATAAAAATCTTTTCATCGTATCCTCCATGATTCAGTTTAAACCAGAATGCCGCCGGATGCTGCTACAATTCGCCCACGACTACCCGGTCTGGCTCGAATGCTGAAAACAAACAGCGGACGGCGATCGCCGTCCGCTGTAAAACCGCTGTATCCGAAAATTAGTCTACTGCCACGACTGCCCGCTCTGCCGCAAACGCCGCCGCTGCAAGACTTCATCGTAGAGGCTGGGCACGACTTCCAGTTCATCCGTTTGAGCTTTTAACTTGCGCTCCTGCTGGACGAGTTTCTTATCCGCCACAGGAACCCAGAAGCCAAAGGTGCTGCCGACATCAGGTTCGCTCTCAAACCACACTTCGCCTTCTGCCCGCTCGACAATGGCCTTTACCAGACTCAAGCCGAGGCCCGTGCCCTGAATCTGGGCGGTGTCCGGGGCGCGATAAAAGCGCTGGAACAGATACTGCTGCTTGTCTTTGGGGATGCCGTAGCCGTTATCTTTGACACTGAAGAAAATCTTGGCCCCAAGCTGCTCCATGCGCACCACAACGCGGCCTTCGGGTGGAGTATACTTCACGGCGTTGCTGATGAGGTTGATCATGGCCTGCCGGAAGAAGGTTAATTCTCCGCGTGTGTAGATTTCCTCAGTGGGCGATTCGATGACCAGTTTGTGCCCTTTGCGCTCAACCGACGACTGCATACGGTCCACCGCTTCTTTAAGCGTTAACACGAGATTAACCGGCTCATGGCTCAATTCGACATTGGCCTCCAATTTTTCCAGCGTCAACATCTCTTCGATGAGCATCTGGATTTGATTGGCGGCGTTTTCAATGGTGTCGATGCTGGTTTTGACGAGGGCCGACAGGTCATCGGCGCGGCGGGCCAGATGGACGGCGCTGGTGATGGTATTCAGCGGATTGCGCAGGTCATGGGCTAACATGCGGATCATGTCAGATTTAAGCTGCTCAGAATCCTTCGTGTAGGTGAGCAACGAAGCATTTTTCAGCGCGAGAGCCGCCCGCTCCGCCACATGTTTCACGAATTCCTGCATTTCGGGTGCGAAGTAATCTTCTTCTGGACTTTCCAGATGCAGGACGCCAATTACCTCATCTTTGACGATGAGCGGTTGGGAGAGCATGCTTTTGGTGCGGGGCAGGATGATGGGAGCCGGGGCGTCCATTGCGCTGCAATCCGGCACATACAGCGGGTCCGCATCCTGAATGACGCGGCTAATCGCGCCGGACGCAATGGGCCACGGTTCACGGGTCAGCCGTTCAACATTATTGGGGCCAGCGCCAATCACGCGCACCACCTGCAAATAATCGCCGTTGCGTGTGGCAATTAACCCGGCCTGAGCCGCCGTGCGCCGCATCACCCAGTCCATGGTGATGTCGATAACATGATTGGGGTCCAGCACCCAGTTCAGTTCGCGATCCAAGCGCTGAATAAAAGAAAGTTCTTCAGGCTTCTCGTGTGAGTCGTTAGGTTTGGTGGATGTCATCCGCGTGCCTCGTCGAAACGATTTGTCTAATCATACCGTTTACGTATCGTTAATTTCAATTAGAGATGAGTTTGTGCACGAAAAATTCATGCTTTCTCGCATATTCTATGCATAAAGCACCTACATCTTTTTGTCGTTGGGGATGGCGGGTTGGGGTGGATGTGCCGTGAATTGCTCTCATGGGACAATTCACGGCAGCGAGTTACTTCTTATCAATCATCTCCAGCAGTTCGTCGGCGGCTTTTTCCACCTCACGGTAATGGTTCTGAGCCGCACGCTGTTTGGCGGCAATCACGCCATCGCGGTGGATTTTCTTGAAGTCGCCATAGGGGAAACCGAAATGACCTTTGGTGTCGTCGTTTTCGTCGGTGTGGATGGCTAAATGCCATTCGCCGTATTCATCCCAACTGTGGTTATTGAGAAATTTGTTTTCCTCATCGGTTGACGGTTGGGCTTCACTCCAATCCGACTCGTGGTCGATCTTGCCGCTTTTGACGAGTGATTTTGCCTTTTGGACTGCCTTGTTGTTGACTTTAACAGCCATGATTCTTCCTCCTGGCTTGTTTGTCTTCTGCTTTTACCTAAGCACTTGACTGTTAGATTCATGCAGGAAGATCGTCCGATGAAAGTTAAAAAGCGACCCGGGAACAGGAGGCCGCTTTTTTAGACTGAACCGGTCCGTTTCTCCCGAACCGATTTCTATTTAGATTAACGGATTTTGGGGAGAAATATCACCACCCAATTGGGGGGAATCTGTTTATATTCAGTTTAAGTACCGATGATAAACTTTATCAATGTTGAGGCTCATCAAGTAGACAGACTATTGATAATGACCAGAATACTCATTGTAGACGATGACCCGCATATTCGACAACTGGCGCGGGTTTTCCTGCGGGATGAAGGTTTTGACATTTATGAGGCTGCCGATGGCGTCGAAGCCCTTGCTGTGCTTGAAACAGTGACGGTAGACATGGTGATTCTTGATATTATGATGCCGAACATGGACGGTTGGGAATTGTGCCGTCAACTGCGAGCCGTCTACGATTTTCCACTCCTCATGCTGACCGCCAAAGGCGAGACCGCTGACAAGGTGCAGGGTTTTCAGTTGGGGACGGACGATTATCTGGTCAAGCCGTTTGACCCACCGGAGTTGGTGGTACGGGTGAAGGCCCTCCTGAAACGTTATCATATTGCCATGTCTCAAACCATCCAGCTTGGCGACTTGCTTATGAATCGTAAAACTTTTGAAATCACGGTTCACGGTGAACCTCTGACACTGCCCCTGAAGGAATTCGAACTGCTCTTCAAGCTCGCCAGTTATCCGGGTCAGACGTTATCGCGGGACCGGCTCATTGAAGACATCTGGGGTTACGATTTTGACGGTAATGAGCGGACGCTGGACGTGCACATCAACCGGCTGCGTGAGCGTTTTCCTGAAGCAAACCACTCCTTTAGAATCACAACCATCCGGGGCCTGGGCTATCGGCTGGAGGTGGATTCATGAAGGGGGTCCTCAAAATTTTCGGCGTAATATTGATGGTGATGACGCTCTTTACCATCACCTTTTTCCTCACATCAGCCATCTATCAAGCCATCGGTCAACAGCCTTCTGTGTTCGTGCGTTATCTTATCAATATCCTGCTCGGCTGCTTGTTTGGTCTGCTGGCGATGGTGGCTTGGGGGCGTGTTTTCGAGGCCAGGGAACGTGCTGCCATCCGAGAACTGTATCGACCGATTACGGAGGGGATGGAGAAAATTGCGGCGGGTGATTTCAATATCAGCGTGGAAAGCAACCCGGAGGTAGAAATTGTCACGGGAGAATTGGTGAAAAGTGTTAATCGTGCGGCGCTCGAACTCAAACAGATGGAGCAAATGCGTCAGGAATTCATCTCCAATGTCTCCCATGAAATCCAGTCGCCACTGACTTCAATCCGGGGATTTGCTCAGGCGCTGCGCAACGAGCAGTTGAGTGTTGAGGACAGAAACCACTATCTCGCCGTTATCGAAACCGAGACGACGCGGCTGTCCCGGCTCACCGAAAATCTGCTCAAGTTGTCTTCTCTGGAAGCGAAGCAGCCAAAATTTGAGCCGAAACCCTATCGTTTAGATAAACAAATCCGCAGCCTGATGCTGACTTGCGAACCGCAGTGGACGAGTAAATCGTTGGATGTAGAAGTTTCCTTGACAGAAGTTGTGGTTTCAGCCGACGAAGATTTACTGAGTCAGGTGTGGCTCAATCTCATCTACAACAGTATCAAATTCACCCCGCCGGGTGGCAGGATAAGTATTACCTTGCAGCCCAAGGGTGAGATGATTCAGTTCGAGATCAAGGATACGGGCATCGGCATGTCCGTCGAGGAACAGGCGCGTATCTTTGAACGGTTCTATAAAGCCGATCCATCACGTACGCGGTCAGACGACAGCGGCAGCGGTCTGGGTCTCACCATCGTGCAAAAAATCGTAGAATTACATAACGGGACGATTGCCGTGGAAAGTGTGTCCGGGGTCAGGACCACTTTTAGGGTCTCCCTTCCCACGTAACTGTCCGTTTAAATTGAGTTTACAGAGGAGGTGTACGTTGTGTCTGTAATCGGATAGGAGATAACAGGCATGACGCCCATCATACAAGTCGAACATCTCATCAAACGTTATCGAAAGACGGAGCAACCCGCCGTTGATGACATCAGTTTCAATGTTGAAGCAGGTGAATTTTTCGCTTTTCTGGGACCAAACGGGGCGGGCAAGACTACTACCATTTCGATTTTGACGACCACCCTTGCCCCGACCAGCGGACAGGTAATGATAGCAGAGCACGATCTCAATCATCAGGCGCATGAAATTCGCCGGAAAATCGGCATCATCTTTCAGAAACCAAGTCTCGATCTCGAACTGACCGCCGAGGAGAACATCCGGCTGCACGTATGCGTTCAGGGGTTGTATACCTATACTCCCTTCTACCGCCTGATGCCAGCCGCCTATCGACACCGGATTGAAGAGCTAGCATCTATCGTTAACCTGGGCGGTGACCTGTTCCAGCCGCTGAAGACATTCTCGGGTGGGATGCAGCGCAAACTGGAGATTATCCGCAGTTTGATGCATAATCCGACGATTCTATTTCTGGACGAGCCAACCGCTGGTCTTGATGCTGAGAGTCGGGCCAGCCTGTGGCAGTATCTGCTTGAGGTGCAGCATTCCAAGCAGACGACAATCTTCTTAACCACACATTACATTGAAGAGGCCGAAGTGGCTGATCATGTCTGTATCATCAATCACGGCAAAATCACCCTGCACGCAACACCGTACCAACTCAAGCAGCGTTTGCTGGACCGTTATGTGCTGGTTGATGCCGCCGACCACGAACAGCTAAAAGCGGAACTTACCAGTCGCGGGATCACCTTTAGCACCAATGGCAGCGGCTTCAAGATACCCTATACCGGGCCGACGCCACAGGACGTGATTGCCCGGCTGGAGACACCCTTATCAGTGCTCGAAATCTACGAGCCGAGCCTTGAAGAGGCTTATGTTCATCTGTTGAACGAAGGAGCAGCCCAATGAATCGTAGTTATAAGGAACTCAATGCTGTCGTTGCGATTGCAGCACGCGATGTGGTCCGCTTTGCCCGGACACCGCGCTACTTGATTGAAAGTTTTATCTATCCATTGGTGTTCATGGGGCTTCTGGGAGGCAGCCTCGCCCAGAATCTAGGTGGTGGTGCCAATTTCAGTCTATCGCAATTCATGTTGTACGGCGTGGTGGTCATGATGCTGTATCAATCGAATATGGGCAGTGTTATTTCTCTGCTCATGGAACGTGACAATAATTTCACCCAGGTGCTGTTCGTTGCCCCAATTTCGCGCTATGCGATTATTATCGGCAAAATCATCGGTGGGACCATCACGAGCCTATTTACGCTGCTTGGCGTGTTTGCCGTAGCACTCCTGATGCAAATACCATTTGCGCTGAGCGATGTCGGCAATGTCCTGCTCCTTGCGCCAGTGATCTGCATCGCCGGAGGAGCGCTGGGTATCCTCTTTATCGGCATTATCAACGATGCACAGGCCGCCAATCAAAGTGGCGCGATTCTCGTATTTACACAGGTATTTCTGGCAGGGCTTTTATTTCCTGTCAGTCAATCGAGCGGCATTCTGAGTGTCCTTTCGCATCTGATGCCCATGACCTACCTGGGCGATCTCATGCGGAACCTCGTTTTCGCTGGACACCCGGACTATGATGAAATTGTGCTGTATAGCCCCGCAGTCGATCTTGCCGTCACCATCGGCGTCACGGTTATGTGCATTGTTGTGGGGACGGTGCTGTTTGTCCGAAGCGAACGCAACCGCTAATAACCCGGCTCAGGTTTAGGGCATACGCTCGAATGTACAGGCATACTGCCCCTGATTGACGCTGTAATCCGTTTCTATGAAACCAGCTTCTTCAAGGAGTTGATTGGCCTGTGCGCGGATGGCTGCGGGTTCGAGGTTTACTCGTGTCTCCAGTGAATCAACGATGCCGCCGGGGAGATGAAACAACACACGCAGCATCGAGTCCGCGTCGGCGGTCGAGACGGTAACCTTGAAGCAATCATCCGGGACGCTGAAATTGAGCATGACGACCGCTTCCCTAAATAGATATTTCCTTGCAGTGTAGCTCAGAAATGCGGTTTGCGAAAATCAGCAAATGTGCTGCATTAATTGATAGGTGAATCTGTCGGCTGCCAGTTGATGTGCTCAATCCACTCTACTTCATCATAGCCGGGAATGGTGGTATCTGGCAGCATGCTCTCCAGAATATCACGGGCGACCTCCATATCATCCACAAAACGCAGACGCAAACCCAGAAATTGAGTGGTAGCCGACGACACAAATTTAATGAAAGGATTGGCCGCCCCGACCACAATCGACATACCTAACTTTTCGTGTTTGCCGACCTTAGCCTTGGTCTGCGTGACAAAGCCCGGTTGGTGGGTGAGACTCCGGTTATCGAAGATGATATGGATTTTGGGCTGGCTCGAAGCGTTCAGGTATTCCACACCGCGCTTGTCCAGTTCAAAAAACTCTTCGTCAGTTACATAACCCCGGCTTTCTACGACAACAATCTGGTCTTTCACCAGCCACCCCACTCTTACCGGCATTGGTGCGCTCCTCCCTATCAGTTGCAACTTCATCGCACAACCTACTATTTTAAAGTCACCTCGTCAATCCGGCGACAAAGGTTAGGGTATAATATATTCACCCGCAGCAAAGGCAGGAGATGTATGATGCCCGCATCGGTTCCCAAGAACCCCAAACATCGTGATGACTTAATGCGCATACGATTCGATAGCTAGATGAACGCCGACTCTCTGCATCTATCCTCATTTATTGGTAGGCAAGTTGAGCGGGCGGCAATCCGCGACCTGCTGCTGCAAACACGCCTGCTCACATTAGCTGGACCGGGCGGCATCGGTAAAACGCGGCTGGCCCTCCAGATAGCAGTCGATTGTGAAGACCTATTCAGCGATGGAATTGTGTTTGTTCCGCTGCAAACAGTGAATGAAGCATCATTTGTGGTATTTGCGCTGTCGAATGCGCTGGGCATCACATCGATTGACAAAAGCGACGCCTACAGCCAGTTGCTGGATTACCTGCAAAATCGACACATGCTGCTGGTGCTGGATAATGTGGAGCATCTGCTGGATGCTGGCTGGATTATGGCGGATATATTGGAAAAAACACCCCATACCAATATCATGATTACCTCGCGTGAGGTGCTGAACCTGCGTGAAGAGCAAATTTATCACGTGCAGGGGCTGCCGGTAGATGATGATGCCGTACAGCTATTTACCGCTCGTGCGCGACAGGTGAGGCTGGATTTTATACCAGATGAGGCTGACATCAGAGATATTTGCCGCATTCTGGATGGGGTGCCACTGGCGATTGAACTGGCCGCCACATGGGTAAAAGTGCTAACCACCGGCGAGATCATTGCCGAAATCCGGCGGAACCTCGATTTTCTGTCAACACCGCTCAAAAATGTTCCGGAGCGCCACCGGAGCATGCGGGCGGTATTCAATCACTCGTGGGAACTATTGCCAGACACAGAACGAGATGTGCTTAAACGGCTTTCTGTTTTTGGATCGAGTTTTACCCGGCAGGCGGCTGAGAGTGTAGCGGGGGCTTCCCTCGCGTCGCTGGCGTCGCTTGTCGATAAATCACTGCTGCGGGTGGATGGCCGATATAGCATTCATGAACTGCTGCGCCAGTACGCTGGCGAACTACTCGACGATACAGAACGCTACCAGACACAACACCAGCACGCCGCCTACTATCATGCATTGTTGTGCCGTATGGGCGCTCGACTTAAGTCCGCCGAACAAGCAGCGGCACTCAAGGAAATCGAAGTTGAGCTTGATCACATCCGCAGCGCATGGGAATGGATGGTAAACCAGCGCCATGAGGACATGATCTGGGACTGCCTTGAACCGCTGGGCCTTTACTACCAGATGCGCTCCCGGCTGATGGAAGGGTACGAGTTGTTCACCCGAGCGGTACGCCAGTTTGAACCAGAGGAAAGTCCGCTGCTGGCCGTATTGCTTCTGCTTCAGGGCTGGTATGCGCAGTTTGCCGAAACCCTCCGCCCTGAACTATCCATCGAGATTGTCCGGCGGGCAGCGCGGCTCATTCAACGCTTCAATATCACGGGTGTTTTACCCATGCATATGGGTGAAATGGTGTTTCAATGTGATGACGGCGGGTTCGCCATTGTTCAGCAGAGCTACGATTACTTCCGCGAACGAAACAATCAGTGGGGCATGGCATGGTGTCTGCATAATCTGGCGCACCTGAAGTCGCACTATGAGGGCGACGATACTCAGGCCAAAAAATTGTTTGAGGAGGCCATCACAGCCTTTGAGGCGATTGGCGACAGATGGGGCGCAACATGGTCACACGGTGCGCTGGGGCTGATGCTTGAGGAAGAAGGTGATCTTGCTGCTGCCTTTGAACATTATCGTCAGCGTCTTGAACCGTGCAATATTGTTGGCGATCTTGCCGGAACCGCCTGGACTCTTCAGCAAATTGCGCAGGTGGCGATGGAGATGGGCAATGATGATGTCGCCCGGCATTATTGTTACCAATCGCTTCAAGTCGCGATGGATGTCAGCAGCATGAAATCGGTGGATGAGTCGATCTTTCGCTTTGCCAGATTGCATGAGATGACCGGGAACTATGACCGGGCGGTGGAGCTACTGGCACCCTTTCATCAAAACAACCTGAAATTTTATTATGTCCAGCAGCAGGTCGATACGTGGCTGTCGAACCTGCGGACCCGTATGACACCGGACCAGTATGATACCGCCTACCAGCTTGGACGGGCAAAATCGCTAGAACAGCTTGCCCGCGAACTGCTGGATGAGTTATCTGAGGATAAACTTCCCGCTGCCACAGTCCTGCAACCGCTGGTGGAATCGCTCAGTGACCGGGAACTTGAAGTGCTTGAACTGGTTGCTAATGGCCTGTCTAATCAGGAGATTGCGGCCCAACTGGTCGTGTCAGTGGGCACGGTGAAGAAACACCTGAACAATATTTTTGGCAAACTCAACGTCTCAAACCGCACGCAGGCAGCGGCACGGGCACGCGACCTGAGCCTGCTGTGATTTAAAATCCAATACGGTTAAGTTAGTGGTTGAAAGGCCATTTGCTAAGTTCTTGAAGCAACCCCCTCTGTCGCTAGCGCGACATCTCCCCCAAACATGGGGGAGACCGTTTAAATAGCGGATGCTTAGCTCCCTCCCCATGCTTGGGGAGGGCTGGGGTGGGGTTAGAAAACAGCACAATCCAGTTTTTCAATGGCCTCTAAAATCAACCAGCCATCAACCCCGAATACGCCTTTCGTTGACTGACAGTTCAACCGCTTTGCTCATAACCTGTAAGCAAACAACAGGTAAGGAGCAGGCTCGTGAATATTCAGGAACACGCCTTTCTGTACATTTCCAGACTCAAAAACGGAGTCGGTGAACAGCAACCCAGCAACCCGGATACGCAATCAGTCTCACGAAAATCAGTATCTTTTTTCGCTCTGCGCAGGTTGCTGAGATGGGGAAAGGGTCGGTTTGCAGTACAGAAATATCCCGTGCGTGATAGCGGTCATCACGAACAGGAATCCTCGCAAACCACATAGACAATACGGACGCCCCGTAGCGGTGCTGCGGGGTGAGGTTGTCCGGTCGACAAATTGCAATGAGCCATTCTAGAAATTCTCCATGCCTCGAAAAACTCAAAATGGCTCACGTTGGTAATGGCGTTCTACACGCGAATGAAGCGCGGCAGAACCACCGGACGCGATTGTGTCTCGCGGTAGAAGAAGTCCTCCAACGCCCGTTGGAGTTTATGTGCCCCGTGTTTGTAGTGCTTTTTGATCTCATCACAACTCGCGGACAGCAGGCTTTCCGCATCCTTGAGGTAGATAAAGCCCCGGCTCACAATTTGTGGCTCGCCCACAAGACGATTATTGGCGTCTACGGGAATTAAGGCGACGATAAAGCCATCCTGTGAGAGACGATGCCGGTCGCGCATCACGATTTCGCCAATCTCACCGATCAGACGCCCATCGACAAACACGTCATCGACTCTCAATGCTTCTGCTGTCCAGGCTTTGCGACCATCTGTCACCCACTGGTAACCGTTTTTCAGGATAAAGACATTATCCGGGTCAATGCCAGCGTCGACGGCCATCTGACCATGCAGATGCAGGTGACGCGCTTCGCCATGAGCCGGGATCATGTACTGCGGACGTACCGTTTCAATCATGGCTCGTAACTCATCGCGGCTGCCATGTCCAGAAACATGGACGGTTTCCATCGCACCATAGATGACATTTGCACCGCGCTCAAACAGCTTGTTCAACATTTGGCCGACGTCTTCCTCGTTGCCGGGGATTGTGCCGCCTGAAATGATGATCAGATCATCTCGACCAACTTCAATCTGGCGATGTTCGCCGTTTGCCATACGATTCAAGGCTGAGCGCGGCTCACCCTGCGACCCGGTTGCTAGAACGACTATTTTTTCTTTCGGGAAACCAGCATCGCTGTCGACCAGTATACCTTTTGGCACATCGAGATAGCCCAATTCCTGTGCCAGACCAACATTGTCGACCAGACTACGCCCGGTCAGCATGATCTTGCGCCCATGCTTATCAGCGAGATACATAATCTCCTGTATGCGGGCCAGTACCGACGAAAATATCGTGATAATAACCCGTTTGTCGTTTGCCTGTGCCAGCAGACGATCCAGTGTCTCGCCAACGACACGCTCTGTTTCAGTGCGTCCGGGCCGGTCAGCATTGGTGCTGTCGCCGAACATCGCGACTACACCATCCGGCGTAAGTTCACGTAGACGCGCCAGATCGGTCTTCCGACCGCCAGCAGGCGTCTCATCCAGCTTATAATCCCCGGTGTGCACCACTGCACCAACCGGGGTGTCAATGACAAATCCCAGCGAATCGGGTATGGAGTGCGCTACTGCAAACGGTTTAATGTGAAACGGACCCAAATGGATATTTTCCTTTGCGTCAATAACACGCAGGTCGGCCCGATGCAGTACGTTTTTTTCCTTAAGTTGGCGTTCAACCAGTCCCAGCGTGAGCGGCGTCCCATAAATTGTGGCCTCGATCTCGCGAAGCAAATACGGAAGTGCGCCGATATGGTCAAGGTGACCATGTGTCAGCACAATGCCGCGCAGTTTATCCTGATTCTGTATGATATAGTCAAAATCGGGTAGAACCAGATCAATGCCGTACATACTGTTATCGGGGAATAGAACCCCGCAGTCGACAACGACGATGTTGCGGCCATACTCATAGACAGTCATGTTTTTGCCAATTTCCCCGAGGCCGCCCAGAGGAATGATTTTTAGATTTTGTGCCATTTTATTCCTGTAATTTTCGATACTAACGAATGGATTTCTGCCAAACAAATACGAATATCAATTGCGAAATTACCACGCAGCCAAAACTGCCGGGATTTCTACCTTGCCAATCGCAATCAACGAGATGTGGTTTGCGTAAGAAAGGGGAGACGTTTAGTGAGGCAATACTGGTTGAGTATAGTTTCTAGAAGGTTTAATGTCAATATGGAGAAAGTGCGACGACACGCCCGATCACCCTTGAGTGTGTCGTCACCTGTTATCCTAAATCATCTTTTCGCGAATGTAGGCGCTGGTATAGTCGAGCACGGTGACGACAATCGCAATCGCCAGCACCGCCACCCCGGCTTCCTGATAGCGCAACTGATTAATCTGCTGGCTGAGCAGGAAACCAATACCACCGCCACCCACAAACCCGATGATGGTTGACATACGCACGTTAATATCCCAGCGGTACATCGTAAAGGCGATGTAGGGCGGCACAATCTGTGGCACGACTGCATAAACAATCATCTGCAAGCGATTTGCTCCGGTGGCAAGCACGGCTTCAATCGGACCCTGATCAATATTCTCGACCTGCTCGGAGTACAGTTTGCCCAGCGAAGCGATGGAATGGAGCGCCAGCGCCAGCATACCCGCAAACGGTCCAATGCCCACCCATATGACGAAAACGATACCCATAATCAGGGGTTCGATTGAACGCATTGTGTTGAGAATGGTGCGGGTTGTGTTGTAAACGACCAATCCGAAGGGGAAACTGGAATTCACACCGGACAGCCCGCCCATTATCGCCCCCAAACCCAACCCAATCAATAAGGCACGGTATGAATACACTTTGATGCCAGCGGACAGGACATCAACTTCCTCGGTCAAGGGACGGCGACCATCCACAACACCCCGAGCCGCATTCATCGCCACGAAAACAATGACAAAGATGATGATTGCCCCGACTAAAGAGAGTGCGATTAGAGTCCATTTTCTTGCCCCCTGGGCCTTTACATACTTATCACCGGGGAATATCAGTTTATAGATCATCGGTGAAATCTGGCTGCCAATGAACGCTGCTGCCAGCGGGACCAGTAGAATCAACAGAGCCGCTTGATGGCTAAATTCTGCCAGTCCGTAAAGAATCATACCTGTTACTGTGGCACTCAGAATTGCACCCAGCGTATGTTCAACAATTGTCGCGTCTCTGGTGAGTTTGAAGAGAGGGGCCGACAGCGTACTGGTCATCGAAGCGAGATAGAATGCGCCTAACAGACCACCAATAATCTTAATAATCAGTTCTACCAGTTCGCCAAGTGTGGCTACCATATTCCCAAGATCATTGAAGAACAACAAGCCCTGCACCTCACTGCCCAGCCAGACCGCAAGCCCACCAATGATGCCCACAACCAGCATTACAAAAACAAGCGCGACAATGCCGCTGGCGATTCTGAGAGAGGCTTTGAATATGGCGGGTATAATGTCTGACGAATTATTCTGCCCGTCTTTCCGGGTAAGTGACTTAAGATCCTGGGGATCCATTCCTTCAACCATATTCCGCAGCATTCGCAATCCGGCGAATGCACCAACGACCCCGGCACCAAACAGGATACTCAACAATGCCTGAACAGTGTCCCAGTCATCGGTGGTTTCCCAACTATCAGCGCCAAACTGCCCCACCATCGCCAGCAGAGTCGCGCCAACCCACCAGCCAATTGGGAAGAAGATAAAACCCACCAGCACCGGGCCAAGCGGCATGGTAAGTTGGCGCATCAGATTATGTGCGGCCAGGAAACTCAGGGCAAAGGCAATGGGTAAGGCAAGGGTCGTCGCCATCAAGGCCAGAAAGATGGTTTCAACCATCTTTTCAAAGACCGTTTTGCTCGTATTTGTGAACCTGATGCCGCCGGTGGGAATAAAACTTTCGGCTTCAATTTGATGAGGGTCATCGCCACTGACACGCCCCAGTCTCGGAATCGTGATTTCTTGCCTGAAATGCCCATCGCTGTCCAGTTCGAAGCGGGTGATAGGAATGGTATTGTTGGGCAACCGCCACCGAATAATGCCGGAATTGCGCGGATGAAATTCAAAATTGAAGCCTTCAATCACCAGGACATCATCACTGAAGCCACATTCCTCAGACAACACGATATAAGGGCCATTCTCGTCACGCGCTGGCTGTTCAATGTCCACATCTTCCGGGCAATTATTTGTCGCCATAAAATTGACGCTCACCATTTCAGAATCGGTATCCTGTTCAAAGATATTTGGTGAGAAGAGTTCGCGCAGGGCGCGTGAAAGTTGGGAACGACGTTCGGGGTCTTGCGGCTTTTCTAAACTAATGTCTGTGATGTCAAAGGCCCAGGCGTAAATAAAAATTCCAACCAACACCGCTGCAACAATCAGCAGGCTTCGTGCAGCCGCCATCGATGACGGGGGACGGTCTCCAAACATAATTTTCTCCTAACTAATGTGGACTTCTTTGGCATCTTCACCATAAATATCTTTAAAACGCTTTTCATCTATCTCGTGAGGGTCGCCGTCAAACTCCATTCGCCCATCTTTGAGCGCAATGATGCGGTCAGCGTAGGTGCGGGCCAGACTCAGGAAGTGCAAACTGCACAGGACGGTGATGCCATCCTCTTTGTTGAGTGCCTGCAAATAATCCATCACGGAATGTGAGGTGGCCGGGTCAAGGCTGGCAACGGGTTCATCCGCCAGCATCAGCTCCGGCTCCTGCATCAGGGCACGTGCAATCCCAACACGCTGCTGCTGTCCGCCGCTGAGGGCATCCGCCCGGTTAAATGCCTTCTCCTTGATGCCGACTCGCTGAAGTTTTTCGAGTGCTTTGGCGCGATCTGCCGGGGAAAAATAGTTGAAAAAACTCCAGGCGGGATTGACATACCCCAGCCGTCCACTCAGAACATTGGTGATCACATTGGAGCGTTTCACGAGGTTAAACTGCTGGAACACCATGCCGATTTTGCGGCGGATGAGGCGCAGTTCTTCATCATTGGCACGGGTAATATCAATACCATTCCAGATGACGCGCCCCTCGGATGGTTCAATCAGACGGTTAATGCAGCGCAGCAGGGTCGATTTCCCGGAGCCGCTCAAGCCGATGATGACCAGAAACTGCCCGTCTGGCACTTCAAAACTCACATCATACAGTGCCTGAAAACCATTCGGATATACCTTCGACAAATTTTCAATTTTTAGCATCAATTTCTTCCTACAAATAATGCCTTTGAAAAACGGGCAGAGATGTCCTCTGCCCGCCTCAATGTTAAACTTTAACGGATGTGGATGGGAAGCCTATTCTCCCAGAATGTCTTCTTCGGTCTGACCGAGGATTTCCATTTGCAGGCGCACCGAATTGAAGGCTTCATCTCCAATTGGCTGAAGCGTTGACCACTCATAGAAATCCGGGCTGCCTAATGACTCGTTCCAGGTCTCTGTTTCTGAGAAGGCAATCAAAGCGTCAATAATCTGGGTGCGCAGTTCTTCGGGGAAGTCTGGCCCAAAGCTGAGCGTGTCGTTCGGGATCGCTTCGCTGATACGCAAAATGCGGACCTGATCAATGACATCGGGCGCAGTTTCACGAACCGATGAACGGGCATCCAATACGCGAACTTCACCCACCCACAGATTGCCATCTTCGCCGATGAAGGCTTCATCAACGGTCAGATCGTAGGGTTCGGGCAGGTCGCCAACTTCCCACTGTGCTCCCGGTACGAGCGGTGGGCTGAAGAAGGTCGTGCCAAAATCGGCCTCACCGTTGTAGACGGCCAACACAGTCTGACCATGACCACCTGTTTCAACCTGATCGCCCGGCGTAATGCCTGCGGCACCGAGTTCAACCGAGGGTACAATGAAACCGGAAGTTGAGGTTGGGTCGCCATAGGCCCAACTGCGGCCTTCCAGATCACCAAAGGTATAGATATCACTGTCGCGACGGACGATATACTGTGCCCAATAGAAAGCACGCCCGAAACGAACGGCAGCGGCTCCAACCTCTATCCCGCAGCGGTTGTTAGCGACCACATAACCCGCCGCCGGGATAAAGCCCATTGTCTCGCCGGGGGCAGCACACATCGCTTCGATGGTAGCGGCGTAGGATGTTGGGACAAACACTTCGTAGTTCAAACCTGTAGCTTCTTCCAGTGCCTGTCTTACCAACTCACCACCACTTATAATCGCTTCGGCATCAACTGACGGGACGAAGAACACCTGAATAGGATTGTCTTCGCTGCCAAGATCACCCTGTGCCGCGACCGGCTGCTCCTGAGCGGGCAAAATAACCGCCAGTGCCATCACCAGAACAACCACCAATGCAATAGCCTTTAAAAACTTGTTCATAGAATTAACCTTCCGTTTAAGGGGCAAACCCCTGTTGGTCAAACAAAATTTATTGAGCTATCATTTTATATTCTGTGGGTGAGCCTTGCAACTGATTCTAGCCTCCAACTTTTCAAACCTGCCTGCGAGAGATCCAAATGTCTGATACAGTCATCCCGCTTCTTATCTTAAATGGACGCCCTGCATCGGGGAAAAGCGAGGTGATTGCCTACTTAAATTCGCTATCCAGCGAGGAACGCCGCGCCCGCTACCATCTTGGAAAATTGTATGAAATTGACGACTTTCCGATGTTATGGACGTGGTTTGAAGAGGACGCACTGCTTGAAAAAGTCTTGAACAGGCCGCGCCTGCACACCGATGCGGACGGGTATTTCATCCACAACGATCTGTGGCATCTGTTGATTGAACGCCTGAGTTTGGAATACACGAAATTAATACGTGATAACCCGGCTTTACACGATGAGTACACGGCTTTGATTGAATTTTCGCGCGGTACGGAGCACGGCGGCTATCGCGAAGCCTATCCCCATCTCAGTGATGCCATTTTGCAGCAGGCGGGCATTTTATACATTGATGTACCTTATGAGGAATCGCTGCGCAAAAACCGGCGGCGCTTTAATCCTGACCGGCCCGACAGCATTCTGGAGCACGGGCTGCCGGATGGCAAACTGGAACGGCTCTATAAAGAGGTTGACTGGCATGAGTTACAGACACAAAACCCGACTCATATTCAGATTCGCGAATTTGCTGTGCCGTATGTGGTATTCGAAAATGAGCGTGACCTGACAACCAACATCGGTCCCGAATTCGAAGCCCAGCTAGAAGCTTGCCTTGATACGCTGCTAGAGAGATTGAACGGTGGTTGACACCATTTGTGTTCTGTTCACAGGACGTGCAACGGCACGTCCCTACGGCACTCGGCGTGTTTCGTAGGGACACCCAACAGGACGTCCGCCGGGAAAAGACCGGAGACCATTTTCACAGAGATAGATGTTTCTCAAATAAGACAGCATAACGTGCTTGTTGATGCGGGACACGGTGACGCAATTTCCCGGATTGATCGGGTATAAACACGGTGACGGAGAGCATCCATGCTGTCCCTACGGGAATCATGAGGGATCGTAGGGACGCCATGCATGGCGTCCGCCAGATAAAGCATCAGACCAGTCAAACCTCACCGCGCCCCGCCGAACAATTACCCGATCCCTCACGATTAGCGTTACAGTTGCAGTTCAGGCGTTTGACCAAAGAGCAGTTCGAGCAAGAATTGCAAGATGCCATCAAAAGCGGCAGCACCCGCACCCACTCGATTTTCGGGGATGGTGACCTCAACGGGCTGGTTATGAGCACTCAGGTTCACATTGATGTTGACGGTATAGCTAAACGCTTCGTCCTGTCCCAGATTAAGCACCGGGGCCAGAAGCCCAAGATCAACATCGCCACGCCCATCAATCGACAGGGCATAGAGCTGCTGGCTTTGCTGCCCGATGATCCACTTCACCCGGAAGTTGGTCGCACCGAGTTGTTCCGCCAGAATATCTACCATGAAGTCGATGATAAATGATGTCGTTTCCTCATCGAGATTACCCAACCCGGCTCCTCGCGCGAGATCAATGATCGACACCTTGACCTGTTCGTAGAAATAGCTGGTTTGCACAAGGCTGGCGGTGGAGAATTCGGCGAAGTATACCGAGGCGATTTCACCTTTAATGTCGGTATCCATGCCTTTGGTCCAGACAACCCCGTCACCGACATCGTTCAGCACATCCACCAGATTCTTGAAGTTCAGTGTATTGAACAGAAAGGTAAAGTCTACGATTTCGCCCGCGCCCACATCGGAGGGGTCAATCGCCAGCCAATCTGACGTCTCGTCGCCTGGCTGCACATCGACATACAGTGATCCGTCTTTCAGGATCAATTTGAATGGGCTGATGTCTTCGTTGCTGGTCAGCGCGGCATCCCAGCGGGCCTGACTAACATCGCCTTCTTCATCCAGAACAGTAGGGCCATTGGCGGAGATTTCCACCACATTAATACTGTCTTCAAAGGCAATCAACAGGCCCAGCGAAATATCATCGATATTTACGGTGTCCAGCTCCCCGGTATTTTGTACCGCTGCCAGCAGAAGATCACAATCTTGCTGGTTAGTGAAGGGGCAGCCAAACACGCCCTGTGCCTGTGTTTGTCTTGCGGGCACAAGTACCAGTATCATCACAATAATCATGAAGATGGGCATCCAACGTCTCATGTTTATCTCCTAATCTAAAAACTTCACATTTATTGTAGCATTGCAAAGATGCTCCCATAGGAATACTACGCAAAATTGGGGGGTGAAGTCGCAGTGTGGTCAATCTGAACAAGCAGCATCGCATAAAAGCGGTGCTACAATGATGTATCATTCTCGTGGGATAGGATTTCTAAATGTTTATCGACACCACCTCTCTGTTGACGTTTATGGCCGCCACCATTGCCCTGCTAGTTGTGCCGGGACCCGCCGTGCTCTACATCGTTGCCCGCAGCATCGATCAGGGGCGGCTGGCCGGGTTGGTCTCGGTGATGGGCATTCAGGTCGGCGTGTTATTTCACATTCTGGCGGCGGCGCTTGGATTGTCAGTCATTCTGGTGACATCGGCACTGGCGTTTAGCCTTGTGAAATTTCTGGGTGCAGCCTACCTGATTTATCTTGGCGTTCGCACCTTGATGAAAAAGGAGTCGCCGCTCAGTCGAGAAGCACCACAGCCACAGCCGCTTAAGAAGATTTTCCGGCAGGGCATTATTGTCAACGTTCTCAACCCCAAATCGGCCCTGTTTTTCTTCGCGTTTTTGCCCCAATTTGTCGATGCGTCGGCGGGTCCGGCGGCACTGCAAATCTTGTTTCTGGGGACGGTGTTTGTGATACTGGCGATGATCAGCGACAGCACCTATGCCATGCTGGCGGGTACGCTGGGCAATCGCCTGCGCCAGAGTCGTGTCTTCCTGCGCGGACAAAAGTATCTATCCGGTACGGTGTATATTGGATTGGGACTGACGACGGCATTGGCTGGAACGGATAAATCGTAAATCGTCCCTGATTGGAATACAAGGCACGCCGCACCTGGCGTGCTTTTTTGTTTGTCCCCGTTTACTTTTTGCTGATGTAGATGGGTTATAATTCCCGAAACAGTCAGGGAAACGCACATGAACACATGGGACGTCATTCAAAAACTCATCCAACGCTTCTGGGAACTCACTGACGGGCCAATTAATGTATATGCCAATGATCACAGTGCCCCCATCGAATTGTACAAATTCGGTGAATTAGGGTTAGATTTCTGGTCACGTGAGGATTTCAGGAAGCGTGACATCTATTCACGCTGGCCCGACCTTGAGGACATGTTTGCCCGTTTGATGACGAACGGCTGGCTGGTCAGGTCCTACAATAACCGTTATCGTGTCACGCCGCGTGGGCAGGCTGCCGTACAGGGGATGGTTCACGCCGGAGATCAGTTTCTGGGAAGTTTGAACCCGCTGCCCATCGAAGCGCTCATCCAACTGACGGGACAGTTGAGAATCGTGGTGGATATGAGCATCGCAGCCCCTTCCCCGCCCGGCAAGTGGGCCATCATGAATCGCTTTCGCGGAATCGATACGGCAACGCCGCCGCTGGGCATGATCCGCGAGATGTGCATGGACCTTTACGCCTACCGTGACGACTCCCATCTCTATGCGTGGCACTCGACCTATCCGCTGGAAGGGTATATGTGGAATGCGTTGAGCCTGCTGTGGACCGGACAGGCCCATACCCCGGAAGCCATGGCCCAGCATCTGGCGTTTCGTGGCTATGTAACCGAAGATTACCGCCGCGCTCTGGAACATCTCATTACGCTGGGCTGGGTCCAGTTTGATGGTGAACAATTCGTTACCACTGAACAGGGCCGTACCGTCCGCGCCACAGTCGAAAACCTCACCGATGAGTATTTCTATCGGTCATGGGGAATTATGACCAACGAGACGTGGCAAATGATGCACAACACGCTGCTATCCCTGTTAGCTGGACTTCAGGAGTAGCTGCTCGACTTCGTAAGCCATGCTTTCCAAAAAGGTATCATCATAGCGAATCTCGCGCTCAATGTTGTATTCTGCACCATCCCACTTGATCTGTATGGACGCCCGTCCGGACGCGAAGATAATCGACACGTGCCGCGTGTCGCCGTCGGTAAAATGTAGTGAGTGTCCGTTACGATGATTGAACCCGTAGAGCGGATTATCGTAGGTTAACCCGTAATCCTCCACTAAAAATTCGAAGATCGCTTCGGCCTGCCGGAAGAATAACAGTGGAATAAATTCCTGCGCTTCCAACAAGGGGCGATTATCCATCTGAATAAACTGCCTGATCGCATCCGGCAAGGCTTTGTCACTCACCGACCAGCCAGTCACCTCGAAAAAATCTCGCCATTCGCCGATATGACTTTCAACGATGGGCAAAATTTCGACCGTCAGTTGACCGTCGTTGTCGATAAACGCGATATACAAATCGGGGGATGAATAGAGCGTGATTCGGTCAATGTCGCCTCGTTCAGCTCTAAAGCCTAAATCCTCAAGAAAAGAAAACTGTTGCATTAACATCATCATTCACCTGCGCATGGGGGATATTATTGGAGGCAGTGAGAATCTCTGATGGACGGGAAACTGCATTTTAAGAAAATACTACGGGTTATAGACCAGCCGGGGTATACCGCGTCCCGCATCAACAAAGTCAAACCCAAATTTCGATGTTAAACCGCACTGTCTCGCCCTCGCTACCTTTCGTACATAGTTTAACATTCTTTTGAATGATTATCGCTAAATTTTTTCAAACGATGGACTAATGCTACAATGAGGCGCATGAGTTGGGGAATGTGGTGGGATAATCGTGGCACAACTTCACATCCATCTGCTGGGTGCGTTTGAATGCAAATGGGACAATGAGGCGTTTGACCCGGCGCTCAGTCGTAAAACCCGCGCTATACTGGCCTATCTGGCGGCCTCGGACCGCGCCCATACCCGGCAAGCTCTATATAACCTCTTCTGTCAGGAGGCTGATGACCCGGCGGGTACACTGCGCTGGCATTTGAGCCGCCTGCGCCGCCAACTGGACAATGACATTATCACCACACAACATGATACTGTCCAGTTCAATCATAATGCGGCCCGTGTCGATAGCCACATTTTTCAACAGCACATCGCGGCGGGTGTCATCCACGATGCGCTGACCTTCTACCGGGGTGAATTTCTGGAAGGCTTGAGTTTGCCTGACGCGCCCGAATTTGAGATGTGGCTGCTTGGTGAACGCACCCACCTCCAAAAACAATATGAACGCGGCCTGCTGGCGCTTGTTGAAACGCTGATTGGAGACAACGCCTACGAAGAAGCGCTTGAATGGGCACAGGACCTCGTGCAGAGTAATCCACTGCTGGAAATGGCCCAGGCGCGTGTGATGTGGTTGTATGCCATGTTGGGCCAGCGTGACGCCGCCCTCAAGCAATTTGACCGCTGTCGGGATATTTTAGAGCGCGAACTGGCCGTCGAGCCATCCGACGAACTCATTGATCTCTACGAGCAGATAGCAGCGGGTGACATAACCCCGCGCATCATCGACAGACCTGCTGGCGGATTCATCCCGGATACCCCGGAACCATTGCCGCTGGTGGGGCGCGAAGTTGAGTTTCAGCGGCTTCATCAGGCGTGGGAGTCAGGTGGGGTTGTTATCGTCCGGGCTGAAGCGGGCGGCGGCAAATCCAGTTTGGTGGAAGCATTCGGCAGGCGAGTTTCTGACGGGCTGTTGGTTGCCGGACGCAGTTACGAGTCGTCACAGCACATGCCATACTACCCCTGGATGACGCTGTTGGGGGAGTATATCGAGACGCTGGATAACGGCGCATGGTCACCCATTGCCCCCTTCTGGCTGGAACATCTGGACCGTTTGCTTCCTAAATTTGCTGTGCGACGTGAGACCTTCGCCAGCATCGGCAGCCTGACGGGTATCAAGGAACATCACCTGTTTCGCGCGGTGAGTGAGCTGCTGCTGCGCCTGACAAATCGACCGCCCCTGATTATCTTTCTGGACGATTTGCAGTGGGCGGATGGGGCAAGCTTGAGCTTGCTGCACTATCTGG
>JAKEEQ010000540.1 GCA_022616515.1 Chloroflexota bacterium | reverse complement strand
GCGTCAAAGTAATGGTGGGTGTAAGCGTCACCGTTGGGGTAAGGGTGATGGTTGGCGACGGCAGTTGGGCAATATCCGGTACAGTCGCTACCGGGAGCGGGTTGAACGGCGCAGAAGGGTTATTCAACAGGATCACAGTCCCGCCAATAAGCAATACCGAGGCAATGACAAACACCGCCGTAACGACATCAAAGCAAGCCGTCCCCCTGCGCGGTGAGGGACGGCGATAGTGTTCTTGTGGTGGTAATCGACGACTCATTGCCTATTGAAGCCGAATAAAGTTCACAAGCGCCAGATTCTGTTCACATGTACCTGGAAACTGAACTGTGATTGGGCCAGAAAGCGGCGTAGTGCCATCTGCGCCAACCACCTGAACCTGATAAGTGCCAGGCGCAGGCGCGTTACCGACCGCAATTTCGTAACCACTCTGACCATAACTCGGCGCAGTACCGGAGACAGCCGTCAATGTTGTATTGTCGGGCAGCGTCACTTTAAGGGTTATGCCCGGCAGCGGTCCATTTGGGCCATTGACCTGACCGCCGATGCCCTGCCATTCACAGCCGGGATGCGCGAAGGCATCTCGGTAAATGGGGAAACTTGGCGGAACGGTGAACGAACCACCGCCGGGTGGCGGATTTTGACCGGGCGGCGGGTTCTGGGCGGGCGGCTGTGTGGGTGGTGGTAGGGTAATGGTCGGCGTTTCAGACGGTGACGGCGTAAAGGTCCAGGTTGGGGAAAGCGTAAAAGTCGCGGAGGGCATCGGCGTATCCGTTGGCGTCGGTGAACTGGTCGCCGTACCGGTATTCGTCGGCAGCTCGGTCCAGGTTGGTGTTATGGTGAAGGTGGCTGTGGGTGGTGCCTCTTCAGTTGGCTCGATTGTATCCGAAGGTGTAAACTCGGGAAATTGCCCGTCGTAGTCTGCAAATACAAGCGTAGAAGCGGGAATGTCCGTCGCCGGTTCCAGCGGACCGGCAGGAATGACATTGCCCGAAATCATCAAACTCAAGGCACATACTAATGCGCTGAGAGCGATAAAGAATACACTGATAAAGTTAAAAACTTCATTGGACGAATTTTGCCCCATGAGTGCTCTCCTTCAAAAAGGTAATACGCGCGAGTTTATTGATTGTAACGAATTTGCGCATTTTGCGACAACTAGCTGACGAAACGCTCGATTTCTGCATTGTTACGCAAATTGGACAGCCACCGGTTAAAGGTTTCACGGCTTTGATCGGTTGTTTGTGTATCCTCTAGCTGGCGATCCGCTTCCTCAATACTTTCAATTATATGATAGCCGATAACACTCGGAACTGGGTCGGGCCAACGAGAATTCACTGGCATCTGGAATATAACCTCTTCGACGTTTTGCCAGATCAGCAGCCCCGGATAAATCCATCCGAGATCACCACCAACACGAGCCGTTGATTCATCTTCAGAGAACTGCTCGGCAAGTTCGGCGAAATCTGCCCCGCTATTGAGCTGCTCGATCAAATCGCGAGCGAGTTCTTCATCCTTCACCAGAATATGGCGGGCATGAACTTGCCGCACCAGTGGGCGCTCGTTGGCAAGTACATGCTCCTGAACAGCCTGTGATAATAAAAGCTCTCGAATCTGTGTGTCAATCTGGTCTGCGGGGAATCCCATAATCTGGCTGAGTGTCATGTCCGACTCGGTAGCAAGTTCTTGCAGCAGAGCAATTTCGGCTTGAACTTCCTCCTCCGATACCGTGATGTTGTTCTCTTGAGCGTATTGCTCAATCAAGGACTGATTGATGAGATTTTCCAGCACTTCAAGCTCAAATGCGTCCAGATCTGCCGGTTGGTACGTCTCTTGAGTCAGTGTTACTTCTTGTTGAAGTTCTGTATACGTTATTTCCTGACCATTGACGATAGCTACAATTTCAGGTGTATCATCGGTGGTAATAGTTGTATTGTCATCAGACGTGGCGGGAACAGAAGTTGCTGCGTTTCCGCTCGATGAATCGTTGCTGCCATCATCATCACCGCCACCACAGGCAGCAAGTGTAAACAAAGCGATGAAGATGAGGATGAGTGATCGTGTCATAATGCTCATTGTTGTCTTTATCGAGTAAACCGCAGTGTAGTATAGCACACATGCTATACTAGCGGATGACATAAATTTTGTAATCGAGGTTCGTAGTGGTCAATTCGGTACCAGTCTATAAAATCGTTGTCGTGGGTGACGAGTCAGTTGGCAAGACCAGCCTCATTCGTCGCTATTGCGAGAACAAATTCTCCGAATCGCGGATTGAAACGATTGGTATCGATTTTCAAAGCAAAACCATCACTCTTGAACATGAAGAACAGGTCTGTCTGGTTATCTGGGATGTTGCCGGACAGGAGCGATTCAGTTCTTTCAGGGACCAGTACTATATGGGCGCACTGGCGGTGGCGCTGGTTTATGATGTCACGGAACCCGATAGTTTCGACAATCTCGATACCTGGCTGCGTGAGGCAAGCCGGTCAGCATCCGGTGCGCCGATCATTGTGATCGCCAACAAAGCTGATCTTGATGAGGCCGTTTCTTATGAGCGGGCCGAAGCGTGGGCTGAGGAAAACCAATTCCTCTTTTTTCCGACCAGTGCGAAGACGGGTGACAATGTTGAAGAGATGTTCTTCACACTCGGCGAAATGGCACATAAGCATCTGGAAGATATTGAGTCTTTTGGTGGTTTTTGATACAAACCCAAAAACAACCAGTTTAGTGCTACAATTCTGCTAAAGATAGGGTATTTTTAGTAAAGTAGACAACCGCACATCGTTAAGCTTATAGTTGCTTTCATGGGCTGTGTAAAACTACAAGAAGCGGTTAAGGCAACTGGACTGCATCCGTATACGCTTAGAAAGAAGGCGGACACCTACCGGGCAACGCCTGTTTCATATTGAGACATTTATCGGCAGACAACAGGATGAGTCGCAGCGGCAAATTGAGTATCTCAAGAGCAAGGAACCTCATGCGGAAGGCATCAGCAACATCGGCAACGGGTTTCATTTCGAACGGCAAGAGCTTAGAGCCATATTGGAACGACGTTTGCAGGGCAATAAGTTCACCTTTGTGGTTGCCCACTGCCATCGACTCGCAAGGGTCGGCGTTGAGCTTATCCAGTGACTTATCGAGCGCAACGGTGGACAACTCGTGGTTCTCAGTTAGTCTTATTGCACCCGTCCAGCCGAAGAACTTGTTGTCGAGAGGCTGGCCGCCCTCAGCATCTTCGCCGTCCAAATGTACGGACTCGACCAATATCGTCACGAAGTCGCGCAAGATAAGACTGTATCCGACAGCGGAACAGCGGAGCCTCTTCCATAAGTGGTTAGGGACATCACGCTTTGTTTACAATCAAACGCTTGAGTTCCTGAAAACACTGGATGGGCCGCGACCGCCCTGGACCACCATTGCCACTGACATCATACTCCCTGCGCTACCAGAGTGGGCCAAGGAAATCCCGTACCAGATTAAGAAAATGGCGGTCAAGGAAGCCTGTGCCGCCTACACCAGAGCCAAGGTGAAATACCGAAAGACGGGCGAACGGTCGTCGTTGAGCTTCAAAAGCCGCAAGTCGCCCTTTCAGACCTGCTACATTCCCAAATCAGCCGTTAGTGAGCACGGTCTGTACTACACGCTATGCGGGACGCTACGAATGGCGGAAACGCTGCCGCCAGACCTCCTTGATTGTGAGTTAAGCTATCAGCAAGGGCGCTGGTATGTGTGTGTCCCCTATAAAACTGCGGTGGAGAAGGGCGAGAACCAAGCCCGCATCGTGGCACTAGACCCGGGGGTACGCACCTTCCAGACCTTCTTTTCACCGGAGATGACCGGGGTCATCGGTCATCATGATTTCGGGCGGCTGGTGCGCTTATGTCACCACCTCGACAACCTGATTTCCCGCTACAGTACCGAGCCAGACAAGAAACGGCGCTACCGCATGAAACGCGCCGCCAACCGACTGCGCTGGAAAATCCGTGACCTGCGCGACGAACTCCATTTTAAGACGATTCGTTTCTTGGTAGACCACTTCGACATCATCCTCATTCCGACCTTTGAGACAGAACAGATGGCAAAGCGGGCGCGACGCAAACTGCGCTCAAAAACGGTGCGCTCGATGCTCACCTGGGCACACTTCAAGTTCAAAGCACGCTTGATAGATGCTGCCGACCAGTATGGAAAAACAGTGATTGAAGTCAACGAAGCCTACACCAGCAAGACATGCAGTTGGTCAGGCGAAATCGTCAACATCGGGTCTAGTGAATACATTCGCGGGTCGGATGGGATAACCATGCACCGGGACGTGAATGGCGCTCGCGGGATATTCCT
>JAKEEQ010000539.1 GCA_022616515.1 Chloroflexota bacterium | reverse complement strand
GGACCAGCCGCGTGGAACCAGAAACGATCCGCAAAATGTTCCCCAGAGCCAACGCCCTCGTGGTATTTCCTCATTACGAGCCAGCCGAGATTCTGGTCGCCGCCCGCGATAATGAACCGCTTCCCCCCGGCATTTCACGCCATGTCATTCAGGGTCGCGCCATGCGCCTGAACTATCCACTGGATGATATGCGAACGCCATACAAGACGCTGGCTCAAAAGAATCAAGAGTTGGCCGAATGGGTTTTGGAGCGAATTGATAAGCGGTCGATGCGCTTCTACGCCGAATCCACCTACGTCTTTGATGAATAGGATCACACGATGCCAACCACCGAAGAACTTTTTAAATCTTCCGCACTCTACACTGACGAGAAAATTTACACCATTGTCAAGTTGCCCGCCCGCGCCGTTACAGCCGCCGCCGGGGTTGTGGCAGAAGTTGCGGCCCCCTTCAGCGCACTCATTGTCGATAAAGATGAAGTGTCTCTGCTGATTGACATAGAAATGTGGGAGGATTTTCAGAATCGGCTTCCCGGCGCACAGACCGAAGGCAAATTTCGTTTAATAACCTTTGAGACTGTGCTAGAATTCGATGTCACAGGCTTTATGGCACTCGTCAGCGGAATTCTGGCGGCGCACGGCATCCCAATCCTGAGTTTTGCTGCCTTCTCACGCGACCACTTGTTTGTGCCAGCCGATAAGTTTGCTATAGCCTGGGACGTATTGGAATCGAGCCAAAAGGAACTGCGATGACCATTAATTTCTTCGAGCAGGGTGACGTTCCACAGCCACCAGATAAGGTCAAAATTGAACTGCTAGAAGCAACTCCTTACGAAGAAGGGTGGCGCGTGGGTGTTACCGTCCATGTGACGCCTTTTCAAAAACGACCCAATCTCGATATTGGACTGTTCCGCAAGGAAGATAACAAGCCGGTGGCGCATCTGAGCATTATCGAAACGATGCATCCAAAAATGGAGTTTACCATGCACCTGCGCGGTATTGACCAGCCTGCCGGGGATTATGTCCTGAAGGCCGCCCTCTTCTTTCGTGAAATAGAGGAAGGCACACAGGAACTCCCAACAGGTATTCGTCCAACGGATATCAAACAGGTGGACGTTACCATTGAACCAACAGGAGAAACTAGATGATGACAAGTACCGAACTGCGGGAATTACTCGATAACGCTCGCGTCATTGCAGTTGTGGGTCACTCGGACAGTCCGACACGCACCAGCTACCGCATTGCACAATACCTGCGCCAGATGGGCTATAAAGTGTACCCCGTCAATCCAACCGTGGATGAGATTGATGGTGAGAAATCCTACCCCTCGCTGGCATCCGTCCCCGAACAAATTGATATTGTCAATGTCTTTCGACGCTCCGAGCATCTGCCGGGTGTTGTCGAGGAGGCCATTGCCGTCGGGGCCGGAGCCGTATGGGCGCAGCTTGGTGTCGAGCATCCCGAAGCCGCTAGACTTGCCGAAGAAGCAAACCTTCCAATTGTCATGAATAATTGCATAAAGGTCAGTCACGGAATGCTGGTCTAGCCACCACCCGATAGACTGCCGATAGCTGCCTGCACCGCATCGCCGGACGCAGTACCTTGAAGCACCGCCTCAAATGCAGTTTGAAGGGCGGTGGCACCTGCGCTCCGGCTTTCGTTTTCCCCGACAAAGACCGAATTTTCCAATAAATCGCTCAGAAAATCGAGATAGTCATCATCACCCATCACGCGGCGGGCACTTTCCTGACTCGGCAGCAGGAACAGTGCACTTGCAAAGGTGGACATCGTGTCAGAGTTATACATTAGATCAATGAAGCGTCGTGCTTCATCACGACGGACAGGATCTTCCGTTAACAGTACCCACATCCATCCATCAATGAGGCTAATTTCATTTCCATCCAGCGTTGGAATGCTTGCCACACTCTGGTCGACATAGCGAGAGTCACGACGCTGCATGAAAAGGCGCGAATCCATAAGGCTCAAGGTAGGCGTCTCGGTTGGCAGGTCGGAGAGATAATCACGTGGTGAACTGTAGTTCAGCAGGCAATCATCGCTTTCCAGCAGGCAGGAGGCAATCAATTCAGTTTGAAGCGCACGCTCATAGAACGCCAGCAAATCCGACAGGATGACCTCATCCAGTGTGGGTGAGCCATTCTCATCGAAAAACGTCCCTCCGGCGGCTACATACTGGGTAAGGAGCATTTTATTCACGACGGCATTTTCACGCGGGGCTGCTGGAAACAGTAAAGCTGACTGATGCTCCAATACTTCAGTGGTCGAAGCTGGAGGGTCAGCAAGTTGAGAGGGGTCATACATAACGTGTTGTACTTCCAGCAAATAGGGAAGCCCATACAGAACCCCCTCCACCGTCCCCAGCGCACGTTGGGTTTCCGTCAAATCCAGAAACTGTACCGGCAGCCACTCTTCGATTGGAAAGATGATACCCCGGCGAACTGCATCAACAACATCCTGCCGACGCATCAGCACCAGATCAGGCAGCGCACTGGGCGCGACTCGTTTCGTGAGGCTAAGCTGGCGTGCCATGTCCCCTTCAGAATAAACACGCCGCCGCACATCCAGCCGAAGCTCGTTAATTTCCTCAATGCTGGTAAATTCATTATCTACAACGGCCCTTGACTCCGGTTGAAGAAGTGCATCGGGCCACCAGATTTTTACCACCGTTTCTTCAGTGGGTTCCTGCGCCGTCGCTGCGGAAACGATAAAGATGAGAACCAGCAATACGAAAATGAACCGTCGCATAGCGTCCCTTTCAGGCTAGTATCCGAGACTACTATTCCACAACTTGACCTGCAATGCCAGACTTCTGGTATAATCCGCCGCATGACTGATATTGTTCTCAATGCTCACCTTTTGTCAAAATCTGCGGGTTATCGAAAAGCCGGTATACATCGCTATATGTACAACCTGGTGCGGCATTTGCCCCGGGTTGATGACACTTTTTCTTATCGTGTGCTGGCGAACCATGACCTCGACGTTGATGGTGTTAGCACAATCAAAAGCCATATTGATACCTCCAACCCGCGCCAGCGTATCTTCTGGGAACAGGCGATACAGCCGTTTGTGTTGAAAGCACTCAAGCCAGATGTCTACCATGCAATGGCTTTCGTTGCGCCATACGGCGTCAAGGTGCCTTTTGTGGTTACCGTCTACGATCTGAGTTATTTGCGGTATCCTGAGATTCTTACACGTCCACGCCGCCACTATCTAAGAGCGTTTACCAAATCCACCTGCAAGCGGGCGACACGCATCATCGCCATCTCTCAGAGCACAGCCCATGATCTTGTGGAATTTTACGGTATCGATCCTGGCAGGATAGACATCGCGTATCCGGGTGTGTCTGATGAATTTTGCCCTCTCCCGGAAGAGCAAATCGCTCGGTTCAGGAACCAAAAAAATCTGCCCGACCACTTTTTTCTTTACATCGGCACACTGGAACCCCGCAAAAACCTTCCTATGCTTATTCAGGCTTACGCGGGCCTGACCCAATCTGAACGCGATGCTTACCATCTTGTTCTGGGTGGAGGAAAGGGCTGGTTTTATAAGGAAATCTTTGACACAATAGCGCGATTGAATCTTAGTAATACCGTGCATACGCCGGGGTTTATCCCGTCAGACGAGCTGGTACTGTGGTATAACACGGCCCACGCTTTTGTCTATCCTGCCTTGTATGAAGGGTTCGGCATGCCCATTGTGGAGGCACTGGCCTGTGGCAAACCCGTCATCGCTTCCAACACCTCATCAATGCGCGAAGCAGGCGGCAAGGTAAGCGTATTATTACCCCCTGATGATGAAGAGGCATGGACAGAAGCGTTACGAACTGCTATCTATGACAACAACCAGAACACCGAAGCCCGCCAGAAGTGGGCAAAAATATTTAGCTGGCAAGCCACCGCGCGACAGACTGTGGAAAGTTACCGAAATGCTCAAAACGGGCGATAAGCCAGACACTTCACCGCTGCCAGCGGTAACCAAAGAACCGCGCCAATCAGACCCCTGGACGGGCTGGCGCGTTCAGGCTGGTGATTCGATATTAATCTGGCTGTCCTTTTTCGGTTCCTACTATTTGCGTTACACCCTGCAACTTTTCCAGCCTGTCGATGAAGCAAACTCTGCCCCCTTTGAGCCATATATTTTCTATACCTTCATTTTTATGTTCTGGATGCTCATCGCCAACCAGAGTTCCGGCCTATACAGCGAACAGCGCGGACGAACATGGGCCAGTGAACTCATCAAGTTGGGCAATGCCGCCACCAATGCGGGTCTGATTATCATGGCACTGAGTTTCTTGCTGCGCCCGCTGGTATTCTCGCGCTTGCTGATTATTCAGGCCGTGATTCTGGCTATACTTTTTCTGGGGCTGTGGCGGCTCATTCTCCGCCACTACAAACGCCAGCTACAAAAACGCGGAATCGGCGTCGATCATGTGCTGATTATCGGGGCCGATGAACTTGGCCTCAGCTTACTGCGCACCATCGTCTCGCGACCAGACCTCGGCTACCGTGCGGTCGGCTTTCTGGACGATGACCCTGAACGCGGCTCTACCAGTCTGGGGCGGGTTGAGGCACTTGGCTCACCGGATAATATCGGTCAGGTGCTGGATCGTTACGCAATCGACGAAGTGATTATCACCCTGCCCTGGGAGCAGCATGACCGCATTGTGCGCATCATCAACGAATGTCAGGCACACGGCATTGAAGTCCGCACCGTCCCTGACCTGTTCCAGCTAAACCTGTCACAAATGCAGATGGAATCGCTGGGTGGCATTCCCCTGCTGGGCTTACACAAAGAAGTAGAGTTCAACCGCGTCAATCACATCATCAAACGGGCGTTTGATCTGGCACTGGTCATCATCAGCTTGCCCATTAGCCTACCCCTCATCGCCCTCATTGCCCTCGCCATCCGTCTTGATTCTCCGGGTGCGCCCTTTTTCGGTCAGGAGCGCGTCGGCATGAATGGCAAGATCTTTAACATCATAAAGTTTCGCACAATGATTCAAAATGCCGAAGACATGTGGGAAGACTTGATGCGGGCAACAGGTGAAGATTTGCGCCGCCCCAAACTGGTTGACGACCCTCGAATTACCCGCATCGGCAGGATTTTGCGTCGCACCAGCCTCGATGAATTGCCCAATATTTTCAATGTTATGCGCGGGGATATGAGTTTAATCGGGCCACGACCGCCGCTGGTGCGTGAAGTCGAACTATACGCCCCCTGGCAGTATCAGCGTCTAAAGGTCCGTCCGGGTATCACAGGTCTTTGGCAGGTCAGCGGGCGCAGCGAGGTTCCATTCGATGAAATGTGTCTCATGGACATTTACTATATCGAGAATTGGTCCCTGACGCTTGATATTCAGATTTTGTTACAGACCGCGCCGCGTGTCGTTTTTAGAAGCGGGGCGTACTGACCGCCAGCCGACATAAATCAACTGTAACGATTTGAATTGTACCCCTCTGCGTCCTCAAGTGACGGAAGTTCACCATCTTCATATGCGCTGTATACCAGCCGATCACGCAGGGTCCGGCGTTCCTCTTCGGTCAAATGGTTAATCAGAATCGCCATCGCCTCGGCACTGCTATCTGAACGCTTCAATTTCTGGTCAGAGGCAAGGGAAAATGACCACGACCAGTGCCAGATAGTATAGGTCAGGATCATGCCAATACTGATGAATAGCAATGCCTCACCTGTACTCACAAAATTGAAGGGATCAAACAGGAAACCACCAATGGTAAGCCACACGATGGTCGTCGAGACCGTTTGTGCAACTGCCTTCAGAATCCCGGACCTTACCAGTAAGTTGTAGAGGGGTCTCATGAGCTTAACGCCTGTCTAGCATTTCGGTATTTTCATCAATGCCCGGAATTTCGCCATCGTTGCGCATGTTGTCCATCAACCGGTTGCGAATCGTGTCACGCTCTTCAGGACTCAACATTTGCAGCAATAGGAGCGCCGCTTCAGCATCACGGTTTTCATTTTTGCGCTTGCTGTAACTCTTGCTTGAGTCTGTATCGCCCTGTAAAAAGCCTAACTGGTCCCAGATAGCAAGGGTACTAATAAGGCCCACACCTGCAATAATTGTCACGGCAAGTAAATTGAAGATATGAGGACTACGCGCCATCGGGGTTATCATGATTGCCATCATGACCCAGATTAGCAGTGTTCCCCCCAGCCGCATACCTGTCCTTGCGTTATCATCAAACATGGAAATCTCCACTAAATATTGACCACTGTTCTACAAGTCATATACGCATCCGAATCCGATTTGTTGCTGATGTGAGTTAAATTCGCGTTAAAACGTGCCTTATTGAACCCAGAAAATTCTTCTCGGTCGAAATTCGGGAATATCAAATGATACCGGACTGATTTCATTGGTCGCGACATTCCAGATAATCAGAGAGGACTGATTTCCCTCCGGCGTCATCTCTATCCACGCAACGTGTTCCATGTCCGGTGAAATAGCCAGACGTTGATTGATATCAAAAAATCTGTCGTTGAAGCCGTTTTGATCTAACTGGCTGGTCAATTGATCCGTCAGAATCTCTTGCTCCTGACTCGGTTGCAGATGAACCAATTCGCCGATTGGTGTGCTCAGAGTGCAGTCGGGATAGCTAACCTGCCCGAATATTAGACTACCATCGCCAACTTCATGCAGATCGAGGAAGGTGAAAACGTCGTCACGCTCATAGATAATCTCTCGCTGTTCATTAGCCCCGATTTGCGAAATACTGAGCGGAAAACAAAACTCTCCACCACCTGAAAAAAACACACCCTCTCCAAAGTCAATCTGGGCGTTGCCTGGCAGTGACGCTAGTTCATCAGGGGTTGAGAATGTAACATTCAAATCGTTCTCAGCCAGCGTCGCAAGGAATAATTCAAACGAATTGATTTCTTCGAGATCAGACACCCATTCAGGCTCCAGACGTTCACCTGATTCAGGATCAACAATTGTCAGTGAAACAATTGGTGCGAACGCTCCCGGATCAGTATTCTCATCAAATCCCTGAAAATTTTGCTCGTAGGTAACAATCCGCCCGTCGTCAAGCCATAAAGTGTTTACAAAATTCTGACTCAAAACGACGGCATCCGCAGCGCCCGCAGTAGAGATAAGAGTCGGACCGATACCAAAATCAAATGACGTCAATATTGCCCAATCATGATTGGGAGACCAATTTCCTAGCTGCCATTGGAGTTCAGTGCGGAATCTCAAGCGACCCAATTCGTAAATACGCCCGGTTTCACCTGTTTGAGTATCCGCTTGATACAATACAGCCGCACCGTCCTCCCGCACTACATAGAAAACAGAATCCGATGCAGGTGAAAGCACCATGTTATCTTCACTGACATCCCTTGCGATGACCTCTGGCGACTCCGTACTAAAGTCCCACCGGTACAGTATTTCTTGTGACAGGATAATCAGTGCCCCCACGGCATTATTGTCATCGGTACTCTCAACCGTTGCCGGTAGCGTATCGGTTTGATTTTCCCTCGCCGACTGAAGACCCGGAGTTTCATTGTTGTTGCCGCTGCACGCGGAAATCATCAAGGTCACAACTACACTGATGACCCATAGTAATTTGTAACAATTATTCACGAGATTTGCTCCAACTTCGCAGACTTTCACGCCGCTTTGACTTTGGTTGTGGTTGATTCAGAAGATGGCTTTTCTTTTGCAAGAATGCCCTGTAGTTATTACCCACAGGGCTACTGTGAGGATCATTTTCTTATTAAGATTATTATTGATTTTGATCTCTGTGATGTGGAGATGAGGGTGGTGGCTGTTGCTGTGAACGCTGATATGCCTCGCGGCGTTTCTGGGCGGTGATATGCGGTGGCTCGAAGTAACAGAAGAGCACCCAGAACCATACCAGCAGCGACGCCAGAATGATCGCCGCGCCAGTCAGCAATAGTACAGGTGTCTCGGCAAAAGCTGAGAGGTACTCGCCTTCGGGATTGAAAAGCGTGTGGGAAGCGACAAAGAAAATGGGCAGAAATACCATGCCCCACAGCAGCGGATTCCAGCGAAACATCTGCGCTCCGCTCGTGAGTGCCAGCGGCATCATCTCGAAGAATGCCGTCTCGATAGCAACCACAAACAGCGCCAGCCCGAAAACCGTCATCAACTGAGCCGCCGGGCCAACCAGTTCCAGCGTCGTCCCCGACAGCACAACATTATCCTGACTGCGAATAAAGGCCGTTAGAAACCAGCCAAATGCACCGAATCCAACAACCACAATTAGAGTCATTGCCGCGAGCGCAACTTCTCGGAAGCGCGTTTCGCCATCCATATCTACATCGACCCCACCCGGCGTACCGAACATAATTCCCGGCGTAAAACCGATGATTCTCGACATGAGTGTGGTCAGGACGGCGATGGACAGATTGGCGGGATAGATGCCAAAGCGGGATGTCTTGCGCCAGAAGGTGGCAAGCTGCCGCTGGGCAAAATCCCCGGATAGACTCACCAGTGCGACACTCATCGCCATCACTATGGCAAGCTGCATCCCGGCTGGCTCAAAAGGTGACGTGCCCGGTTCAAGAAAGGCAAAGATCAGGCCATAGAGAGCAAAAATCATAATGATCACCGGCATTCCCAGACAGCCACGCTGTATATCGCGGCCAACAGCCATCCGGAAAAAGTCAATGACCCGCTTGATATAAAAATACTCCAGCCAGTCTTCCAGAGCTTTTTCATGCTGGCGCACAAGATTATTTAGCATGGCTCCGAGCGTACCAAACACGATGGCGAAAAAGATCGACAGTCCGACATTCGTGCCCACCACAGCCGGTTCAGTCGAGACTTCGCTGATATAGGGCACGTCTTCAAACAATTCACGCTTTTCAAGAACCTCGTCGAGTGTGCCGGGCTGCGGATCTTCCGCTACACCGGGCAAATCAACGAGGTCATAGTCTGACGCGGCGATGAGCGCGACCGTTGCGGCACTTCCTACCAAAAAAATTACGGTGGCAAGAACTGCCAACCGTATCATGCATCCAAATCCGAACAGCATATCCGCACCTCCTGAAGTGCGGGGCGACTAGCCGTGCAAGCCCTTTGCGACCCACACCAGTGCTTCGCGACGATTGTAAAAGACTTCTCGTTCAATAAATGTGTTGATTTGATCTTCGCGGAGTTCACCTTTGATGAACTGGCGAATGATATGGGTATAAACATTGCGCGGCAAGACAAGCCCATAGCGGCCTTCTAAGCCTTCAGGCGTATTGTAGACCACCATCTCAAGCTGCTGCCAGCCTTCTGGCGTTAGATCGATATTGGACAAATCACAAACACACAGGTATGGATTATCAGCACGCCAATCATCCACTATCTCAGTCGCAATTTCTGCCCAGCGGTTAATCGTTATATCTTCAAGACTATTGATGGTATAGATGAGAATCTGACCATGATACACCCACTCGACTAAAAGTCCCGGCTCCTGTCGAGTGCTCACAATGATCGGATTTTGCATGAGAAATAATCTCCAAAACCTATTTGTATATTTTGCACAAATAAGTATATAAGAAAAAGCTTCCGAAACAAACTTTTTTACGAGATTCTTGTAATCTCCTGATTGAAGATGCGCCGCATGATCGCAATGGCCGATGCATAGGTGCTGTCGATGCCGCGATAACCCAGGCTCCCGGCTCCTAAATTATGCCCTTTGCTGTAAGGTGTATCACTGGCGTAGTGGATCATGCCAACGTCAAATCGTGCTGCATACAAATTGACGATTTCATTATATGGATGCCGCACCGGGCGAATCATCTCGTACACCGCCGAGAGGTATGGCCCGGCCTCCATCTCAAGCACCGTGTAGCCCTCCCGGTAGAACACATCCATAAATGTACGGTTTTGCAAAAATGTGCCGCGTGCCGTCAGGGCTTTCTGGTTATCCAGCAGCATTCCATATGTTAAGTACGGCACGATATGATGCGATTGAAAGCAGTTCTGGAACAGATAGGTGTTCTTGGAGTGCTCGTCATGCACCACATTGACCAGCATCACATCCCCGATGCGCCCGTTCAGGGTTGCCGCCTTACCCATAACATACATGCCCAGTATCTGTGCACAGCCTTCCCCCACCCGTGTAAGCAGTTCAAACGCTGCCAGTCCCAACGGATAGTCGATGTTGATCACCAGCGCATCACTCTTACGCAGCGCATCGACATCAAACCCCTCCGTAATGCGCGAATCCAGCCGTGCCGCATCTAGTGCCTCTAGATGCAAAATCTGGGCTTCGGTGTCAAAACCATGCTTGGCCTGAACGCGATAAAAGCCGCTGTTTTCTTCGGCGATGCGCATCTCTTGAGTAGAATGAGGGTTGGCTGACTGGTACTTCTTGAGAAGATAGTATAAAAAGTTGGCTCGCGAATGATTGTCTGGAATAGATTCCCATTCCGACACGAGACTCGCCTGTGTCCCGTGTCCCATAAATGCCAGCAGGTCCTGCTCAATATCCTGCGAGAACCCTGAAACAAGATTGCTGATGGAATGGGTGTTGCTGGAGACAAAATAAACCGGGCGCTCCTGCACATTGATGCCATACTCCTCACAGGCCCGGCTCAGATTGCCCCACCACCGGCTGGCTGCCTTGCGATAATTCACCTGTGAACCGGAGAGTAACTGCAACGAGAGGTCGATTTTCCGGTCAACCATTGCGTTGAGATAGATCCAGAACAGGTCCTGCAAGGCATCTTTTAGTCGCCAGATGTCATCCGTTTCAACTCCCAGCACCGTCGCTACCACATCCAGCGACGTTACCTCGCGCCGGAGAATGACATCTATCGCATCTGACGACAGCGTGACTATTTCATGTATCTTATTCCATTCCATCTGAAAAGCAGTCAGGATCGGAATCAAGTCGTCTATATCCGAGCGACTGGCAATCATGGTCGCCACACAATCAATGCCGTTGAAGTGGGTCCGGCGGCGGCGACCTGGTGCATATACCCGCTCCCACTCTTCCACCGCGCCAAAGCCAGCCCGCACAAAATCCTCCATAATCTGGCCCAGCACGAACGATTTTGCCTTATGCATGACAGGTGGCAAGCGCAACGCCGAGTAGACAAGGGCTGAAATATCGGCACGGGGTTCGCGGGCATGCACATGCAGCGAGGAATCCGTCGCGGCGTGAGTTTCAATCAGCGCTTCAATTTTAATAGCATCGGTTGACCGCAGCAGTGAGTAGTAGGTGCGGATATAAAGTTCTATTTCCTCATTTCCTGTATCGGGAACTGTTCTAATCATCGCCGCCGTTTTGCTCAATCAATTCGGTCATGTCAAACGTTGCGCCGTATTTGAGGATGCTGGTCAGCACCATCCGGGCAAATTTGAAGAAATCAGATAACTGGTCGATGCGGTCGATATAATGTTTGGCGAGTGTCTTTTCCTCATCACCCAGATCAGGCATTTTTTCGCGCAACTGCTCAATGTTATGCTGTAAAACATCCAGCGCACGGTCAATATCGCGCAGTTCACGGCTGCCCATCACATTGGTGAGGATTTTCCACATGTCGGTTTCGGCTTCATAATATTTCTTGCGCGTGTCGCGTACCCACACTTCCCGCACAATCCCAAGATGTTCCATGGTCCGCATATTCATGCTGACGCTGGCTTTGCTCTTGCCCAGACTGTTGACCATATCATCCAGACTGAGCGGCTCAGGGCTGAGTATCAGCGCAGCATAAAGCTGTCCTATCACGCGATTGAAGCCAAAATAGTCGGCTAACTGTCCAAGTCCGTCCAACATGCTGTCATGGACAGCCTGCATGGTGGGGTCCAAATTTTCGTTGTCTGTCATGCCCGGTCCTAACTACGAGGGGTATTTACGCCAATTTTAGCACAGGCTATGCCATTTCCTACAAAAAATTGCTATACTGCCTCATCCATTTAATCATAACATGACCGGAGAGAGATGCATTTATGTCGGGATTGCTGGACTTTTTCAATGCGCGTCGCCAGCAAGAAATTGAACTTTTACGTGAATTTATTGAGTTTGAAACCCCAACCCACAATAAGCCGCTCGTCGATAAATTGGGCAGACATCTGCGTGACATCTTAACCGATATGGATGCCGAGATTACCGTGCATCCACGTCAGGTCGTCGGCGATATTCAGGTCGCTCGCTGGAATCGCGGTGCAGAAGGCAAGCCCATCATGATTCTCTGTCATATTGATACAGTCTGGCCGGAAGGCAGCTTACGCGAAGAGATGCCCATCAAGGAAGATGACAATATCATCTGGGGGCCAGGGGCACTCGACATGAAAGCCGGTATTGCCTGTGCATTGGAGGCCATCAAGGGCTTACAGGAACGTGATGAGTTCCCGCATCATCCCATCTGGCTTGTGTTGACCACCGATGAAGAGACAGGCAGTGTTTACAGTAAAGACCTCATTCACGAATTGGCCCCGGAGGCCGGACTGGTCCTCGTGACGGAGTTGGCGGGCGAAAATGAGGCCGTTAAAACATGGCGCAAAGGTGTGGCCCGGTACTGGGTGAAGTCAAAGGGATTAGCTTCACATTCCGGCAATGCACCCGAAGCAGGCATTAATGCTGTCATCGACATCTCCCATCAAGCCATCAAGGTAGATAAACTGAATGATATGCCGCAGGGAACCTCCGTTTGCGTGACGCAAATGAAGGGTGGTATTACCCTGAACGTCATACCCCCCGAAGCCGAAATGTATGTCGATGTGCGTTTCCTGAAGCAAACCGAGTACGAGCGCGTCAACAAGGCAATTCGAGCACTGGAGCCGGTCGTTCTGGGCGCATCCGTTGAAGTCACTGGCTATCTGGACCGTCCGCCGATGGAGCGCAACGCACTTGCCCGCAAAACCTATGCGCAGGCCCGCAAAATTGCTGAAGAAATCGGCCTCACCATTGGCGAGACAGGCTCCGGTGGTGGCTCGGATGGCAACTTCACTGCCGCCCTTGGCGTTCCCACACTGGACGGCATGGGACCACAGGGCGAGGGCATTCACGCCAAACACGAGCAGGTCTACAAACGCAGCATACCACGCCGCGCCGCCCTCATTGCCGGGATTCTACGCGACTGGCAGATGGATAGATAGACACACCCACCTACCCATTTCAACCAACAATCGCTACAATATCGGCAAAGACGGGAGCACAGGTATCATGACTGACCTTCATGTTGTCGGCGGCGGACTGGCCGGGACAGAGGCTGCATGGCAAGCGGCTGAGCGAGGTTTGAAAGTGACGCTGTATGAAATGCGGCCTAAGAAAACCACGCCTGCCCACATGACCAATAATCTGGCTGAACTGGTATGCAGCAATTCATTGGGATCAAAACTGCCCGACCGCGCATCGGGCTTGCTCAAAAATGAACTCAAGATGATGGGGTCGCTGCTCATGCGCTGTGCGGAAGCGGCAGCCGTTCCCGCCGGTGGTGCGCTGGCCGTTGACCGTGATGCCTTTTCGGGCGGTATCGAAGCAGCCCTCAACAACCATCCTAACATCACTCTCGTCCGAGAAGAGGTGGCCGCTGTCCCGGATGAGCCAGTCATTATTGCCTCAGGGCCGTTAACCTCAACGGCGTTAGCCAATGATATTGGTCGCCTGACGGGAGAAGATCATCTCTATTTTTATGATGCACTGGCTCCCCTGGTGGATGCCGAAACCATCAATATGGACATCGCCTTCCGCGCCAATCGTTATGAGCGTGGCGAAACCGGCGGCGATTATATTAACTGCCCGCTTAACGAAGAAGAATATATGAGGTTCGTCACTGCACTGCTCAAAGCCGAACGCATTCAACTGCGCAATTTTGAAGAAGAGGATCCGCACTTTTTTGAAATGTGCTTACCTGTTGAACGCATCGCCGAACGCGGTTTTAAATCGCTGGCGTTTGGGCCGCTGCGCCCGGTCGGTTTGCGAGATCCGCGCACCGGCAAATGGCCGTATGCGGTCGTTCAGTTACGACAGGATAACATCGCGGGCACACTGTACAACATGGTTGGCTTTCAGACCAATCTGAAATGGCTCGAACAAAAACGTGTCTTCCAGATGATTCCCGGCCTTGAGAATGCCCACTTCATCCGCTATGGTCAGATGCACCGCAATACCTTCCTGAACGCGCCAACCTTACTGCGGCCTACTCTGCAATTTCATAATCGTGATGACTTGTTTTTTGCCGGGCAAATCACCGGAGTGGAAGGCTACGCGGGCAATATTGGGACCGGACTCATTGCCGGGGTAAATGCAGCAAATCTGCTGCAAGACAAGCCATTGTGGACATTGCCCCACACAACCATGATGGGCGCATTGTGCTGGTATGTTACTCACGCTGATCCGAAGACCTTTCAGCCCATGAAGGCCAATTTTGACCTTGTTCCGAAATTTGACAAAACCATCAGAGACAAGCGCAAGCGCAAACAGTCGTATGCCGACCGTGCGCTTGACGACCTTGCCACATTCTTACGATCACATTATGTTGAACCGGAGAGTATAGATCTTGTTCCAGAAGCGTAATATCTTCGTTGTACTGCTCATCTTTGCTGCGGTGGCTCTCGCTGCCTTTCGTAGCAATCAGAATAACCCTGAAGCGCCTTCCCAACAGGCAGACGACGCACCTTTTTTCGATGGCGAGGCTGCGTTTGCCTTTGCTGAAATGCAGCTTGGCTATGGCCTGCGCCCGACGGGTAGTCCGGCACTGGAAGCTCTTCGCCAGGAGATGATTAGCATCCTTGAGGAAGAAGGCTGGGAAGTTATCGTTCAGGAATTTGAACATGACGCCAATGGCGAAATCTTCCTCGCCAAGAATATCATCGCCCGCAAAGGCGAGGGACCCATCACCCTGATTGGTTCGCACTACGACAGTCGCATGATCGCCGATAAGGACCCGGTTGAAGCCAACCGCTCCGAAGGTGTCCCCGGCGCGAATGATGGTGCCAGCAGCACAGGTGCATTGTTGGAACTGGCAGGTGTCATTGACGATCATTATGAGCTTACCGACCACCAGATTTGGCTTGTCTTTTTTGACGCCGAAGATAACGGGAGCATTCCCGGCTGGGATTGGATAATCGGTTCGCGTTATATGGCGAATAACTTGCCACTACTCGGCATTACGCCGGAATCCATTGAATTTATGCTGCTGCTGGACATGATTGGTGACAAAACTGATCAACGCATTGCCTTAGAACAATACTCGCTTGCCAACGCGCCACACAAGATGGTTGAATTGTGGCAGATTGCCGGAGAATTAGGCTATTCCGATACTTTTGTGCCAGAAATAGGCAGCACCATCACCGACGATCATGTGCCGTTTATTGAACTGGGCATCCCCTCGGTTGACATTATTGGCTGGCCTTTTGAATATCATCACACCGTAAGCGACACCCTTGAAAATATCAGTCCGCAGAGCATTGATCGTGTGGGCGATGTCGTTGAAATGTATTTACTGAAGTCAGGGATAATCGAGCGCCAATAATGATTTTTCCAAAAGCGACACGGGTCAAGAATCTACCCCCATATCCATTTGAAGTGTTAGGGCAGCGTATCAAGCAGCTTAACGCCAATGGCCCGAAGCCTATTATCCGTATGGACGTTGGCAGCCCGGATTTGCCACCCCCCGCTGTTGTCATCGAAAAACTGGCGGAAGTAGCTGCTCGACCAGATGTACATGGCTATTCCACTTATCGTGGTGCGCCGGTATTCCGGCAGGCCCTCGCGAAATATTATCAAAATCGATTCAATGTCAGCCTCAATCCTGATAAAGAAATCTTACCTCTGATTGGATCAAAAGAGGGTATTGTCAATCTGGCACTGGCAACCGTGAACGAAGGCGATATTGTGCTGCTGCCCAGCCTCGCCTATCCTGCCTACATCATGAGTACGATGCTGGCGGGTGCGGACATCCACGAAATGCCTATCACCGCCGAAAACGGCTATTTTCCGGTATTTGAAGATATTCCGCAAGATATTTTGAAGCGAGCCAAACTGATGTGGCTCAGCTATCCCAACAACCCGACCGGAGCCGCCGTCAGCTTCGACAAATATGAAGAGGCCGTCCGGTTCTGTCGTGAACACGGTATTTTGCTGGGCTTTGATAATCCATATCCCGAAATCATGTATGATGGACTGAAAACCGCGCCAAGTATTATGCAGGTGGAGGGGGCGATGGAAACCGCTGTTGAATTCACCTCCCTGTCCAAGACCTACAACATGGCAGGCTGGCGCATTGGCGCAATGGTCGGTCATGCTCAGATCATTGACACCCTCCTGCTCGTCAAAAGCAACGTGGACAGCGGTCATTTTCATGCCGTTTATGAGGCCGCCGCTGTAGCCTTGAATGAAACGCCGCAGTCATGGATTGACGAACGCAACCAGCGCTATGAAGAACGTCGCGACAAAATTATCGAAGCGCTGCCCAACATCAATCTGCAACTTGAACTCCACCCCGCCGCCACATTATACATCTGGGCCAAAGTTCCCAATGGTGACGACATCGACTATCATAACCGGACACTCGAAGGAGCACGTGTCTCCGTGACACCCGGCTCCTTCTATGGTCAGGATGGAAAGGGCTATATACGTTTTAGTCTGGGCATTTCTGACACTGACCTCGATGAAGCACTATCCCGTTTGCGTGAGTATTGGGCAAGCCAGTAGGAGGCTCTCATTTCGAACAACTACTATTATTCTGAGCCTGAAATTGAACGTGGTTTTCTGGTCGGCGTTTATGTACGCGGCAGCCGACCACTGTTAACCGTGGACGAATCACTCGAAGAACTCAAAATGCTGGCAGAAACTGCCGGAATTGAAGTCGTAGGCCAGGCGGTTCAAAATACGAACCGAATCAATCCTTCCACCTTTATCGGGTCCGGCAAGGCCGTGGAAATCAAAGAGGAGATGGAGGGACTTAAAGCACAGGTGCTGGTCTTTGACGATGAACTTTCTCCGCGTCACCAGCGCGAACTTGAAGAAATCTTTGGCGAGGACACCAAAATCCTTGACCGTTCCGCGCTCATTCTGGATATTTTTGCCCAGCATGCCCGCACCCATGAAGGCCGCCTGCAAGTTGAATTGGCCCAATACGAATATCGCCTGCCTCGCCTGACACGAGCATGGACCCATCTTGCCCGTCAGGCCGGAGGTGGTGCGGCGCGGGGTGGTGTTGGGGTTGGCCTGCGGGGTCCGGGTGAAACACAGCTTGAAGTGGACCGCCGTGAAATTGGCGACCGTATCACCAAACTCAACGAAGAAATCGAGAAAGTACGGGCACATCGCCAGCGCCATCGTGAACAGCGCAACAAAACCGGCATGCCTATCATTGCCCTCGTCGGCTACACCAACGCCGGAAAATCCACGCTGATGAATGCGCTCAGCGGCTCGGATGTTTATGTCGCCAACCAACTTTTTGCCACGCTGGACACGACAACGCGCCGCATTGAGTTACCCAGCGGACGAGCCGCCCTGCTGTCTGACACGGTTGGTTTTATCCAGAAACTGCCAACAACTCTGATTGCCGCCTTTCGGGCTACCCTGGAAGGCATTATCGAAGCCGACCTGATTCTTCATGTCGTGGACATCAACAATCCCCACGCAAAGCAGCATATCGAGACCGTTGAGGATACGCTGGCGGCCATTGAAACGCCGGACATTCCGCAGATTCTGGTGCTTAATAAAATAGACCTGCTGGATGAACCCGTTAATCCACTGGACTATTTCTCCGACGACTTTAAGTCGGTGGTACGGGTATCGGCAGTCACCAAACAGGGTCTGGATGTGTTGCTTGCTGAAATAGAAGGACAATTTAAATCCGCAATGTCGCGTTATGAGTTGCTGTTGCCGTATAATAAGGGCGATGTTGTGGCGTGGGTGCATGAAAATGCCATTGTGGAGGCCGAAGATCACACCGAGGAAGGTTTCCGACTGACGGTCAATATGCCGCCCCGTGTTGCAGGTAATGTAAAAGAATTTATTATCGACTCACCCGAGGTAGACAACAGCACGTCGTTAAGTTTATAGTTGCTTACATGAGCTATGTAAAACAACGAGAAGCGGTTAAGGCAACTGGACTGCATACGCTTAGAAAGTATGCGGACACGGGCGTTATCCATATCGGCAGGCAACAGCCGTCAGTCACCATCCTTTAGACGCGGGTTCGTTCCCGCCAGCAACAGGATGATTGGCAACGACAACTTGAGTATCTCAAGAGCAAGGAACCTTATGCAGAAGTCATCAGCGACATTGCCAGCGGACTCAACTTCAAATGGAAAGGACTTAAAGCCATACTGGAACGATGTTTGCCAGTCGCTAAGCTCACCATTGTGGTTGCCCACCGCCATCAACGCGCAGGGTTCGGCGTTGAGCTTAGCGACTGGCTTAGCGAGCGCAACGGTGGACAACTCGTGGTTCTCAGCACGTCTCATCACACCAGCCCAGCCGGAGAACTTACTGCCGACCGGCTGGCCGTCCTCAGCGTCGTTGCCCCCCGACTGCCCGGACTCGGCAACTATCATCACGAGATCACGCAAGATAAGACTGTATCCGACCGCCGAACAGCGGATCCTCTTCCGTAAGTGGTTGGGGGCATCGCGCTTTGTCTACAATCAAACGCTGGAGTTCCTGAAAACACTGGATGGTCTGCGACCGCCCTGGACAATCCTTGCCACTGACATCATTCTCCCGGCGTTGCCGCAATGGGCAAAGGACATCCCGTACCAGATTAAGAAAATGGCGGTCAAGGAAGCCTGCACCGCCTACACCAAAGCCAAACAGAAATACCGGAAAACGGGCGAACGATCATCGTTGAGCTTCAAGAGCCGCAAGTCGCCCTTTCAGACCTGCTACATTCCCAAATCAGCCGTTAGTGAGCACGGTTTGTACCACACGCTTGCCGGAGAGTTATGGATGGCAGAATCGCTGCCGTCCGACTACCTTGATTGTGAGTTAAGCTACCAGCAAGGGCGCTGGTATGTGTGTGTCCCCTATACAACTGCGGTGGAGAAGGGCGAGAACCAAGCCCGCATCGTGGCACTAGACCCGGGGGTCCGCACCTTCCAGACCTTCTTTTCACCGGAGATGACCGGGGTCATTGGCGATCATGATTTCGGGCGTTTGGTGCGTTTATGTCACCACCTTGACCACCTGATTTCCCGCTACAGTACCGAGCCAAACCGGAAACGGCGCTACCGCATGAAACGCGCCGCCAACCGCTTGCGCTGGAAAATCCGTGACCTGCGCGACGAGCTGCATTTTAAGACGATCCGTTTTCTGGTGGACCACTTCGACATCATCCTCATTCCAACTTTTGAGACACAACAGATGGCGAAGCGGGCGCGACGCAAGCTGCGCTCAAAAACGGTGCGCTCGATGCTCACCTGGGCACACTTCAAATTCAAACAACGGCTGATTGATGTGGCCGACCAGCACGGCAAACAGGTGATCGAAGTAAATGAAGCCTATACCAGCAAGACATGTAGCTGGTCAGGCGAAATCGTCAACATCGGGTCTAGTGAATACATTCGCGGGTCGGATGGGATAACCATGCACCGGGACGTGAATGGCGCTCGCGGGATATTCCT
>JAKEEQ010000538.1 GCA_022616515.1 Chloroflexota bacterium | reverse complement strand
GCCATCTGAACACGGTCGCCTGTGTAAACGGCGCGATTCTCATCGTCTCCAATGATATAACCGCTCTCACTCTCGATGCGCCATGCTCCATCCGTGCTGCGCCGCCATCCGGCAGGCTCACTGGTATAGCCGGTTTCCTCCAGAAATTCGTAATAATCTTGATTGGTGACTTCGTATTGATCAATGTAGAAACCCGGCATCTCAACTCGGTGAACCGGTTCTTCATCCGCCTCGCCATCACTGGCCCCCATCGCGAAATGACCGGATGGCACGTAATTCATTCCTTCCGGTGCAACCAGCACTCGCGCTGCTTCTGTACTTAGCGCCGATGACGATGGTTCATCGTCTGCCAGCGAAAAACCAATGTAGCCAGCCATCAGGATTGTTGCAACGGTCGCAACACGCGCGACCCGTCGGCGAAAACGTCGCCACCACCCGCGAGTCTGCAAAACAGTAGGACCGTCAAGGCCGTAGGGGTCGCTGCGGTTGCCGGAAATCAGGTCCAGCGGCAGTGGCTCGTTATCAATCTTGTTGCTACCCGTGACGGCGTTAACCATCTCGCGCACGCTGTCAAAACGGGCGTGCGGCTGTTTTTCGAGTGCTCGCAATATTGCATCGGACACATCACGGGGAAGCTTCGGATTAAGGCTGTTGGGCGGTGGTGGTGGATCTTGAAGATGCTGGAGGATGAGGCTGGCGGCGGTGCTCCCGGTAAAGGGAAGCTGTCCGGTAGCCATCTCATATAAAACGACTCCCAGCGAATAAATGTCGCTCTGAAAACCGATGTTGCGACCGATGGCCTGTTCCGGCGACATATAGGCCGGGGTACCCGTACTGTTTTCACTGGCGGTAATAAACTTCTTATCGATGATCTTCGCCAGCCCAAAATCGGTTAACACGGCTCGCTGTTCCGTGAGGATAATATTGGCGGGTTTGATGTCGCGATGTAGGAGGCCGCGATGGTGGGCGAAATGAACGGCTTCCCCTATTTGCTCGAATAACTGGCGCACTGACTCCAGCGGCATACCCTGTGGATATTGTGCCAGCACATCACGCAGGTTCGGCCCATCCAGCAGTTCCATGACCATATAGTGCAGACCTTCTTTGGAAGCATCAAAATCGAAGATGCGCACGATATTTAGATGGGCAAGCCCGGCGACGGCACGCGCTTCCTGCCGGAAGCGGTCAGTGAAGTCAGCTTGTTCCGTTATGGATGGGTGCAGAATCTTGAGGGCAACCTCAGTATCCAGATCGGGGTTATAGGCCCGGTAAACCTCCGACATCCCGCCGCGGCCCACAATATCTCTAATTTCGTATTTGCCAATGCGGGTACCTTTCTTGAGAAAAGACAGCGAAGCAGCAGTAACCATGCCAATATATCCAACTGGTCTAAATATGAATAAGGTCATTTTAACTTCTTTTTGAGCGATCCACCACCCGTTGACCTTGACCGGAGATGAGTCGTAAGGAAAAGGAAACCTCGCCTTGTGCAGCATTCTCGCCACGAAAATTTGTTGTCGGTCAAAAACGGGCCGTCCGGCGTGACGGCCCCCTACACAAACGCGTGAATCGCCATTTTAGGGCGGTTTTGTAGGGGCGAACACACCGGTTCGCCCGATGCCCTCAGTACACTTTAAATTTTACCAACATTGGACATTTTGGCATCCAGAAGCCGCAATTAATAGCGGCAAAATGAGCGCAAATATGGTAAAATAGAACGTGTGTTTCAACATCAAAAACCCTTCACTGGTGCGATAAACTCACATGACAGACCAAACCCAACCACAGACCTTTTTCCTTGAGGGACCAGCCGGAACTGGCAAAACGACGGCGGCTATCAAACACCTGCGCGAGATGCTCGAAACGGGCATTCGGCCCGAAAAGATTCTGGTGCTCGTCCCGCAGCGAACCGTCAGCCGACCCTATCAACTGGCCCTGACCGAACCGGACAGCCCCGACGCCGCCGGGGTGGACATGGTGACCCTCGGCGGTCTTGCCCAACGTGGCATCAGCCTCTACTGGAATTTGATTGCGCGGGATGCGGGATTCACCAATCCCTTGAAGAGCGAACCCGTTTTTCTCAACATCGAAACCGCACAGTATTACATGTCGCAGTTCGTCGATCCCGCCCTCGAACAGGGCTTGTTCGACAGCATCAGCGTGCCGCGTGCCCGCCTCATTACACAGGCCCTCGACAATCTGAACAAGGCCGCCATCAACAATTTTACCCTGACCGAGGTCGTGCAGCGATTATCGGCGGCATGGAATGGGCAATCCGCCCGGTTGAACGTGTACCGGACATGGCTGGATGTTGCCGAGAAATTCCGCCAACACTGCTATGACAACAACCTGCTGGACTTCTCGCTGACGATGAAAGTCTTCAACGAGACGCTGCTCAAAAACCCGGCCTATGTCGCCTATCTGCGCGACAAATATCGCTACCTGATTGCCGACAATATCGAGGAACAGGTTCCAGTGGCTCAAGATTTCATTAAGTGGCTGCTGCAAGACATCGAGTCGGCGTGGCTGATTAACGATACGGATGGCGGCCTGCGGTTGTTTCTGGGGGCAGACCCTTATGGTGCACGGACCCTGCGCGATGGAGCCGACCAATACATGGAGTGGGACCGCTCCGTCGTGCAAAACGCGGACCTTGATGCGCTGTCGGAGGCGGTCGATATGGCCTTTGACCCGGATGCCTTGCCCGATAATGACGAGACGCCACCACCCGAACTGCACAGCGGCGGCAATCCCACCGTTGCCTTTGATAGCGAATTTCGCAGCTTCTACCCACAGATGCTGGATTGGGCCTGTGATGAGGTAATTCGTCTGGTCAAAAAGGAAGATGTTGCGCCGCACGATATTGTGATGCTGGCCCCATACTTGAGCGACTCGATGCGTTTCACGATCATGAACCGGCTGGAAAATGCCGGGGTGCCGGTCATCTCCCATCGTCCGTCGCGGGCTATCCGCGATGAACCATCTACCCGCGCCATGCTGACCCTGATGCAGCTTGCCAATCCCCGCGATTCAATGCCACCTGCCGATGACGTGCTCGATATGCTGGTGGCCCTGATTGGCAATCTGGACCCGATTCGTGCCTCGCTGTTGACCCAGATTGTTTATGGGGTGGGGCGGCAGGAGTTGGGCAGTTTTGATGCCATCAACCCGACAATGCAGCAGCGCATTACCTTCACCATTGGCGAACGCTACGAAATCCTGCGCAATGCCTTTATGTCAGAACGCGCCCGTATCAAAGAAACACCGCCCGATTATTTTCTGCGCCGCATGTTCGGTGATGTCGCCGCCCAGCCCGGTTTCGGCTTCCACACCGAGCTGGACGCCGGGACGGTCATCGCGCAAATGGTCGATTCGGCCTTCAATTTCCGGCAGGTGCTGTATCCACATGGCGTTGAAGACTGGTCGCCCGTCTGGATTCAATTCCGCGAATTGGTAACCGCCGGGCTGCTGGCATCCACGCATGATCTGAGCTGGCACAAAGAAGATGCCAACGCCGTGTTCATCGCCCCGGCCTATACCTTCCTGATGCGCAATCGCCCGGTTCGCTATCAATTCTGGCTGGATGTGGGCAGCAGCGCGTGGTGGGATCGTCTTGACCAGCCATTGACGCATCCCTATGTGGTGCATCGCAACTATGCTGAGAATCGCGTGTGGTCCGATGACGACGAGTACAACAGCCGCTGGGAAATGATGCGCCGTGTGGTGGTGGGCCTGACCCGCCGCTGCTCGGATAAGGTCTATCTGGCGATTGCTGATCTAGGTGAGCAGGGATTCGAGCAGCGCGGCCCGATGCTGCGTGTTTTCCAGCAGGTGTTGCAGCTTTACGGAGATTAGGGCGACTCCCCGGCAAAATTGAAGGCGGGTCGTTTTGTATGGTAATGGCTGAGATAACCCACCCCTCTCCCCCTCTGTCGCTGGCGCGACATCTCTCCCCATTGATGGGCTGGCGGAGGGACACTTTTAAGATAATAAGGGCGCGAAGTGAAGCTGGATAGGAATAAGGTCAAATTCAAGACGATTGAGCCG
>JAKEEQ010000537.1 GCA_022616515.1 Chloroflexota bacterium | reverse complement strand
GCCATTCCTCACCCGCCTAAAGACGGGTGTCTCCTGGCGTGATTTCTATGAGTACATTTATTGAATGCGAAAATCTGGTCAAGATCTACAAGATTGCGGATCTTGAAGTAGTGGCCCTGCAAGGGCTGGACCTCATCGTCAAAGAAAGTGAAATGATGGCGCTGGTGGGTCCGTCGGGTTCTGGCAAGTCCAGCCTGATGAATATTCTGGGTGGACTGGATACGCCAACGGCGGGTCGTGTGCGAGTAGGGCATTATAATTTGCTCGAACTGTCGCGCCGTGACCAGACCGTTTATCGTCGTACCGAGGTCGGTTTCGTATGGCAGCAGACAGCACGTAACCTCCTACCTTACCTTACGGCCCTCGAAAACGTGGAACTGCCAATGGCGCTGAACGGTGTTCGTCGCCGTGAGCGCCGCGAATATGCAATGGAACTGCTGGAAGGCGTGGGGTTGGCAGATCGCGTTGATCATCGCCCGGACCGCCTGTCCGGTGGTGAGCAGCAGCGTGTCGCGATTGCCGTTGGTATGGCAAACCGCCCGCGCCTGCTGCTGGCCGACGAGCCAACGGGTGAAGTTGACAGCGAAGCGGCGGAGACGATCTTTAAGGTGCTGCACGACCTGCGCGACAGCTACGGTGTGACCGTCATCATCGTGACGCACGACGTGATGGTTGCCCGCGAAGTGGATCGCGTGGTCGGAATGCGCGATGGTCGCACCAGCACAGAAATCCTGCGTCGGCGTGACGGCGAACGCATCATTTCGGATGAAGAATTCGCCATTCTGGACCGGGCAGGCCGCCTGCAACTGCCGGAAGCCTATATCGAAGAACTCGGTATGGAAGATCGGGTACTGGTACGACTGCGTCCAGACCACATTGGCGTGTATCCCGAAAAGGAAGACGAAGAAGAAGACGAAGCATCGGACGAGAAGGTTGAGGCATAGGAACATGGGCAACGGATTTGTTACAACGAGTGTTGAGCCAATTATCGCAATAAGAGACCTGCACAAGATTTATCATCTGGCCGGTGAAGATATTCATGCGGTCAATGATGTGTCGCTGGAGGTGTGGGAGCAGTATATGACTGCTATCGTCGGGCGCTCTGGCTCAGGCAAAACAACACTGCTGAACCTTATCGCGGGGCTGGATCGGGCCAATGACGGTGAGATAATGATCCTCGGACGCAAACTGGCGACGATGAATGAGCAGGAAATCCTGGATATGCGCCTGCATGAGATTGGCTTCGTGTTCCAGAGCTTCGGTTTGATGCCTTTGCTGAGTGCGGCAGAAAATGTGAGTGTTCCGCTGCGGATGCGCAAGATGTCGGCGGGTGAACGACGCGACCGGGTCGAGACAGCTCTGGAATGGGTTGGTCTGGCGGATAGGGCCAGGCATCGCCCCTATGAACTTTCCGGTGGTGAGCAGCAGCGTGTCGCGATTGCGCGGGCGCTGGCAGCCGGGCCGCGTCTGGTTCTGGCAGACGAGCCAACCGGACAGCTTGATACCCGCACCGGACGGCGTATTCTGGAACTGCTGCGGCGGTTAGTGGAGGATGAGGGCATTACTGTTGTTATCGTCAGCCATGACCCGCAGGTGATGGCGGAAGCAGACATTGTGCACGAAATGCGCGATGGGATGATGATGGAAACCCGCATCAAGGAAGGCATCACCACACCGGATGGCATGGAAGGTATTGTCCAGCACATGGAAGATGCTGATACGGCCTATAAGGTGACGGCATAGTCATCAGACAATTTGGCATTTAGAACCCCGTCAACTGGCGGGGTTTTTGATTCTGTCACGAATCCGACAATAATTATGGTGAGTATATTGCACCATAAACAGTAGACGTTGAGAGAGTGACTCTTTTTGAACGACCCACAGTCCTTCCCCCTGTGTCCTTCGGACATTTCCCCCATTTATGGGGGAACAGGTGAGTTCCCTCGCCATTTCTCGCCATTTATGGGGAGATGTCGCGCTAGCGACAGAGGGGATGGGAGGGTTAGGGAAGGGTGCAAAATGGCTTATTTCCGTGCTCAAACGAGAATCACTCTCTCAGCATGGACACGTAAGAAGGACTCGGCAATGGACACAAGCTGGCATATCCGCGATATTCATTTATTGAAAGGCATCTCTCCGGAGGAATTAGAAAAAATCTTTGACATCACCCACACCATGACCTATGACCGGGGCGACATCCTGTTTCACCCGGAAGAACACCCGCACCGTCTGTACTTTCTGCATCACGGGCGGGTCAAGAGTTACACCATCACGCCGGACGGTGATTTGCACATTTTGCAGATATTCCATCCCGGTGATGCATTTGGCGGGCTGCTGATGGGGGTGGCGGAAGGTGTACCTATCTGGGCTGAGGCACATGATCAGGTTGTGGCGACGATGATGGATGAATTTTGCTTCAAAGATTTTATGCGTATGACACCCAACATCTGTTTCAAGCTGTTCCAGTACATGGCAAACCGCCACGCCCACGACATTACCCACCTGCAAAAACTGATCCACTGTGATGCAAAAACGCGCTTAATCCTTGTCCTCCTGCATCTGGTCCGTGTTAACGAATTTCCCCGTGAGGACTGGATTGAAGTCTATCCGCCCTACACCCACGCGGATCTGGCGAACATGATCGGGGTGGCGCGGACGACTGTGTCGGAAATCATTTCGGATTTGAAGGCCGAAGGGGTGCTCAAAGGGCGGGGCAGGCAGTTAGTGATTAATAAACATGCAGCACTTGAACTCGCGCAAAGTGAAGAAATTGGGGTGAGATGATGGATACTATCAGGTTATTTATTGCAACGGATGACGCTGCCTGTACACGTGTGAAGGATTATCTGGAGACGTGGATTGTGGACCGCGATGGTGTAACGCTGGAAATCGTACCTGTTCTAGAGAACCCGGTACAGCTTATCCAGCTTGGCATTAATTATACCCCGGCACTGGTAGTGAACGGCATGGTCATCAGCCAGCGGTGTTCGGTGGACGAGGTTCGGGAATGGCTGCACGAACATCTTTTGGATACCTGAACAAACGATGTTAGATTCAGTAGCTTAACTGAACTGTATAGGAGGATTTTTATGAGAATAGCAATGGTCGGGTTGGGCAGGATGGGCGCGAACATGACCCAGCGCTTGATAGAGGGTGGTCATGAGATGGTGGCCTTCGATTTGATTGAAGAAGCCATCAAGATTGCCGAGGCTGGCGGGGCTGAAGGGGCACGGACGCTGGAAGAGGTCAAGGAAAAGCTTGAGCCGCGCCGTTATGTGTGGGTGATGGTTCCCTCCGGTGATCCGACCGAGAATACAATCTGGTGGCTATCGGATATTCTGGACAGAGGTGATGTCATTATCGATGGGGGCAACAGTTTCTACAAAGAGACCTTGATTCGCGCCAAATATCTGGCCGAGAAAGGCATCCATTTTGTTGATGTGGGAACGAGCGGCGGCATCTGGGGCCTCAAAGAAGGGTACAGCATGATGATCGGCGGTGAGGATGACATCATTCAGGAGCTTTCACCGATCTTTGAAACGCTGGCTCCCGACAAGGAAATGGGCTGGGGACATGTTGGACCCAATGGAGCCGGGCACTTCGTGAAGATGATTCACAATGGCATCGAATACGGCATGATGCAGGCGTATGCGGAAGGCTTCGACATCATGCGGGCCAAAGAAGAATTCGGCCTCAATCTACATCAGATTGCCGAAATCTGGCGCTATGGCAGCGTGATACGGTCATGGCTGCTGGACCTGACCGCCCGAGCACTCACCGAAAATCCCACACTGGATGGTATCCGGCCCTGGGTTGACGATTCAGGTGAAGGGCGCTGGACGGCCTTTGAAGCGATTGACCAGAATGTACCCGCGCCGGTGATTACGCTGTCGTTGATGTCGCGTTTTGCCAGCCGCGAACTGGACAGTTTTACCTACAAGCTGCTGGCGGCAATGCGCGGGCAATTTGGCGGTCATTCGATTAAGAAGGTGGAAGATTAACGCGCCCAATCCTTCGTGCGATCCACCGCTTTCTGCCAGCCTGCCAGCATATCGTCGCGCTGGTCAGCCGTGATAGACGGCTCAAAGGTCTTATCCACCGACCACTTCTCGACCAGTTCACCAGTCGAGGACCACAAGCCGGTTGCCAGCCCGGCAAGATACGCTGCTCCCAGTGCAGTTGTTTCGGTGACGGCGGGGCGCTGGACCGGAACACCTAAAATGTCGGCTTGAATCTGCATGAGCAGGTCGTTGCCCGTTGCGCCGCCATCAACACGCAGCGCATCTAAATGAAGACCCGCTTCATCCTGCATGGTCTTGAGAACGTCATAGGTCTGGAAAGCCAGCGATTCGAGCGTGGCCCGCGCAATATGGGAGCGATTCGAGCCGCGTGTCAGGCCGAATATTGCCCCGCGTGCATACGGGTCCCAATGGGGTGCGCCCAATCCCACAAAGGCGGGAACAACATACACCCCTTCTGAACTGTCTACCTGCCGCGCCAGCGTTTCCACTTCCGGGGCTGAATTGATGATCTGCAATTCATCGCGCAGCCACTGCACTGCTGCCCCGGCAATAAAGATACTGCCTTCCAGCGCATAGATAACGGGCTGGTCTGTGCCTAGCTGCCACGCAATCGTTGTCAAAAGCCCGGCTTCACTGGCGATGGCCTCGCTGCCAGTGTTCATCAAAATGAAGCAGCCCGTACCATAGGTGTTTTTGGAGAGACCCGGTTCATAACACATCTGCCCAAAAGTCGCTGCCTGTTGGTCACCTGCGATGCCCGCAATAGGAATACTGCCGCCCAGCAAGCTCGTTTCACCGTAGACCTCGCTGGAGGGGTGCACCTCAGGCAGCATGGCTCGTGGAATGTTAAGCCGCGCCAGAATATCATCATCCCAGTCGTTGCGATGAATGTTATACAGCAGGGTGCGCGAGGCATTCGTCACATCGGTGATGTGCAGGCGACCTTCGGTGAGTTTCCAGATCAGCCATGAATCCACCGTGCCAAAAGCAAGCTGACCATCTCGCGCTTTTTCATATGCACCGTCTATTTTATCCAGCAGCCAGGCAACTTTCGTGCCAGAAAAATAAGCATCGGTCACCAATCCTGTTTTTTCGCGAATGGGTATATCGAAGCCCTCTGCTTTCAGGGTCTCACACATCTCCGCCGTGCGGCGACACTGCCAGACAATGGCGTTATAAATGGGTTCGCCGGTCTCTTTATCCCACACAATGGTGGTTTCCCGTTGATTGGTGATACCAATCGCTGTAACATCATTTACACTGGCGTTCGCTTTTGACAAGACTTCTTCGGCAACGGAAAGTTGAGACCCCCAAATTTCGAGGGGATTGTGTTCAACCCACCCCGGTTTGGGATAATATTGAGGGAACTCTTGTTGGGCAGTGGCAACAATTTTGCCGTCCTGATTAAAGATGATTGCACGTGAGCTGGTTGTTCCCTGGTCTAATGCTAAAATAACAGTCATCAGTGTAAGCTTTCTTTAAAAAAGACTAAACTCGGCACGATTGTAACCATCTGCGACGTTGCATTGCAAAGAAACGTACAGAGAAATAGCCCAAGCTAAACAATGGAGACATCATTTAATGGGTAAACGAATTGCCTTTGTTGCAGTGATAGCCATTATTGCCGTGGGAGTTTATTTTTTCATGTCCACTGACGGTAATGGAGAGGACGACTCGACTGAACTACCCGAAGCGGAAGAATTGATGCAGAGCGCAGCCGTTAACTTTGACTCTGCGAACACGTTTCAAATGGAACTTCGGCAAACCGGGACCCCCACCCAGATTACCGAAGTGCTTGACAATCCCATCTACTTCGACCGTGCCGATGCTGTCTTTGAAAGCCCGGATCGGATTGGCGGGCTGGTGAATGTGCTGTTTGGAGAAATTGCGGCTGAGGTTGGTCTCCGGGTTATCGGCAATGAGCAATTTCTAAAAAGCCCTCTGCTGACGGCTGATAAATGGCAGACTTATACGCTTGCTGCTGGCTTTAATGGCGGCGATTTGTTATCCCCCGAAAAAGGCATCAGCACCGCACTGGTGAGCATTGAAAACCCGGAAATGGTAGGCCGTGAGGAGATTGATGGCGTTACTGTTTATCATGTCCGGGGTCAGGTGGACGCCAAGAAGGTCGCATCCATCACGGTGGGGCTAATCAACACTGACGCTGGCCTGATTGAGATAGACGTGTTTGTCCGTACTCGCGATGATTTTCCGGCACGTATTGTCTTGACGGAGCCTGCGATGGTCGGCGAAGATGGAACGCCGCTGGAGCCAACTGTGTGGACGATCAACTTTCATAGTTATAATCAGGACCTCGAAGTCAGCCAACCAGAGGATGTGGTTGAGTCCGATGAACTGCTGGGGGCTGGCGAGGACGATGTAACCGACGACACCGAAGGCTAAACCTTTTCATGATATCTTCCAAATCTAACAGAGAACGCTGGATTATTCTCAGCATTCTCTGTTTGCCTGTCTTTATCGGGTCGCTTGACCTGACGATTGTGTCTGCAATTTTGCCGGAGGTTATCACCGAACTCCGGCTTTCGTTGGATAGCAAATACGACGAAGCCTCATGGGCGCTCGGCGGCTATCTGCTGGCATATACCATCAGCATGACCTTTACGGGCCGCCTGTCCGACATCGTTGGGCGGCGCTGGGTTTATGTGGTGTGCCTGATTATTTTTATGTTCGGCTCGTGGTTTGTGACTATCGCAGACGGTCAGCCCGCCGAATGGTACCTCGATATTTACCGCAGGATTTACCCAAACCCAGATACCCACACGCCACCACCCCTTGAATCGCGCCAGTTATACATGTTCATCGCCGGGCGCGTGATTCAAGCATTGGGGGCAGGCGCAATGGTTCCGGTCACGATGGCCCTGGTGAGTGATATGTTCCTGCCTGCCGAACGACCGCGTCCACTGGGTTTTGTCGGCGCGATTGACACAGGCGGCTGGGTGTTGGGCCATCTGTATGGCGGGATAATGGTTAAACTGTTTGGAGACTACGGGAGCGAGATTGCCGATTTTCTCGGCACTGGCATCCCGGATTGGCGCTGGCTGTTCCTGCTTAACATCCCCATCGGTTTGATTGCAATGGGGGGTGCATGGTACGCCCTGCGCGATTCGGATTTTGAGCCACACGCAGGCCAGAAATTCGACTGGATTGGCACAGCGTTGATCACACTGGCGCTGATTGGCCTCAATTTGGGGCTGGGCAGCCCGTCGCCCGAAGGCAGTGTTGGTGCGGACAGCGTTGATGCACCGGCCCGGCCTGAATTTGCCAACTACCTGCTGGTGCTGGCAGCGGTGACCTTTGTGTTGTTCATTTTCTGGGAACTGCGCACGCGGCATCCGCTCATCAAGTTAAGCCAGTTCCGCAAACGAAATTTCTCGGCGGCGGGTTTTATCAATCTATGCCTCGGATTTTCGCTGGCGATTGGCCTCGTAAGCGTGCCCATCCTGATTAATATAGGTTTGGATGATCCGACCCGCGATGACCTGTTGCAGGCCGCTTTCCATACGGGGCTGGTGCTGTCCGGCCTGACCGTGCCGATGGCACTGGCAGCCGTGCCGGGTGGCTGGCTGACGGAACGGCATGGCTACCGACTGGTT
>JAKEEQ010000536.1 GCA_022616515.1 Chloroflexota bacterium | reverse complement strand
CGTCGGGTGAGTGCGAGCCGTTTCGAGGGCAATCTCCGCACCGGAGTTGCCCGCACCCACAACCAGGACGCGCCCGTCCTTTAATTGTGACGGATTCTTGTACTCACTGGAGTGTATCTGAACAATACTGGCGTCAAGTTCATCGGCAAACGCAGGTACGTCGGGTTTTTGCCAATTTGACATTGCTACTATCACGTTGTCCGCCTCAAACCGACGGTCACCCGCCATTATGACAAACGCACCGTTCTTCTGGTAGAGACGATCAACTCTGGTGCTGGTTTGTACCGGCAGTTGGCATTGTGCCGCATATAATTCGACATAATCGGCCATTTCGTCTTTCGTTGGGAAACTATGTGGCGGAGCTGGAAAGGACATCCCCGGCAGACCACAATAGCGAGCCGGAGTAAACAGGCGCAGCGAATCCCAGCGTTTGCGCCACGAGTCGCCAATCCGTTCACTGGCATCTAAGATCACAAAGTTCTGCTGGTGCTGCTTCAGATAATAGCCGGTAGCCAGCCCGGCCTGTCCGCCGCCGATGACGATGGTATCGTAGGTATTCATATAATGTTCTCCCTGTGATTTCTTTTGATTTGAGATGGGCGATCAGCCGTTGATTCCGGGTTGGGGAATTGCGCCAAGCTGTGTCATAAAACCCAGCAAATCCTCATTCGTCCAGCCGTCGCGAAGCTTGCCATCAACGATGCGGAAAATGGTTATCCCGGTGAGCGTAACATATCGGCCAGTGGCTGGCGCACCCAGGAATTCACCACTGTGCGTCCCACCCCCCGCCCAACGAGTCACTACCCTGTCGCCTTCGGCTATCTGGTCTTCGATAGCGAATTGGAAGTCCGGGAATGCCGTGCGCAGTATGAAAGCAATTGCCTTCGCACCTTCCGGTCCGTGAACGTCGGCTGAAGAATGACCGTCATAATCGGACGAGATAAGCTCGTCAACGACGGCGAAATCCAGCTTGTTCCATAGTGCATCAAGGAAGCGGCTTGCAATGGTTTTATTCTGCTCAGACATTAGATTCCTCTCCTCACCCGAAATTTCTATGTTTTCAGTGTAAGGAAAGGCAGGATTGTGGACATACCCCGAAAGGGGTATCTCGGCGGGGTATTTCCGGGGCTGCCCTGAGCCGCGTCGGTGAAGCGATAATGCTCAATACCTTTACGGTTTGCGGGCTGTAATGCGGGCGCTCAAAATCTGTGCGGAGAAGCCACCTGTCATCGGATATTCAGCTACATGAGTGACCTGCGCATCAACAAAGCCGACTTCACGTAACTGATTCAAATAGACATCGACATCAATTGCTCCGGTCATACATTCTGACCACGCATCCATGTTCGCCCGCTCTGCGTCAGTCAATTCGCCTCTGGTTACAATATCAGCCACCGCGAAACGACCGCCGGATTTCAGTACACGAAATGCTTCGGCAAATACCGCTTTCTTATCCGGTGCGAGATTAATCACACAGTTACTGATGATGACATCCGCGACGTTATTGGGTAGAGGAATAGCTTCAATGTTGCCGAGTTTGAAGTCAACATTGGTGATGCCTTGCTTATCGCGGGATCGGGTAGCGCGTTCAATCATTTGCGGGGTCATATCGATGCCCACCACCAATCCTTTGTCACCTACACGTTTAGCTGCCAAAAATGCATCGAGGCCACCGCCGGAACCCAAATCGACCACAATCTCGCCGGGTTGGAGTTCAGCAATTGAGATGGGGTCACCGCAGCCCAGTGAGAACGCGGCAACTTCGTCGGGAACTTCACTCAAATCGACCAAATACCCGCCGCAGCAAGCATTGGTATCGTCACCACAACACGACTCAGCTTGTTGCAGCGGAATGACATCCATTGTCTGTTCGGCTAAACGAGCATAACGCGCTTGTACAGCGGCGTGAATATCTTGCCTGGTTGACATACTTGTTTCTCCTTTCCGAGTAAGGCTTATCAATGAAGACGAATGACACCTGCAAATGATGCAATTTGACCCGGAAACTGTTTGGGATTGCAGCTATGCCACTGTCAACAAGCGCATCTACCCAAGTAAATCCAGTTCTCTGGCGCGGACGGCGGCTTCGGTGCGGTTATTGACGCCGAGTTTGCCGTAGATATTGCCGGTGTGTTTTTTGACCGTTTCGGGTGAGATGACCAGCATTTCCGCAATTTCACGGTTGGTCAGTCCGGCGGCCATGAGTTCAAGAACGTCAATCTCTCTGGAGGTGAGAGGCTCTGGCAGCGGTGGTTGCTCAACGGCGGAAATGTCAAATGCATCGAGTAGTTTTTCAATATAGTCTGGCATCACATCACGCGAATAGGCTTCCTGCAACAACCTGCCCATCGCCAGACCTAAATCAGCGAAAGTACGCTGGTAGTTTTCTGGCTCAGCCAATCGCAGGCCGCGCTCCAGTGCGGATAAAGCATATGCCTGTTCCCCACGTTTCCAGTGGGCCAGTGCTTGCAGGACCAATGCCTCAATCGTAACGCCCATGCGACCTTCTTGTTCGGCTGTTGTAAGCAAATGCTCAAGCAAGTTAAATGCGCGGTCAATCGCGGAGGCATCCCCTCTAACCATCAACACACGAGTGACCGCCAGTTGGGTGGTTTCATTTTCGAGCCGTGCGTCAAACGCGGCATCATCCAGCATCTGATCTGACCAGTTCACCGCCGTCCGCAGTTGATCCTGCGCCAGCCACAGGTCGAGTTGAAAACGCTCGAAGCGGCTGGTCCAGTGGGTAAACTGTGCTTTCTCCACGAGCGGACGCGCCTTTTCCATATACTCGTCTGCTACCTGAATATCGCCTTCGGTCAGGGCGAGGCGGCCCAGTATCAAATATCCGGCAATCAGCGCCCGCACATCACCGCCCACCTCGGCATATTCCAGTCCCTGTGCAAGGTGTTTTCGCGCTTCAGCAAGCTGGTTCCATTCATACAACAGTTCACCAAGCCGAATATATACCCAGCCGGTGATGGGCAGCGGCAGCCGTCCACGGTGCTCTTGAATAACGGCCAGTGCCTGTTGCCAGTAGTTCGCCGCACTTTTTAGACGGCCCTGTCGCAGATCGAGGTCAGCCAGCGCACCAAACACATGCGCCGCCATGAACCGAATCTGGGGGGCGTGGGTAACGGATAACGCCTTGCGATAGGATTCTTTGGCTTTGTCCCACTGCCCATTCTGGCGGTAGACATCGCCGAGGGCGACGTAAATTCCCGGTCGCCAGTTAAGGTCGTCTTCTGGCAAATCGCGCAGGGCATGATCTGCGTAATCCTCAGCCTGCGTCAAATCATTTTGCATACACGCCAGCATACAGCGGATGGTGATGACCCTTGCCATCTGCCACTGATCACTTTCGCTCTCAACGGGCATCAACTGCTGTTCCACGTCATTTAAGCAGTGCATACAGGCTTCAAACGCGCCGGTGTAGGCCAGAAAGCCAACCCTTGCTAAACTGAGTACAGGGTACGCCGCATACCATTCCGCCGGGAGGGCGTTGATCCACCGTTCAATCACACGCAGTTCTCCGCTGTTGAGTTTGGCCGTGACATAGCAGTCGAAGATACGCACCACCAGTTCAACATCATCACCGGCAAGGGCATGGTGAAATGCCTGTTCGGGAAGGTCATGGTCAAGATACCACCCGGCAGCGCGGCGGTGAAGTTCGGTGATCTGATCGGGCAAGCGGCGGTGAAGCTCCTGCTGCAAAAAGTCGGCAAAAAGATGGTGATAGCGGAACCACTCGCGGGTATCATCCAGTGGCAGGAGGAACAAATTCTGCCGTTCCAGTGCTTCGAGCATCTCCTGCCCGTTATGTTGCCCGGTGAGGGCGTCGCATAACAACGCACACAAGTGGTCTACGATGCTGGTTTGCAGCAGAAACAGGCAGGTATCCAGTTCCAGCGGCGCAAGGACATCTTCGCTCAAATAATCGGCGATAAAACGCTGGCGTCCGCTGACCAGCAGTTTGTCGCCGCCCGCCAATCGCTGTTGGAGGGTCAGGGCAACCAACTGCAACCCGGCGACCCAGCCTTCCACCTCATGTTGCAGTGCCGTAATCTTATCCTGATCAAGTTCGAGGGCCATCAAGTGATTCAAAAAATCGGTCGTCTCGTCAGGCAGGAACTGCAAATCGTCGGTACGCAGTTCCAGCAGTTCATTACGGGCACGATAGCGGGCAACTGGCAGCGGTGGTTCACCACGAGTTGCCAGTACAAAGTGGGCTGTTGGTGGCAAATGGTCAATTAAGAAGGCCAGAGCCTCATGGATAGCGGGGTCTTCAATGAGATGGTAATCGTCCAGGACAAATACCGTATGTTCCTCGAAGGTCTGCGCCAGATTCACAAAAGCGACCAGCGCCGCTTCAATATCCGGTGACATGGCCCCCAGCAGTACACCGAGTCTGCTCTCGATAATGTCCGGTTGGACCACTTCCCACGCCGCCAGCATATAGCGGAGGAAACGCTCAAGGTCGTTGTCTTCCTCGCTGATGGACAGCCAGGCAACGGATAACTGGCTGGTATTGGCCCACTGTGAGAGCAAGGTAGTCTTGCCGTAACCCGCCGGGGCCGACAGCAGGATCAATTTGTGATGGGGGACTCTGTTCGCCAGAACGTCAATCAGACGTTCACGCTGTACGGTACGATTCGGTTGTGGCGGAACTCGTACTTTGGTCGCCAGCAGCGTCTTTTCCATTGGTCACCACCCCATGCTCGTTTCCCTGTGCCTGCATTATAACAGAAGTAAGTCTCACGGAACGCGGTCAGCAGCAAGAAACCTTTTATTAAAGCGGTAATTGGCTATCTCGTCCGTTTGCAGGAGAGAGTCGAAGGGGGTAGAATTTGCGTGCTGTTCCGGCTGTTTTCTGGTGGGGTGTTTGAAAGGTGGTCAGACAACGTAAGCGTGTAAAGTAGTCTAGAGACCGCAAATGGCGGACGCCCAACGGGGCGTCCCATGCGTGTAAACTTAAGCACAAGATCGCTCCAGGAGCGGGCAAACCGGCAGTCGCCTGTTGCCCATCGGGCTGCCGTTGCTGGCACACCCGAT
>JAKEEQ010000535.1 GCA_022616515.1 Chloroflexota bacterium | reverse complement strand
TTGTCATTGAACTGTCCTCCTAAGTTGGTTGGTTTGCTGACTTCCCATCTTGGGAGACAGTTCTTTTTTGTCAACCCTATTTCACATAGAGCGTTTGATATATCGCTTATGGGGACTGCGGTGGTCCAGAATACTGCTCGTACTGTTTATATTTGCCATTATCGGAGTAGGGCTGAGTGCCATTCAGACACTGCCTACCGCCGAATACCAAATGCAGACCACCCGCGCTGATTTCAGCATCGACCACAAAGGCAGCGGCTTTCAATTTCATGAACTGGGCATGATCCTTTTTCCGCGCATTCTGGGCGATTGGGCACCTTTATATATCGGCATCATCAGTCTGGCACTGGTGGGATTGGCGCTGTGGCGGGGGGGTGAGGGCTTCTGGGTCGGCACGGCGATGGTCTCTCTGCTGCTAGCTTTCGGTCAGCGCACCGTCGTTTACAGCATCTTTTACGTTTTTGTGCCCGGCTTCACCTTTTTCCGCTTTCAGGAGCGGGCGGTCGTGATGTTGACGGCAGCGATGGCGGTGCTGGCGGCACGCGGCGCACAGTTGCTGCTGGATGCCGCGTGGGATGTGCGGTCCAAACGTTATGTGATCGTCGGCTGGGCCGGGCTGGTGGTTGTCTGCGGGATTTTCGCAGGGGTGTTTTTCGTGGCGCGGTTGGACAGGCCGGGCGATTCTATCGAGAATGCCTCGGCCCAGAGCGCGATGCTGGCCTTCGGGTTGAGCCTTGCCAGCCTGCTTATTCTGTGGCGGATGTTGCAGGGCGATCTCCGCTGGGGGTGGGCAATTGCGGCCCTGCTCATCTTCGACCTGTTCAGCATCAACATGAATAATCCCTTCAACTTCGACCCCATCCCGGCCCATGAGCGGATCGGTGAAGCCGATTATGTGTCGATCATCCGGGATAATGTATGGAACGGGCAGACAGTGGACGGGATGCGCGGTATTGGCAACAGTTATGGCACGCTGTATCGTGTGCCGGATACATTTGGAAATGGCCCGCTTCGCCCGAAAGCCCTTGAATTCTACCTGTACCAACTGGCCCCTGAGCGGCGCTGGGAGTTATTGGGGGTGCAGGTAGTGACGAGCGGCGAGGATGATTTGCCCGTGCCCAACCAGTGGATTGGCGCGGGGCAGGATGGTGTGGGTCGTTTTAACATTCACCGCCTGACCAATCCAAGAGCGTTTGCGCTGCTGTATTATGACAGTGAGCGGGTATCCAGCCCGGAAGCGGCATGGGATAAAGTGGCAGACCCGGCGTTCCCGCTGCGCGAGACGGTGATTGTAGAAGACGATTTGCCGGACGATTTATCAGGAGACGGCACAGGTCAGATTAACCTGCTGACCTTCGAGCCGGAGTACATCGAATTGCAGACTGAAACGGATAGCCCGGCGGTTGCCAGTTTTGCCTTGCCGTATGTAACAGGCTGGCAGGCGACGATTGATGGTGAAGAGGTTGAAGTCTTGCGCACATTTGGCGGCTTGACGGGTATATATCTGGAACCGGGGCAGCATCGAATCGTTCTGCGCTACATACCGGATACATTTATTGTGGGAGCAGGCATCACCGGCGTCACCCTGCTGGGCGTGATCGGTGTTTTTATCGTGATGGGTTATCAGTCGCGACGGCGGCGAGATCAACAACCTGCCTGATTTACATGTGCAAATTAAAACAAAAAAAACCGCCCCACTATTGGAGGCGGTTTCGTTTTTACGCAAAATGTGAAATATGAAATAAACCCCTCTGGTGCGACAGTGATGGCACACTTCCCCCTCTGTCGCTAACGCGACAGAGGGGACATGAGGCTTAGGGAGGGGAAAAATGGTTATGCTCTGCCATGCAGTCCACATTTTGCGCTTTTTGTAACCGAACAGTCGTTAGCGCACCTGCAATTGATACAGGTACGAAATGACGATGTTGTTCTCGTAGGTCAGTTCAATTTCGATGATATAAAGCCCCGCGTTCGGTACACTCACATTGAACAGGTAGGCGTTGCTGCTGCCGCGTGTCCCTTCAAACACCGAGTCAAATGTCGAGCGATTCAGGATAGCAAAGCGCATACCCTGTGGACGCGCACCCGGAACGCGCACCGTCACGGCGTTGTTGGGGCGGGCCTGAATGCGCCGTGATGGGAACGTCGAAACCTCACACGCTTCACCCTCACAATATTCCACACTGGCGGGTTGGTAAAGCAAACCTGATACTGCCACTTCAATTTCTGGTGCGCCTTCGGGCAGTTCAATCTCGCCCGGTGTTGGTGTAGCGGGCGGTGGAGGCGTCGCTTCCGCAGCGGTTGCCGTCGGTGGAATGTCCGTTGGTACAGCGGTGTCTACCGGTGTCTCGGTTGGCACGAAGGGTGTGAAGGACGGTGTAACCTCGACAACTTCCTCAGGTGTATCGGTCGCCTGGGGCTGGAAAGGTGTAAACGTCGGTGTGGCTTCGTCCACTTCTTCGGGCGTGTCGGTCGCTTGCGGCTGGAATGGGGTGAAAGTCGGCGTGGCTTGCTGCGGCGGTTCTTCCGTCGATTCGATAGTGTCAGTCGGCGCAATGGTTGGCTCTTCGGTCACAACATCGGCCGGGGTGTCGGTAACTTCAACCACACTCGCGCCTTCGGTCAGGGTTGCGTTCAATGTACCCATCACAAATGTCGCCGTGATTTCCGGTTCACTTAAGGTTGCTTCTACATCGGATGGTGTTTCGGTCTCATCAACGCCGCTCACGGCTGCCGTTTCCGTCTCGGCAAATTCTTCGATCAGGGTAGCAGCCATCTGGGTAGCGTTGAGGGTTGGCTCCTCGTCATCCGATGGGGTTGACGTTTCCTCTTCTGGCGCGGGCGTCACCCCACCCGATTGCTCGGTTTCGGTTGGTTCGTCGCCCACCATAGCCGTGGCGGTAGCGTCAATAATAGCCTCAGTCGTGGCGGTAGCATTGTCTTCCGCGTTTGGCGTCGTGCCAATGGCAACACCCTGCCCAATTGTTACCGCGAACGAGGTCGTAACGCTGGCCCCCTGCCCTTCGACATCATCATATCGCGCCGTCACATCCAGCACATAAAAACCATCGCCCATGCCGAGTGTAAAACTTTCTCCGCTGCCAATGGTGGTGGCAAACGTTGGATTGCCGCTGGCGTCGGTATCGCGTGACTGGATTTCAATCAGGGTAGGTTCGCCCAATTCATCACCGATCTGGACACTGAGCGGCTGTGCGCCATCGGTCAGGGCTAAGGTCTGGGCTGGCAAGTTATCGCTGCCCAGTTCACACACGACATTATCGCGTCCCTGCGGTAAACAGGTGACCACGGTTTCGCCATCGACACTGCTGTTGGACGAGGCCAGCCGCACCTGAGGTTCATCCGGTGCTTCAAAATCCTCTTCACTGCTGCCCAGATCACAGGCCGACACTGCCAGCACCAGAATCACAAGCAAGAAGAATAATTTGCGATTCATAAAATTACGTTGCCTTTCCGTACCATTCAGGACGTAAAAATGGCGATAATGCCATTGATATAATCACTTCATAGGCGGATTGCCGTGTTTGCAAGCCCCCGGTCAAAACGCCAATCGCTCCACCCTTATACTTTATGCCTGTTTCACCCGTCAGCGCATCCATTGCCGTGCCCAGTTCGTCCCCGGCGCGGACCTGTTGGGCCACCCGGTCAGGTAATTGGGTGCATGAACTGCCACCCACACCCAGCCGACCCTCCCGGTCAACAATGGCGCACCATGCACAGGTAAACATGCCGACTTCGGTATCCTGTACGCCACCTTCCAGCCCGACCGCTAAATCGGCATTGGTTTCGCGCAAGGCGGCGCGGGCACGATTAATGGCTCCCCGGCGTGTTTCTTCATCGCCCCACGGTTGGTCCGACACGCCAGACGGTACATCAATAGCGGTAAAGGTCGCCGCAGGATAAAGCTGTGACAGGATAACTCGTGCTGCCCGCAGCTTGACTGGATTGGTTGAGCCGACGGCAATGCGCATTGGTCTTATCATGCTGGCGATTGTAGCATTATCCACGCTATCGCACCAATTCTTTTTGCACAATGTAGCCAACCCATGCAGCCCGTCCTCGCTGCGATTGCCACCATCCGCAGCGGGTCACATGAAGAAAAGATGCGGGCCGGGTTGAATTTGCTGCCACCGGGCGCACCACTTCCGCAAGAGGAAGATTACGTCGGCTTTGTGGAAGGTCACGTCGGCTTTGATACACGTTTTTATAAGCACATGGGGACGCTGGGCTATCTATGTGAAGACGCAGACACCATTGCCCGAATCCAATGCCCGATACTGCTCATGACGGCGCGACCCATGATGGCCCCGGAGCAGGTCAAAATCGGGCTGGCTACGTTCAAGGAAAACTGGCAACACGGGCAGCACTCACATTTTGAGGACAGCGGGCACTTCATTCCCTTCGAGCGATTTGACCACTTTATCAGTGAGCTACAGGCGTTTTTCGCCGCCCATTAAGTCAGCGCGGCAACCAGAATCGCCAGAATGAACAGCCCCGCAAAAATCATGTCATTACGGGTAAAGCCAGCCTGCGCGGGTTGGCTTTGCGCCACTTTCCACAGATCATCCACCTGCCAGTAATTGAGCACAGTGAGCTGGTAACTCACTGCCCGCATCTGCTGTAATAGCAACGTGGCTTCCAGCGTGGCCTTCTCGAACAGGGGGTGAGATTTATACTGTGCAAAATCGTCAGTGAGCTGCTGAGCTATCCCTAACGCCTCTCGGATGCGATCTTGCAGTGCCAGAATCTGTGGCGGAGTGGGATTGCCCTGTCGCAGCCCAAGCAAATCGCGTCGCAGTGTTTCGTACTCTCCCGCCAATTCGCCAGTGAGGGCCGACAGCAGGAGCATCGCCAGATGGGCCGAACTCTGCGGAATGGCGTCGGCGGGCAGGTCAATGGGCTGGCCTATCGTCAGGACCAGACGCGGGGTAATAAGCATCGTGGTCCGCTCAGGAATCACAACGACTGCCGTGTGCTGGTAGGTGAACATGCCGGGTATGGTGGTTTCCAGCAGGCGTATATCAAGGTTTAGCTGGCGGGCTAATTCCGGCGTTGACTCAGCGGTTTTTATCCACAGCGTCGGATAACGATTGGTGTAATTTTGTAATTCACTGGCCTCAGCCAGCGTCAGGGATTGGTAGGTGGTGGCTTCATAAGCGTTCAGGTGAATCATAGTCTCTCCTCCCGGGTGATATTTTGCCACATTGCACCTTACGCGACTACTGTGTGAAAGGAGTTATCGTAATGAAACGTATAATGTTGATTGGAAGTTTGCTATTTGTGATTGCGCTTGGCGTGTGGGCGATTGTCCAACCCGCGTCAGCGCAAGACGGCGATGATGAGGACGAAGAACTTATTAAAGAGCGGCTGAGCCATTACGTCATTCGCCCCGTCGAGGATATTGTGGATACCGACCTGTTGGTAACCAATTTCGCCAGCGATGGGACTGCCTCACTGTCCATTGAGACAAGTGTGCCAGTGGCCTGCACGATTGTGTATGGTGAAACAGAGGAATTCGGTACTTTATCACTGGATCAGGATATGGCGGGCGGAACACATTCCGTGCACAATCCGCTGTTGAACGGCCTCAAACCTGAAACGACTTATTACTTCCGCGTACAGGGCTTTGATGACGACGGTGTGCTGTATATCTCGGACGTGATGACCTTTACTACGCCCGCTTTTGAGGAAGAAGCGACGACTAATCTCGCCTCACCCGACCTCGGCGCAACTGTCACCGGGTTCAGCAGTGCCTTCGGTGATGCGACGATTGATGAACGCTGGGGAGCGGGTATGGCCTTTGATGACAACCCGAATACACAGTGGTCATCCGCCGGGGATGGCGATGAGGCGTGGATTGAGGTTGAACTGGCACAAAAAGCGCGTATTCATAGCGTCGAGTTCTGGTCACGGGCCATGAATGATGGCTCGTCGATAACGCTGGAATTCACGATTATCACCGAAGACGGCACGGTGTATGGTCCTTTTGAACTGCCCGATGCCGATGAAGCCTATGAGTTTGAGGTGGAAATCGAGGCTCAGACTTTACGATTTGATCTGGTCAATACGACGGGTGGCAATACGGGTGTGGTCAATATCGCAGTGTATGGCGAATTTCTGGATGAGTAGCACTCTGTAATGGGATATGACATCACCACATCTAAGGGAACCTGCATGAATGTACCAGCTATCCAGACCCTAATTGACTATCACTATGGGCGTTATCGCGAGGTGTGGGACAGCATCATGACGCTCAGCGATGAGCAGTTTGTGCAAGAGATTCCGTATTCGTGGGGGTCGGTGCGCAATCATATGGTGCATCTGGTGGACGACGATGCAAGCTGGATTGCGTTTCTCGAACGGAAAGACCGTCTGCCTCTCCTGCAACCGGAAGACTTTCCGACCCGCGCCGCCGTGCGCATCGAGTATAACGCCGGTGAAGCCCATATCCTGAATTTCATCAACCAAATTGACGAGGCGGCATTGCAGCAAGAATACATCTGGCATCCGCCACCCGCGCCCGGCCCACAGCGTGTCACGGCGTGGCAGGTGTTGGTGCATATTGTCAATCACGGCACGGACCACCGCGCTCAGATTTTACGTGCCCTATATGATCTCGGTGCACCGACGTTCGATCAGGATTTGATGAGCTATCTTTGGCAGACAGGGAAAACCAGCATAGCGCGTTAATCGCAAGCGTGCCTCATGGCTACTCGCAATATGGTTCAATGGCATATTCGACACGCTCGGCACAGCTAAACTCATGGATATAGCGATTCGCCAGTGTCCACTCGACAATGTCATCCAGTGACCCCTGAGCCGGAATGCTCCACTCAAGCAAGGTTGCCCCACTGGTAGTAGCATAAACCGCTTCGTTGTCCGGGCTGAAGACGGTATGGTAGACGGTATCGGCCTCCGCTTCAAAGCGATGGATGGACTGCCCCGTCACCAGATCCCACAGAATGGCCGTGCCATCCCATGACGCCGAGATACCGAGCGTACCCTCGTCATTAATCGTCACGCCCTGCACCTCGCTGTTATGCCCGGCAAATTGGTGGATGATGTCCCCCGTCTCGACATCCCATAGATAGACACTGCCATCAAATCCCCCGGAGAGCACATTTTGTCCGTCGGGTGTGAAACTGACCGTGAATACCCAGCCTTCATGCGCATCAAAGACACTCAGTTGTTCACCCGTTTCGACATCCCATACTCGCACCGAATTATCGAAGGAGCCAGATACCGCCGTTTTGCCATCGGGGCTAAAGGCAACGCCCAGCACCGCCGCCTCATGCCCGGCAAACTGGCGGATTGCTTCGCCGGTCTGAACATCCCACAGTGTTGCGACATCGGCAAACAGGCTGCCCGTCAGCAGTTGCCGTCCGTCGGGACTGAAGGCGACGCCGTAAATGGCCCCGCTGCCCGGCTCAATCAGCCGGATTTCTTCACCGGAGTCCACATCCCACAGGCGTAGCGTGCCATCTTCGGCAACCGACGCCAGTGATTCACCTTCCGGGCTGAAGACGACCCCCAGCACGGCACCCGTATGGCCTTCCAGACGTCTCACCAGCTCCCAATTCCGCGTATCCCAGAGATAGATGCCGTTGAATTCAGCCGGGGATTGGCCCAATAATCGTACATTGCCAACGCCAATTGCCAGATATTGACCATCCGGGCTGAGGTCAATGCCGAGCAAGCCGTTGCCCTGCGGATCCAGATAAGTATTCACAGCCAGATCGCGGCCCAAATCCCACAGGCGAACCCCACCATCAACCGCCCCGGAAATGGCGAACTCCCCATTTTGCAACAGGGTCACATCATTGACTTCGCTGTTGTGCCCGTACAGATAGTAGCGAATCGAGGCACTGGCGATGTTCCAGACAATCAAACTGCCATCGGATGAGGCGGAAATCATCGTTTTGCCATCATCGGAGACATCCAGCGTGAGCAATGACGCCGTGTGTCCTTCAAAACGCCGCTCAATCGTCTCGTTTTCGAGGTCCCACAAAAGTATTTCGCCCGTTTCGACCGAGACCAATGCCTGTTTGCCATCGGGCATAAAAGCCAGCGCATCGACTCGCGCGGTGTCCTCGTCGTCCAACGTTGCCAGCAGTTCGCTGGTGGTCAGGTCCCACCATTCCAAACCATCTTCATTTGAGCCAGCCAATAGGCTCGTGCCGTCCGGACTGTAAGTGATATTAACTACGAACCCAAAGTTGACACTGCCCTGCATTTCCTGAAGAACTTCGCCTGTTTCCCAATCGCGCACCCGGATTGTGCCGTCTTCGGACTTGGCAGCAAAGGTTGTGCCATCCGGGCTGATTGCGACGCGGCCCAATCCTTCCCCGGCTTCCATGTCAAACTGACGCAGTTGTTCACCCGTTTCAATATCCCAGATGCGCAGGGTATTATCATACGAACTGCTCAGTAAAAATTGCCCATCCGGGCTAACCGCCAGCCCCAAAGCCAGTTCGGTGTGCCCCTGAAATTCGCGCACAAGCTCACCAGTTTCAAGGTCCCACATACCTATCGTCTTTTCGATGCCGGGCAAGTTGGGTGGGCTGCCAATGCTGGCAATCAGATACCGTTCATCCGGGGTGACCACGACCCGCCAGACGGTGTTGCCATCATCCGGTTTCAGAACGCGGCGCGTGCGGTTTGATGTGGCAATCTGGGAGAATAATCGCTGCACCTGCTGGGGTGGCTCCTCAATCTGGATGGCTTCATAGGCGAGGGCCAGTGCCAGATCAGGATCGCGGTTATCGAGTGCCTGCCGGGCATCGCTTGCCAGCCGCAAACTCTGCACTTCATCGGCACGCCGTTCGGCACGGTCACGCTGCTGCTGGGCCGTTTGCTGCTGTGAATAGGCAAACAGCGCCAGCAGTAGACCGATAACCGCCATGATTCCCATTACACCCGCAAACCATCGCAAACGCTGGCGGTTACGCTGTTCGAGTCTGGCTTCGCGTTCCTGCTGGGCACGCTCTTTCGCCAGCCGTGCTTCGTGCTCGGCGACGCTGGCCTCCAGAAACGTTTTTTCCGTCAGAGTCAGGATCAATTCGGTTTCCTCAGACCAGCGACGTGTCTGGTCCAACTGTGTTCCACGCAGCAAAAAGCTTGGATCACGGCCTGCATCAAACCACTCAACGGCCCGTCCAGCCAGCCGCTGCTGCATACGCAAATCTTCGCGGCTGTCGTCCAGCCACTGGCGCAGCGTTGCCCACTTGCGCAGCAATGCCTCATGGGCTACTTCAATGGTGGGGATTCGATTGATGGGGTCGCGGTCAAAGGTCAGCAGGCGGTGTTTGCCAAACAGATCAATGACCTCGCTGAGTTCAACGCCGGATGTGCTCAGTTCGTTCAGCTCTGTTAGAGTCACACGGCGGCGGGTGTCTTCGGTGCCTTCACCGAGTGTAACCAGCCGCAAAAATAGCTGCTTGACCATATGCTGTGTATCGGTATCCAACGACTGGTAGAGGGTATCGGCGCGTCGAGCCAGTGCCCCCAGCGCCCCTTCAATCTCACGATACGATGCCAGCGTCATCATGTTGTTCTGGCGCTTTTCGAAGAGTTCGGTCAGGGCATATTGCAGCAGGGGGAGGGTCCCCGGTTCGTCGGCAACTTCGGTGACGATGGCCGCCACCAGACCCGGCTCAAGGGCCACCCCGACTCGTTCAGCGGGCCTTGAGATAGCCGCCTGCAATTCGTCGGCGTTTAAGGGAATAACGACTTCGGTACACTGTCGCATCAATTCGCTGAAACCGGGGCGCAGCAGCGGACGGTCGTAAAAATCCGCGCGAATCGTGACAATCAGGCGTAAGCGGCTGTCTTCGGCGGTTACAGCTTTGATAAGGCTGTTGAGGAAATGGGTGGTGACCTGTGGGTTAGTGCTCAGGGTAAAGATTTCTTCAAATTGATCAATAAACAGCACCACTTCTCCCTGTTCGTCAGGTAAAATCCGGGGGAGTGCCTTATGCAGGCCCATCTCATCGGTTTCCAGTTGCCGCTGGAGGTCTGCAATGGGTTTCACGGCCAGTCGCAGCAACGCTGAGGCGAGTTCGGTGAGCGGCTGGGCACCCGGCACCATCTCCACAACGTAATACCTGTCTTCGGCGTCGCGCAGTGCAGGCAAAACCCCGGCGTTGATAACACTCGATTTACCGCTGCCACTCGGTCCGACCAGTGCCACGAACCGTCCAGAAACACCTGCCCCGTTCAGCCGGGCCAGTATCTGTTCAATTAGCTTCATTCGTCCGAAAAAATCATCAGCATCCGCCTGTTCAAAGGCCCGCAGCCCCTTATATGGGTTGGTTGCTTCGGCAATCATGCTGCTAATTTCGGTGGTGGACAATTTGGGATCGATCTCCGCGCCAATTGTGACGGTTGTGGTCTCCCGATCCTGAAGCGCCCGCCGAAAGGCAATCGCAAAGCGCAGGACATCCGGGTAGCGATCCGCCGG
>JAKEEQ010000002.1 GCA_022616515.1 Chloroflexota bacterium | reverse complement strand
CCTATCGCCCAAAACCAGCCCCTCCCTAACCCTCCCCATGAATGGAGAGGGAATTGCTCACCTGCCGTTTTTCCCCTTCTGGAGCCGTTTTCTGCTTAACTTTACACGCATGGGACGTGCAACGGCGCGTCCTTGACCCGTCAATTCTAATAATTTACGCAGGCGTGACAAATGGCAACAGCCATCCATAGGCCGCGATATAGAGCGTATGCAGGACGGTCAGGTCGGCAAGACCTCTCATCTTAAATACGATTGCGCCCATTATTTCTAAAGCAGCCCCGATGCCGATAGCGAGATAGAGAAACTGGTTTTGCGCAGAGTCGGGTGAGGCGTTGTGCATGGCGCGAAAAACAAAAAATCCAATGATGCCCACCACCACAGCCACCCCGGCATAAAATACGGCAGTGTCACGCCGCGCCACCGACAGCCCCTTGTCTTCAAGCTGGTCAGTGGCTGTCAAGGTCTCGGCGCGGAGGTAGGCATAGACTGACGAGATGATGGTGAGGGCGATGACGAGTAGAACAACAGAAGGAAGTGATTTTGACATGGCAAATTCCTCACATGACGGACCACCCAAGTATATGCCAGTGTGCAGGGGCAGAAGTAGTGAGAAATGTCATCGCTGGTGTCGCTGAAAAGCTCGACTTTTGAGATGTCACGACAAAGCAAAGGGGAGAAACGACTGCCTCTCCCCCTGCTTTTCCAGACTTATGGACCGTTTACCGCATAAGCCGGATTCGTTTATTCTTCAATGAGATCGAACAACTCGTCCAGCAAATCCTCGGCTTCACTGAGAATGTCGTCAGCGTAGCCCGGATTGTGGAAACCCCAGCTACCATCGGCTTCAACGAAGGAAACGAGCGTGTGGATGCGCTCAGCGGTGAGCTGTGCTTCGGATTTTTCTTCAGCTTCTGGATCCCAACCCTGCTCTTCAACGATAGGATCAAGTTCAGCACGGATGTCTTCAACACGCCCCATTGTGTCTTCCTGAATATCTTCAATGACGAAAGTCAGATTTTCAGGCGTGTTGTCAGGATTGCGTTCGACGGAATGGCAGCCCGTGCACGAATCGGGTTGGCCTTCTGCGGCATCAGTCGGGATGATGACCAGCCAGGTGTGGCTGGCTGCCGAATTTTCCTCGTCAATCACAACGGTCTGCGGCATATGGCACGATGAGCAAATTGGGCCATAGGCTTCATTGGCAAAGTGCGGGCTTGGATTGGGATCCAGGCCGAGGAATGAGATGCCCTCAAACATTTCACGCATTGGGTGATGGACCGTACCGCCCACACGAATGGGATTATTCCCCAGATCGGTACCGGTGTGACAGCTTACGCACAGGTCATAGGCTTCAAACCGCAGTTGCGGTTCTGCCAGCGCACCGTGTGGCGAGTGGCACTGGACACAGGTGATGCCAAACTGAGCATTTTCCAGCGTTACGACATCCTGCTCAAAGGTTGGGTTCTGGAAATTGAAGTCAGTGCTGTGGCAGGCCAGACACTCTTCCCTTGCGAACCCGGCCTCGGTGATCGTTGGCAAAGCATTGGCGTGTCTTGAAACAACCCAGCCGTTATACTGGGTGCCTGGCAACTTCTCATGCCCGGTCGGCCAGAAGACGTCTTCATTGGCTGGATCAGCCAGTGTGAAGACTGCGCTCAAATCCGTACCGGGCAGGTAACCTGCTGAGCGCTCACCAGCGTCGTTAACCGCATGGCATTGACCACATACCGCCGCGTCAACCGTTTTGACGATGGTTTGGCGCAGTTCACGGACAGTTTCACTGTTGGGATCGCTCAAATCGGTAGATTGTGCGGTCTCCACATGGACGCTGCCCGGACCATGACAGGATTCACAGCCGACTGGCTCTTCAGCCATCGCGTGTGGGGTTTGCTGCCAGTCACGATATGATTGCCCGTGACACTGGAAGCAGGTCTGTTCACCCACATATTCCGCCCCATCCGGCGGCTGATTCGGAACGACAGTTGATGTCTGCTCGGTCTCGCTGGCGGTGGCGACGCCGAAGACGAGCACCAACCCGGTAGCGACGAGCAATAAAGCGATAAACTTCCTTCTCATGTAAGTAATCCTTTCAGGCAAAGCCTATACGAAATCACCGGGCGAGCGGTCAGCACCCGTGCATTTCTCTGGCGAATAAGAATAAAAAAAGATTGCACGTCCAAAGACGGCAATCTTCGTGGATTGAGTAGTCAGGTTATGGGTATTAAATGAAGCAGACGCTTCGTCGGATGGCGGCGCACGACGGTGCATGTCTTCGGTATGGACCGTCAACACGCGATCATTTTCGACTCGCGCCAGCGGCTGACTGGCAATGTGGACCCTGCCAACAACGTACCGATTGAAACGGTCGTCGAATACAGATTTTTGAGACAGAACGGCTACAATGTTAAAGGGGCTACGCTGCCGCTGTTCAATGAGGCGGCCCTGTCCTTCAATCTGTTTCACCAGTGCCTGTGCATGGTCTATCAGTGCCCGTGCGGCATTGGCATCGCCAGCGCGGAGTAGTTGCCGGGCATTCGCCAGCATTCGTTCGACGTCGTCCAGTTCAGCACGGTGTAACGAACTGAACGATTGCCACTGTAGATCAAGTGCACCCGCAGATACCGTTTGCAGAGCCTGCCTGACCGACGCCTGTTCTGCCTGCACGGTCTCTTCAAAACACACATCACATGGTACTTCAGGTTCGAGGGCTGTTACTGCGGTGAGAGATGATGATTTTGCCTCAGAAATGTGAGCAAAACTCAGCAGAATCAAAACCATACCCAGAGTCATAAACCCCAGACAAATTGCCCTTTTCTGTGCTGTTCTTGCCGACAGCATCTTCTCCCAGTACCCTTTGCCTTACTTCGATGTCATGAAATTACTGTAACGAATTTTTTTGCGTTTAACAACAAATTCAATAAAGTCTTTATGGCTGTGGGGTAAGTGTCTTTTACACTCACCCCATTATGAGGCCGAAAACTGGCTGCAATACCAATCCGGCATATCTCAGGTGCCCTGGTATCGGGATTTTTTATGTCTCAGGCGCACCGCTGGCAATCCATTCAACCAGCAGTTCCATCTGATGATCGGTCAGTTCGGCAAAATGCCCGGCTTGCAGCACCTCGACAATGCGGCTTTCCTCCGGTGATCCCGCTACAATGACCGGACCGTTGACGCTGCCCGCCATGATGCTGGCGAAATCGGTCACGCGCAGTTCGTTCGTGGGAACTGCCCCGTGACAGGCGGAACACTGCTGGTTAAACAGTGGCTGTAGAATCTCGTAGGTCGGCTCGCCTTCAAAATCTTCCAGCAGCGGCTCGGCAACGACCGGGAAAATGCCGAGTGTCGTCGCCAGACCCGGTGCATCAAAGCCCGCATATTTCCAACTAGCGCCGTGACAGGCACTGTTAGAACAGAAGCTGCTGTCATCAAAACCGCCCGGATTGATTACCGTGTGGCAGTTGGCACAGGTAGCATCAAAGGCTACGTGATGGCGGCTAATCCATGTGGAGTCGAGGTGCGATTCTGGCTCGATGCCTGTTGCCAGCGGAATAGCCGGTTCAATGTCGTTGGGGCGGATAACTTGCGGGATGGAGTGACAGAGATTACATTCCAGGCGAATGGCTTCCTGCGCCGCGTTCAAATGCTGCCCGTCATGACAGCGGAAACAGCCCGGCGATTCGCGATGCCCGATGTTATTGGGATGGGTTTGCCAGTCCAACTCCTGTTCCGGGAAGGTGCGGTCATCGTAGAGGTCCTTCAAGAAGTCAACAGCCGTCAGCACCAGATCGCTGTTGTCGGCATAGAACTCTGCGTAATTTTCCGCATAGTACTCATCAAGTGTTTCCAGCGCGACATAGGCATCCCCGGTGGAGGCGTATTCCTCACTGAGTAGTTCCACCGAGCGGGAGCGGATAAATAGAATATCCGCCGAGATTGCGCCATCGTGCAGCGCCGCATCGACCGCATCAATCGGGTTGTCAATCAGATGGGCAATCCGGTTGTGGCAGGTAATACAAT